>CAYVDV010000001.1:0-54479 GCA_964450465.1 uncultured Saprospiraceae bacterium
ATACGTTGGGGGCGGCCCGGTTGCAGTTGCAGTTTGTCCAATCCGGGATGCTCATTCCACTCGCCGTGGATCATGCGATCTCCAAAAGCATATTGTTCCCGCGCTTTATGACATTCCCGGTAATAGGTTACCGCGGGCCAGGCTTCGTGGTACACATAAAGGATATCGTCCGGACGGAAATCCTCTCGGATCATTTCCAGTACCGAACGAACCTCTTCAATGACCAGCGGCTCTGCCACATACCGCCAGCCTGTATGCAGGCCGGCGGTAGCCCCCCACAATACCACCCAAAGGATGCGCAGATATCGATTGCCCTGCCCCCACCAGGCCTGCCAGCCCGTTGCCTGGACCAGCAACGCCAGCGGAAAAGCCCAAACGAGCATACGGGGGATCAGGGAATATTGCCGGAAACCGGAGGCAAGTACACAAACCAGTACAGGCGCTGCGATCAGCAGAAAAAGTTCCTTCCGGGTGCGAAATAACAGCAGCAGGCCGGTCAGTATCCCGGCGATCCCGGTCAGCTGGGCCAGCACGGTAAATCCCGCCGTATAATACGGAAAGGTCATGAGCAAGGCGCCGGCCTGGGCCCATTCGGCTTCGCTGTGTGGCAGAAGGGGAAAAAACCAGGGTTGGTGATAACTGACCAGGGGCGTCACCGCCATGCTCGGTTGCAGGAGGAACCAGTAATATGCCCCAAAACTCAGGAGCCACGCGCTCACCGTTCCGGCCAATGCGATCAGAATACGGCGCTCACCGCCAGCCCGCGAGGTCTGGTAAAACCAATACAAACCCAACCCGAAAAGGACAAAAACCGAAGGCATGGACAACCAAATGGCTACGGCGCCCAGCAATCCGGCCAATGCGAATGAAATCTGACGGCCGGAATTTCGCAACCCGAGAGCCACCAGCCCCAGGGCTACCGCCAGGTCACAGGCATAGGGCTTGCCCTCTGCGGCATACCGCAAAAAGATATCATTGAAACTGAATATCCACACGGTTGCCACCAAAACCCAGGGATTCTCGATCAACTGCCCGCCGATCCGGTAAAAAAGCAACAGTGCGAGCAGGCTGCACAACAAGGGGAACAAACGCAGCGCATACTCCTGCTGCCCCAACAGCAATACGCTGCTTTTTTGTACCAGCATAAACAGCGGTGGCGCGTACTGATCGTGGTCCAGGGGACGGAAAAAATCAAACAGGTCCCGCTCGCACAGGTTGCGCGCAAGATTAGCCTCATCGATGAAAAGCGCGTGGTTTTGTCCCCAGACAACCACACGCAGCACAGCCCCTGCCAGTACGATCAGTAGCGGCAGCCAGCTGGCTCCTTTGGTCTCGAGCCATTCGGTAATGCGTCGCCCGTTCATTTCAGCCGCTAAAGTAACGGGGTGTTTTTTTATTTCAGCCCCAACTGTACCGTTTACCCGGAAGTTTCTGCCATTCATCCAATCTTTTCCGGATACCCGCAACAACAGGCGAATTTTCCAGTCTCTTTTGCAGCTATACCCCAAACAACACCATCTAACGATCTTGCCTGAAGTACCGAATAAAACACACGCATTACTTTTTTCATTCAAAACAACGTAGCATGAAACGAATTTTCCTGCTGGCTCTGACAGCCTTTCTTCTTCAATCCGCCACCACTCTTCTGGCCCAACAAGACTACCCCAAATACAACCCGGATGAGATTGACATTCCCTATAAAAAATTTACCCTGCCCAACGGACTCACCCTCCTCGTACATGAAGACCACAAAGCACCCATCGCCGCAGTGAATGTCTGGTACCATGTGGGATCCAAGAACGAAAAACCCGGTAAAAGCGGCTTTGCCCACCTGTTCGAACACCTGATGTTCAACGGTTCCGAAAACTTCAACACCGATTACTTCCAGGCCCTGGAAGCGATCGGGGGCACCGACCTGAACGGCACCACCAACGAAGACCGCACCAACTATTTCCAGAATGTACCCGTCGGCGCGCTTGATCAGGTGCTCTGGCTCGAAAGCGACCGCATGGGGCACCTGATCGGCGCCATCGATCAGGCCAAACTGGACGAGCAACGCGGCGTGGTGCAAAATGAAAAACGCCAGGGTGAAAACCAGCCCTATTCCAAAGGCCAGGATATTATACAAAAGGAAATGTACCCCCCTTATCACCCCTATGGCCATACCGTGATCGGCGAAATGGAGGATCTCAACGCCGCCAGTCTCGACGATGTGCATGAATGGTTCAAATCCTACTACGGCGCCGCCAATGCGGTGGTGGTAGTTGCGGGTGATATCACGCCGGAAATGGCCTACGAAAAAGTATTCAAGTACTTCGGCAACATCCCGGCCGGCCCCACCATCGCCCGGCCGGGCGTCAATATTCCAGTACGCACTGCGGACACCCGCGCTACTTACCAGGACCGGGTTCCGGAAGCGCAGATCAACATGGTGTGGCACATGCCGCAATGGGGGACGCAGGAAACCGTATGGCTCGACCTGGCTTCCGACGTACTGGCTTCCGGAAAAAACAGCCGCCTGTACAAAAAGCTGGTTTATGAAAAGCAGATTTGCAGTTACGCCGTAGCATACACCAATCAGTCCGAGATATCCGGCGAGTTTACCATCCTTGCCAATGTAAAAAAAGGCAAATCGCTGGATGAAGTTGAAACCGCCATCAATGAAATCCTGAACGAATTCCTGGCCAATGGACCCACGGAAGAAGAGGTCAGCCGGGTAAAGGCCGCCTATTTTGCCAACTTTATCAAGGGCCTTGAACGCATCGGCGGATTCGGCGGCAAAAGCGATATCCTCGCCCAAAACGAGGTATTTGGCGGAAGCGCCGATTATTACAAAAAAGTTCTGCGCTGGTACCACGAAACCACTGCGCAAAACATCCATCAGGCTGCAAAAAAATGGCTGACCCGCGGGCGGTTCACCCTCACCTGCACGCCGTTCCCGGAATACGCAGTGTCCGGAAAGGAAGCGGATCGCAGCGCACCGCCGGCAGTGGATACCAAGGCGATTGCCCGGTTCCCCGACATTCAGCGCGCTACCCTCAGCAACGGAATGAAAGTGGTGCTTACCCGCCGCACGGAAAGCCCGACCATGGTGATGAACATGATGTTCAATGCCGGCTTTTGTACCGATAAAATGGGTGGAAAACCGGGACTTGCCAACCTTGCCATGAATATGCTCGACGAAGGCACTAAAAACCTGAGCAGCTTGCAAATCAATGAAAGACTCCAGATACTGGGCGCCTCCCTGGGCACGTCCAGCGATCTGGACTATTCCTATGTTTACCTGAACGCCCTCAAACAATCTCTGGATCCCAGTCTCGACCTCATGGCTGATGTCGTTCTGAATCCGGCATTCCCGCAGGCAGATCTGGACCGCCTGAAAAACAAACAGATCAGCGACATTACCAATGAAAAAGCCAATCCGATTGGAATGCTCTTCCGGGTGATACCTGAACTGCTCTATGGCAAAGATCATCCCTACGGCATGCCCAAAAGCGGTAGCGGCGACGAGACCTCGGTAAACAGCATGACGCTGGAGGATATCCGCGGATTTTACAACACCTGGCTCAAGCCAAACAACGCCACTATCGTGGTCACCGGCGATATTACCATGCCCGAACTGGTAGAAAAACTGGAAAAACGCTTTGGCAAATGGGGGAAAGGCAATGTGCCCAGGAAAATGATCCCGGAAGTTGCCGGAGCAAATAAAAAGAAGATCTTCCTGATCGACCGGCCCGAAAGCCCGCAAAGCATGATCCTCGCCGCTTACCTGACCAAACCCTACGGTCAGATGGACGAAACAGCCATTGAACAGATGAACAACGTGCTGGGCGGCGACTTCACCAGCCGGATCAATATGAACATCCGGGAAGACAAACACTGGGCATACGGCGCCCAATCGGGTATTATGAGCAGCGCCGGACAACGCCCCTTCTTCGTGTATGCACCGGTACAAACCGACAAAACGGCGGAAAGTATCCAGGAAATCCTAAAGGAAATGAACCAGTTTGTCGGCGACAAACCGATGACCCAGGCGGAGTTTGACAAAACCAAACAAAATACCATAATGGGCATGTCAGGTATGTGGGAAACCAATGGCGCCGTAAACGGCAGTACCGTAAACATGGTCAAATACAACCTGAAAGACGACTACTGGAAAACCTACAGCCAACGGGTGCAAAACCTGACGCTGAAGGATGTGCAAAGTGTAGCCCGGACAATCGTACAGCCCGGCGACCTCGGTTGGTTCCTGGCCGGCGATGCGGAAAAAGTCATGCCCGGCCTCGAAAAACTCGGTATGGAAGTCATCCAACTCGACGCAGATGGAAAGGTCGTGACGAAAAAGGCAAAACCGTAAGTGATGGAGGGAGAAGGCGGTGGACGGGATTACCTCAGTAAAGCCCGTCCACCGTCCACCCCTACTGAAACAAATCCCGGATAAGCGTCCGGAACGCCCCGGATTGATACATACTCTGGGCATCATGCCCGATACCCGGCACCAGCACTTTCCGGCTACGGTGAATACCGCTGTATCGGGCTTCCAACAAGGAATAAAAATACTCGCCGCGTTTAAACCGGTTGGGGCCGAGTAACACTGCAGCACAGTCCGTGGTATTCAGCGTGCCGGAAGTAATCGTATCGGCGTCCCCAAGCAGGTAGGTAATCTGGCGTTCGACAATCTGTTGGTCCACGGCAGCCTCCATCGTTCCGTTTAAATAGGCTGGTGGATTGATAAAGCCGAGGGGCCAGCGGTTAAAGGAAGTACAGCCGGCAGGAAGCACAAACTGACCGGTACTTTCCTGGTACCGAACATCATCCGGATAATAGAAATACTGACTGTTGGCAACAACGTACTGAAAATCAATATCCGGGTACAGCGCTTCCGCCTTGTTGGCTGCAGCATACACCTGGGTAAACAAAGCCCCGGAAGAATGCCCGGTCAGGACCAGGTTTTTCAGCACGGGGAAATGATCCTTATCGGCCAGCCTGGCGATAATCCGGTCAATTACCTCGAAAGCGCTGACATCACCATTGGGATTATCCGCATTCTGCCCTTCCCGCCAGCCGGAGTCGCTCCAATACAAATCGCCCGCCGTCGCATCGGCATTGCTCTTAAAAAAAGGAGCGATCAGTATAGTATTCCCGTCCAGGCCTTCATTGCGCAGGGTAGTCATCAGATAGCTGAAATAATTATCTGCATCCCGGTTTTGGCCATGTGTAACGATAACGGCATTTTCCAGCTTTTCCCAACGGGCATTGTCCAGATAGATGGGATAACTGCTGAAAAAATCAAAGTTGAAGGTAGTTCCGGCAGCATTAGTCAGCACCGCTGTTTGGAGACAAGGACTGGATGCCGATATACAAGGCGCCATTTCAGTGATCACACCTCCATCCGCCGTAGTAAAGTGAATGGATATTTCGCGGTCAAGCAGTTCTCCATTCCGCCCGATGGCCACCTTTTGAATTTTCAATTGATAGTCGGTATTGAATGCCAGACCATTCACCGTTATTATGGCCTTGGACGATGCATTGGCGTAACTAAAACCGGGATTGACTGCCCCTGAACTGGATGTCAGAGAGAATGCAGTTTGAAATACCGGGATATCCAGAGCAGCTGAGAAGGTAAGTTCAAGGTTCAAATCTGTTGGTATATTGGTCGCGCCATCCGGCAAAATGCCGCTATTGGCAGTTATGCTCAACAGGGAAATGGAGGCCCCTCCGTCCTTTTCCTTGCCACACGCGAAAAGCAGTGTTGCCAGGAAAAGGACTTGGAGGAGCCCTTGAAAACGAAAGCGGCTTGATCTTGGCATATAATAATCCTTACCAAATCAATAAAAATTGGAACCATCCGTGCGTGTGCCGGGCGAAAATGACAAGCCCGCATTAGCCGTGGTGTGCAGCATAAAGGCGCCATCTATATCCGGCGACCGCGTCACCGACTGATCGGCGCCGAAATCAAGCCCCGTACCGTCTGTTGCAGTATCGAAGGTCAAGAACACATTGCCCTGGGTATCTTTTATCGTAATTATATCGCCCGCATTGGAGAGGTTCATGTCCCCCGTCGTGGTGGTACCTACCAGCGCACCGCCAAACCCGCCGGAGGGCATTCCACCGCCAAACAACACATAAACGCTCCTCGGAGGAATGACGGTGCCCTGCGGGAAGGTATGCCGGGGTACATCGTTGGTCAGACCCGTTTCGTCATACAAGTTGAAACCGCTCAGATCCACCGGCTGATCTGAATCATTTACGAATTCGATAAACTCATCTTCCGAAGCACTTCTCGTACCATCGCCATTCGCATCGCCGGCTGCGCCGGTCGGTGGATCAAACAGCACCTCATTAATGATAAAGCCTTTCCCCGGATCGATGTTGCCACCGAAGTTGGTGCCATCGGCCTTTTTACCGGGTGAGAATGCAAGCGCGCTATTCGCGGTAGTATGCAGGGTGAAATCGCCGTTAATATCCGGCCACCGCGTTACCGATTGATCGACACCGAAGTCAACCCCGGGCGCATCGTTTACCGAACTGAAGTTCAGAAAAACGTCGCCATTCAGGTCTTTAATGACAATGATATCCTCAGCATTGGATAAGTTCATGTTCCCGGATGTGGACACTCCGACGAGCGCATTGCCAAAATCACCCGTAGGAGAGCCGCCGCCGAAAAGGACATATACGCCGCCCGGCGGAATGACCGTGCCCGGCGGGAAGGTATGCCGGGGTGTATTAGTGGCCAGGTTCGTCTCATCGTACAAGGTAAAGCCGCTCAAATCCACCGGCTGATCCGAATCATTTACAAATTCGATAAACTCATCCTGGGCAGCGTCCCGGGTACCGTCGCCATTGGCATCGCCGGCAAGCCCCGAAGGGGGATCGAACAGCGTTTCATTAATAATAAATCCCTTATCCGGGAAGCCATCTCCATTACTGTCGATATCATCATCGACCAGTGTGATGGTGACTTTTTGCGGTGTCAGTTCAAGCGCATTTTCCAGGCTGGCAATCGTGATCTCAATCATTTCCGTGCCCTCAATGGCATTATCCTGAACCCCGCTTATCGTGATGGAAGCGGTAGTTTCCCCGGTTGGAATAACCACCGAGGATGCACTCGCAGCATAATCCGCGCCGCCTCCGGTAGCACTCCCGCCAAAAGCCAGGTTTACGGTTACGTTCTTGTCCACTTTTTCGCTGAGCGTGGCTGTCACCGTCGCCATGCCACCCGGTTCATCAATACTGGAAACATCGGAACTCAAAACCACATTCGCCGGCACAAATGGTTGTGTGGTAAAACTCAGGGTAAATGCTTGTTTGAGGGTTTGACCGCCCGCCGCCAGGGCGCCGGGGGCTACCGAAATCGTGTAGGTAACTTCGTTATCCAACGGCGACGTATTGACCAGCGTGACCGTGGAATTCGTATTGGAATACGAAAGGTCATAAGCTACTGCACCCGAAGGGCCGCTGAACGAAAGTGCGGATTCAAAGTCAGCGGTCTTGAGCGTATGGGAAAAGATCAGTTCGATCGTTACGGCAGTTTTGATGTTTGTAACGCCACTGTTGATCTGAACTCCGTTAATTTTTTGGGACAACACAGTCAGGGTGTCATCGATGACCGTATCCTCTTTTTTATTACAGGAAATGCCCAATGCAATCATGCACACAAGGGCAATAAGAAGTTTAGCAGGTTGTAAATGTTTCATATTGTATTGTTTTGAAAAAGAAACAATAGTTGATTGCAAATCCCGGGTTATTTACCCGCCTCTGGAATCGATTTTCCCAGATCAAACTCCCCGACGCTTTGGCGCAAAAAACTGCCATCCTCGGGTAGTACAAACAGCAAATAGGTGTTTTCACCAAATTGATCCGTAGTGCTCAGCCGGTCGGGAATGCTTGACACAGACTGCCCGGTCAGCTTCCGGTAAAAAGCCAGGCCCGTCAGGTATGTACCCAACGGAGTTGGATGTTTGTCGTCAAAAAACAATTCCATGTCGGGCCGGAGCTGCCGCACGGAAGCCCATAGGGGACCCGCCGGCAGCAGGGCGGCCTGCATTTCCCGGGCGAGTTCGGCATATCCTGCGGTGATTGCCGGCTGCATCAGCGGATTGGACTTGTATGCCCAGGTCGTGAAGTACAAGGGCTCTGCGCCGGCAGACCGGACCAACTCTCCGAATTTTTTCCCGTATTCCATGAAATTTTCCCGCGCGTCGATAGGGCGCTGGCTGTGATCCTGGAGTACGACATAGTCCCAGCCACCTGTTTCAATAAGCGCCCTGGTTTTCAGACCTTTTTCGCCCTTCCAGTGCTGCTCCAGGCTGGCGCCGCCAGCCGTGGATTGCCGGGTCAGGATAACCCTGCCCTGACTTTCAGCCATGGACTGGACCACCTGCGGGAGATTCCAGAAATAGGTAAAACTATTACCTACGAAAAGCACCCGGAGGGTATCGGCCTGCTGGGCCTGCAGCAATGCCGGCAAAAGCAGTATGAGCCAGCAAAGGCGAAAGCGATGTAGTTTAGGGCTGATCATTTATTGACATCCGTTGGTTCAAAAAATCCGGGGATCGGGCTCGGTGTATTAAAGTTCCGGTCGATCTCGGTTTGCGGATACAGAAAGCGCTGGGGCAATTGCGAGCCGACATTCGGTTGGACCGGCACCCGCACGGAGGTTTCTTTTCCTGTTCGCCGGGTATCGTTAAAGCCTTCGATTTGGCCAAAAAGCGTCACATAGCGCTCTTCCAGGATTTCGCGCAACAGCGCGTCATCGGCACTCAGGCCATCGGTATTCTCCATACCTCCGCTGGCAAAATCGGCTGCGTCATATGCGTCGTATCGCAACTGGGCGGGGCTGGCATTTGTCAGATAGCCGCCGGCCGCCATATAGGCACGGAATTCGTTCAGGTGGTTCAAACCCGTATCGAATCCTTGGGAGCGAAAGCCGGCCTCAGCCAGGATCAACAGGTTTTCGGCATAGGTTACCATCGGCGCCGGCGCTGTCTGTGCAGCAAAACCGTTCACTGTATTGGGTTGCACACCCACGCTGTTCGTCAGGAAGTAATAATTGAAGCGGCCGGTTTCGTCGGTTTTGGCATTGCCCCGGTAATTGTTGAAATCGGGGCTGACTGCCGGGTCCGGCTGGATGAGGCTGGTCATAAAATCGGACGTGACGACATCGGCGCCCCGCACTTCCACGGCAAAAAACAAATAGGTCAGGTTGGATTCTTCGTTGCCGGTACCGTGTGGTGCATACATGGCGTTGCTCTTCGAACGGATACCTTTGCTTGCGGCATCATAAGCCTTGGCGTAGGCTTTGGTGTGCATATAAAAGCGCGCCTTCAGGGTATAGGCGACCTCTATCCAGGGCGCCGGATTGCCGTCGAAATAGATTTCCGAACCGCCGGCCGGGCGTCCGGTACCGGTTTCCAGGTTTCGGATGGCTTCATCCAGCAACAGCTGTACCTTGTCGTACACAGCAGCCTGGTCTTCAAACCGAGGATTGTCGATCTCGATCCTTCCTGCCTCTTCGAATGGAACATCGCCGTACAAGGCGGCTGCGGTTCCGATGGCCTGGGCTTGCAACACCTGGGTAATACCTTTGGTGATTCCGACAATCCCGGCTTTTTCAGCAAAGGCTTCCGTTTCCAAAGCATTCCGGTACGTATCGACATAAACATCGTACCACAGGCTGTTAAAATCGCTGGTGTTCACCGAGTATTGGCTAAATCCCAGGTGCTGGCGGTCAATGCCGGTGTAATAACCGCAGAAAATGCCCGCCCTCCGGGCCGATTCACCGGTTTGCAAAATGATGTTCCCAACTTCAGCACCGGTCAGAATGTTTTGGTAGGAAGTACTGGTCGGATTATTGGGATCATCATTGATCCCATCGACCAGCTTGCCACAGGATGCGGCAAAAAGGGCAATAAAGCATACGTATATCAGGCGTTTCATAGTAATCTTCATTTTGTTAGGTTAAAAATTGAGCAACAGGCTGAACAAATAGGACTTTGTTCCCGGGTTATTGAAGTATTCGATTCCCCGGGCTACGCTGATACCGGAAAGGTTGGTATCCGGATCGTTGCCCTCAAAGGGTGTCCAAAGCGCCAGGTTTCGGCCGGTAGCCGTAAGTTCCAGAGACCCGAGACCCAATTTTTGCTTTAACCAATCGGAACGCAAGCGGTAGCTCAGGCTCACTTCGCGAATCCGGCTCCAGGATCCGTCTTCAATGTACAATTCATCGTTTCCATTGCTAAAGAACCCGCCGTCGCCGTTGTACCAGGCTTCTGTAAGCGCTACAGGGCCTGCACCGAAATCGTACACCTTTCCCCGGAATGTTTCGCCGATATTGATAATGTTTCCATTAAACTCCTTGTAATTACGGGTGGCGGTAACTTCATTTCCCGAGTCTTCCCAGCGGCCGAGGTCGTACAGCACTGATTTTGTGCCTGCATAAATATCCGCGCCCTGATACGTTTCAAACAGAATATTCAATCTGAAATTCCTGAACTGAAAACCGGTCATCAGGGATCCCTGCCAATCGGGGTTGGGATCGCCAATCACCCCTTCCACGGCATCCTGCTCCGGGAAGCCGTTTTCATCGAAAACAATAGAACCGTCGGCATTTCGCAAAATGCGCGATCCCCACAAAACGCCCAGTGGTTTTCCTTCAACAGCCCGGGCATTGGTAGCCGCAAGACCGCCAAGATTAATGGACTCTACACCCGCCAGATCAACCACTGTATTTTTAACCGTGGTAAACGTTCCGGTCACATCCCAGGTAAAGTCTTTTTTCCGGACTATTGTATAACCCAGGTCCAGTTCAGCCCCTTTATTCTCAATTTTAGCGCCATTGGTATAAACTACACTATACCCTCGGGAATTCGCTACGGGAAAATCGAGCAGTACGTCCTCCGTCATGTTATTGAAATAGGTTCCGCTAAACGACAGGCGATCGTTCAGAAACCGCAGGTCAACGCCGAGTTCCAGTTCTTTTTTTCGCTCGGGACGAAGCGCCGAGTTGCCGCGGTTTGCACTGGGTACAAAACCGCCGTTGCCGAACAAGCCAAGGTTAAGATTTCCACCATACTGGTCTGTAAAGCTCGGGGACACAAACACATTGGATGTATTATAACGGGCGGGCTGAACGCCGACTTCTCCATACGAAAGGCGCAGCTTGCCAAAGGAAAAGACATCGCTTGCCAGATCACCCAGTTTGGAAAACTGCCAGGCCAGCGAAGTGGATGGGAACAAAAAAGTATTATTGGAGGCATCGCCAAAGGTTGAGGCGGACTCAACCCGGAGCGTGCTTGTCAGGTGCAGCATATCCCAACCCGACAGGCTGAGCGAGGAATAAACCCCCGCAGTGCGTTCGCGTCCCTGCGAACTGGCCGTTGTGACGTTTTCAGGCAGGGCATTGTCTTTATCACGCACCACGCTCGCCACATCGGCAAATTGAATGAAATTCGTGGTTGAAACACCGTTAACTGTGAGGGACTTGCTGTTATAGTTAAAGCCAACCAATAAAGTCCCGTCCAGGGTTCTGCTCAGCCGCCTCGTAGCCCTGGCGATATAGTCCATGTTGAAAATCGTATTCGAAGCCAGGGATTGCTCGTAGTACCCGGACGCAAAGGCGCCGGATGCAGAACCCGGTGTGAAAAACTCATTCCGCTTTTCCGTGTAATGATCGATACCCACCCGGCCGATCAGGTCAACCCAGGGTAGCGGCGACGCGGTGAGTTCAAAACTGCTGATGAAGCGATCGGTTTGGGCCCGGTCCTCCTGTTCGTTGATCGTCCAGCGGGGATTGTTGTACACTGGCGTATTATCGGCGCCCAATGATTCCCGGTAGGAACGGTGGCGGTTTGGTACAGGAGACGCATTCGGACCGGCATAAAAATCGCCCCGGTATCCGGAGTTATCGAAGTCGGGAGGCGTCCGTAACAGGCCGAGGTACAGGCCGGATGAGCTTGCGCCTTTCTGTATCCGGTTGGAGCCGGTACGCGAATAGGTGGCCGTCGTTTTCAATTTTAACCGGTCTGTCAGTAATTGCTTCGCATTGAAGCGGGCGGAAGTACGCCGGTAGTCCGAATTATTGACAATGATACCCTGCTGATTCAAATCGCTCAGGCTGAAGAAGACGGCGCTCCGTTCGTTTCCACCGCTCAGGCTCAGGTTATTTTCAAGGAAATAGCCATTGTGAAAGATCTGATCGAAGTTGGCGTCATCATATATCGTTTGGGAATTCTTATTCAGGATCGGATAGTACACCGCTCCGTCCTGATCGACATAAAACTGACCGGAAGTATTGAACACGTCCGTACCACCCGGGCGATCGGAGATCTTATCGCCCCAGGAATCGCGTGCCCGCTGATTATACACACCGTTGTCGCCCTGTCCGAACTTGGTTTGCAAGGGATATTTCAGGTTGATGACATCCATGGAATACGTCGATTTGAACGACACACTCAGCTTGCTCCCAAACTTGCCGCTTTTGGTCGTGATCAAAATAACCCCGCCCAGGGCCTGCGTGCCGTACAAAGCTGCTGCAGAAGCCCCTTTTAATATGGAAATACTTTCGATATCATTGGGGTTGAGGTCATTCAACCGGGACTCCTGATTCACGCCTCCGCTGTCGCTGTTACCGCGCACATCGTTGCTGATCGGAATCCCGTCCAGAATGATCAGAGGCTGATTGTTGCGCGTGATGGTGGAAATGCCCCGGATCTGAATATACGCCCCTGCGCCCGGGTCACCGGAGTTTCGGCTAATCCGCACGCCGGATGATTTTCCGGAAAGAGAATTCAACACCGTAGCTTCCCCCGACCTCACCAGAGCTCCGCCTTTTACACCCGAGCTGGCATATCCGAGTTCATCCTTGTTTTCCTCAAAACCGAGCGCGGTGACGACTACTTCTTCCAGAAGATCCACTTTTTCCTGCAGGATAATGTCAATACGCTGATCGGCCCCTACCGGCCGGGCGACGGTCTGTCTGCCAAAATAACTAAAAACGAGGGTTGCATTTTCGTTCATAGTAGTAATCGAGTAGGTGCCGTCAATCGAAGTTTTAGTCCCATTTGAGGTGCCTTCCTCCAAAATGGTCACCCCAATGAGTGGAACGCCCGCTTCGTCCTGCACTACGCCGGTTATGGCTCTTTGGGCATGCACGGCCTGACTGAAAAAGGCAATCAGGGTGATCAGGATAACTTGTTGAAGTGTCTTCATGATATAAGGTGTTAATTCAACGAATGCTATTTTTTCAATCCGATTGGGAAGGTATTTAAGTCAAATCCCCACAAGTGGGGCAATACGAAATAAACCAGTATGGTCAGGCAAACGATGGATATGACGTTGAGCCGGAACCCTGCCCGGACCATATCGGGTATGGTCAAATAACCAGACGCAAACACCACAGCATTGGGCGGGGTCGCCACAGGCAACATAAAAGCACAGGAAGCAGCAACAGCCGCGCCAACCATCAGTGTGAACGGATGCACGTCGATGACCAGAGCCAGCGGCGCCAGAATGGGCAAAACCATGGCTGTGGTGGCGAGATTGGAGGTGATTTCCGTCAGGAAATTGACTGCAGTAACAACGACGAGCAGTAATACAAGCAGCGATACGCCATCCAACAACGCAAGTTGTTGTCCGATAAAACCAGCAAGTCCGCTGTTTTTAAAACCTTCCGCCAGGGCAAGGCCTCCGCCAAAGAGTAACAGGATACCCCAGGGCAACCGAACAGCCTCCTCCCAGTTGACCAATGCCCGTTTCTCCTTTTTCGATGCCGGAATCGTAAAAAGCAGGACGGCCGCCGCGACCGCAATGATCGTATCGTCCAGCGCAGGAATGAACCGGTTTAGAAAAGAGCGGCTGATCCAGGTTACTGCGGTGATGACAAAAATACCCAGCACCATTTTTTCTTCGTAGGAAATTTTGCCCAGCGCCTGAAGTTGCCGCCGGATCTCCCCTTTCCCATCCGGGAAAGATTGCTGCTCGAACCGGTAAGCATAACTCGTCAGGTACTTCCAACAGATCAGGAGCAGGCTGACGGAAATGGGCAGACCAAAAATAAGCCACTTGGAGAAGGTGACCTCGAAGCCATATAACTCCTGAACGATACCGGCAAATACCAGATTCGGAGGCGTGCCGATCAGCGTGGCGATCCCGCCGATTGTTGCGCTGTATGCGATAGCCAGCATCAGCGCTTTGCCAAAGATAAGATTCTCGTCCTCCTTGGTTTTCGGATTATCCTTTAACTGGGTGATGATAGCCATGCCGATCGGCAGCATCATCACAGCTGTTGCGGTATTCGATATCCACATAGACAGAAAGGCCGTAGCGACCATGAACCCCAGAATAATGCTTTTCAGATTGGTACCGATAATACTGATGATCATCAGTGAAATCCGTTTATGCAGATTCCAGCGTTCAATGGCTATGGCCAGGATAAACCCGCCTATGTACAGAAAGATATACCGGTGACCAAAGGATGCCGTCGTCTCTTCGAGCGACATGCCGCCGGTCAGCGGAAAAAGCACAATCGGTAAAATAGAAGTTATGGCAAGCGGGATACAATCGGTGATCCACCAGGCTGCCACCCATACCGTACTGGCCAGGACAGCATTCCCCTGATCGGACAAACCCTCCGGGTGAAAGAAGGCGATTACCAACCCGAACAAGGCCGGGCCAAGTAATAATTTAAATCCTCTTGATTGGGTCAGGTATCGTGGATGAAAGCTCATTTCTTGGTGTGATTAAATGGTATCCGGATATTGCGCACTTGAATATGTTGGGGCATTGGGTTCGCCGTCTGGTTTTTTTCATTACTTTTGAAAGTCTCCCGTGGAATTTAACAGGCGATTGCACCGCAAACATATTTTGCAAATATCTTAGAGCAAAACATTTTATTGTATAAATAAATGATTTCATAGTATTTTATACCGTTTTACACTTTTTTACACTTTGCAAATACATGGAATCTGACCTGCATCAAAAATTTCTGGAGGCCCTGGAGCGGAAATATGGCCCCAGAGATTTGCTGACATCGAAATTTGGCACTTCGTCTTTTGGCGATATCGCAAAAGACCTTTGCATTAGTGCAAGCCAGTTTAGCAAACTGATTTCCGGTACGGCTACCCAGGGCATGTACATGCGCTCGATCGACAATATTGCCCTGCTTGAAAAACTGGATAAACTGGAAGTGGAAACCGTGGTTCTGCAGTCGGACACGACCAGACTTAGGGCAGAATTGGCCAGCACAAGTGCGCTGTTTGACCGGAAGGCTAATAAAAAAGCCGTATGGTATGGCCTTTTCGCTTTTCTTTTGGGGGTTGCCCTGGCCTTGCTCCTGGTGTTCCTGAGCAGCTTGAGGGATACCGAAGTAACAACGCAGCTAAAGCACCCCTTGTCCAGATATTTCGATGGCGATTTCAATTCCGCATACGACTCGCCCTATCTGGATGAATCCGAGGTTCAGTCATTTTGCCCATGTAGTGCCTTCGAAGGTACCTGGGCGCTAAATGCCGAATACAAGCTGCCCCTTCCGGGAAACAAGCGTCCCGGCGTGTACTATCTGGCTAAAAGCGCCGATGTGCGCATGAAGTGTTCCCGGCGGCAAAAAAATATTACCGGATCCGGAAACCACTTGCTGGGGTACGAATACCTGATCAATGAAATCTGGGTGGATACCGAAGAAACGCCTTTATCGCCGAAGTACTTCGACAAAGAGACGAAAACGTTTACCGATGCCTATGAGCAACTCGATTTTGCCTCGAACCCGAAATTCAAAAAACTGGCGACCATTCACTCCTTCTTCATCAACGATTTTACCATTTACCCGGACAGTATCGTGCGAAGAGGAGAACCCTGCGGGCGATTTGCGACGGACGTCGATTGGGCACTGGCTAAAAAATATGAAATTGACCCCAAGCACATTCTGGAAAATGTGCTGGCGGATCTGACTACGACAGATTGCAATACCACTTCCAACCCCTACTGCGACCCTAATGACCTTAAGGAGGGCGAAAGTGTGATCGGTTTTGATTGCTACTATACGATCAGCACCGAAAACCTTGGCATGGGAAGAGGATACCCTTACCGGAAGGCGTTTAAACTGATCAAACAAAACTACTCGGATAATTTACTCTGCGGCTGTAATGGCGGACGATAAATGGTTTCTGGAAAACCGTCCACCGCCCACTATTGCCGCCGCCGCCGCAACACCAGGCTATCCGCCGGATATTGCGCTTTGATCGAGTCCATGGTGGTTTGCGCCCAGGCAATGAGGGCGTTTTTTTGCGGATCGGAAAGCACGGCATCGCGGTGTATCCAGGTATAGGAAGGCAGGGGCATTTCGCCTTCGCGGACCATTTCGATCAGCTCCTCCAGTTTGTGGTTCTGTATAGCGATGCGGCGGGTGGTAAGGCTGGAAAAATTCAGTTCCTGTTTCCCCTCATCCACGTGGTGCGCAATCCAGGCCGCAAAGGGTTGCACATTCGCATACCAGGGGTAGCGCGTGAGATTGCTGTGGCAATCATAGCAGGCTATATCCAGAATAGCCTCCACTGAATCCGGGATAGGATAGTGGGTGCGGAGGTGATTGGTCTGATCATTCGAAAGGTTTCGTTCCGGCCGGATAAACTGGCCCAGCACAAACAGGCCAAGCAGTGCCCATAGGGCGGGTTTCAGGTACTTTTTCATGTTTTTGATTTGTTGAACTGATTTTTTGCAAAGAAACGAAAATCAAAATTCCATTCCGCCACCTTCGCCGCCACCGCCGTTTTCCATATCCCGTTTTTGCTCCTTGTTCCGGTTGATCCGGTAGTTAAACGTCAGGGAAATCTGCCGTGCGCGCCACTGAAAATCACCTTCCGTATAAAAATCCGCGCCCTGGGTGACATAACGCCAACGCCGGGAATTGAACACATCGCGCACACTAAGCGTCAGGGTGCCTTTGGACTGCAAGACATCCATACTCATTCCCAGATCGGCGTGGTACATAGCCTTGGATCTTCCCTGGGTATTGTTTTGCGGTGCCCGGTAATGAAAGGTCGTCTGTACATCGAGTTTTTTCCACAAGGTAAGGCGCGAGGATACGCGCCCGGTCCAGCTGTAGGCATCGGCATGGAACACCTGCCCTTCATAGCTGCCATCCGTGATCGAACGGAAGAAATTCAGGTTTCCGTTGATCTTCCAGATTTCATAGGGTTCAAAAGATCCGGTAAATTCCAGGCCGAAATCATTCCGGGTGGAAAGGTTGACCGGGAAGCTCCGGGAGGACGTATCGGAAAGCTGAATGCGGATGCGTTCGATCACGCCGTCCGTGTGCCGGTAATACAGCGCAGACGTCATGGTCCCTTTTTCCCAGCGCTTGAGGTGGCTGATCTCGTAAGCATCGGTGAATTCCGGGCTCAGATTGGGATTCCCGCTCCGGAAGTTCCGAGCATCGCTGTAGGTAAAAAACGGGTTGAGATCCCAGAACCGGGGACGGCGGATGCGGCGGCTGTAGCTCAACTGAACGGAATGCCCGGCCGGGAGTTCATAGCCGACATGCGCACTGGGAAACAGATTGGCATACACCGGGCGATCATTGACTTCCTGGGTT
Organism: uncultured Saprospiraceae bacterium; assembly: GCA_964450465.1. GTDB lineage: Bacteria > Bacteroidota > Bacteroidia > Chitinophagales > Saprospiraceae > M3007. The sequence continues at coordinate 17,588 of CAYVDV010000001.1, forward strand.
TGCACGAGTTCGGTTTTAATATCCGAAACCTCGGCGCGAAGCCCGCCCTGCCAGCTAAACTGGCGCACTTTGTTGCCCAGGATTGCGTATGCTGCGTGAATATTTTCGTCGTACTGTAATTCATTGGTCAGACCCGGCAAAACAGTCCAGATCTGGTCGGCCAGTTCTTCCACACGAAAAGTGTTGCGGATATCGCGAAGGCCTCCGCGGTATCCTGCCTCAAATTTGCCGTCTTTGCCAAAAGGCTGCACATAATCGACCTGAAGGATGATGTTGCGTTCGGCTTCTTTGTTTGCGGAACGCTGAATAAAATCTGCCTTGCCGGAAGGCGACCCGTCCGGCTCAAACGATTGCTCCCGGAAATCGGAATTCTCCCGCTCCACATTGTCCTGAAAGCGAAAGTCAGCCGTCAGTTCGTGGCCTTCGCGGGCAAAAAGCTTTTTATAGTTCAGGGAGTATTCCAGATTAGGCTCTGTTTGTTTTTCATCGTCGGTACGGCGCACAGTGCCCGTGGGATTAGTCAAACTGTTGAGAAAATCGCGGTATTCGATGGTGCTGAAATTATCCTCATTGCTGTAGCGCCAGGAAAAAGATGTCGTCAGACTGTTTTGCGGATTCAAAAGATAATCTGCGCCAAAACGCAGGGTATTCGACCAGCCCTTGCGCTCCCGGTCCCGGGAGAGTTCCGTGATAAATGTAGTGTCACCGGCATAAAACTCCTGATACTGGCTACCCACTCCCGGGCGTTTGTTGTAGCGCAAGCCATAGTTGGAAAACAGGTTAAAGCGGTTTTTCCGGTAGTTAAAACTTAAGGAGGCGCCGTATTCGTCGGGCTGTCCGACGGTAAGATCGATAGCGCCGTTCATGCCCTCGGAATGTTCTTTTTTCAGCACAATATTGATAATACCCGCCATTCCCTCCGCTTCATAACGCGCCGAAGGATTGGTGATCACTTCCACCCGGTCGATCATGTTGGCCGGGAGTTGGCGCAAACCGTTGGTATTGCTGATCCCGATCAGGCCGGACGGTTTCCCGTCGATCAGGATACGGACGTTCTCGCTGCCGCGCAGGCTGACCCCGCCTTCCACATCCACGTTTACGGAGGGAACATTGTCGAGAATATCCGCTGCTGTGCCGCCGCGGTTGGCCAGGTCTTTTCCGACATTGAACACCCGTTTGTCCAGGGATAGCTGCATCTGGCTCTTTTCGGCCCGCACCACCACTTCATCCAGGGTATTGGCGGCCGGTTCAAGGGAAATTGTCCCGAGATCGGCCTCCGGGTTTGCCTTATTCAATTCAATAGCAGGGACAAACCGGGTTTTATAAGCCAGGAAATCGAGCCGGAGGTAATATTTGCCCGGGCGGGCCTGCAGCGCGAATACGCCGTTAACATCGGTGAGGCAGCCATTCACAACACTGCTGTCCGTCTGGCTAAACAAGGTTGCCGTGGCAAATTCCAACGCTGTTCCAGTATTGGAATCCACGACTTTACCCCGTACCTGCATGGGCTGTTCCGGCAAAACCGGAGCCTGCGCATGCAGAAGGGATGGAATGAAAAACAGGCAAAAAAACAGTTGCTTTAACAAGGAGGATGGTATCATTTCGATGGGATGGATTAAGATAAGCGAATGAAAATAACGGAAACCGGGGGTATAACAAGGTTTTTTCCAAAAGGTTAGGTCGTTGGGTTTTGGATCAATGATCCTGAACTCCGCTTCCTTTTGAAACCGGGCGCAAAGTTCCGGCAATCCCGGATACTGGAAAATTTAATCAATGAAACCGGGAAAAAGATCAATCAACCCTGCGTCTGCGCGACTCAAGGTCAAGCCTTTCTCAACAGCCCTGAAGTACTTAAACCCGGATCTCGCGTTGAAATACCTGCCCGCTGGCCAGCAGCCGGTACTGATAAGTGCCGGGAGGCAGGTACCAATCGGCGGGCCGGAACAGAAAACTGTGACTGCCTTTCGGCATAAAATCGCTGATCAGCGTGCGCAGCATGTGCCCTGCTTTGTCGAGTAATTGCAGGCGCACAGCAGTGCCTTGCATAATGGAGAATTTGATCTCAAAAGCGCCGGCCATGACCGGATGCGGATTGTGGCCCAGCAAGGCGCACAGGCCATTGTCGCCGGATGCCGGGGCTATGGACGGCACCAGGCCGCTGATCGGAGGGAAGGGCCGGCCCAGCACATACCGAACCAGCTCGGGCGGGTTTCCCAGCCAGTCCTGCAAAACGGAGGCATATACCTCGCGAAAATCGACGCTGAAAGGCGGGTCTCCGACCGGATCGGGATTACTCATGTCCTGATATTGACCGACAAAGCCATTGCCGATTTCGCCGCCGAACATCAGCGTATGGGTGCCCGCGCCGTGGTCGGTGCCCCGGGAGCCGTTTTCATAAATCGAGCGGCCGAATTCGGAGAAAGTCATCGTCAGTACTTTCTTTTCTAATCCGCTGTTGCCCGACGACAGGTCATCATAAAATGCGCGCACCGACGAAGCGACCTGTTTGAGCAGATTCATGTGATTTCCGGCCTGGTTGACATGGGTATCAAAATCGGCAATATCAACCATGAAAATCCGGGTGCCCAGGTTTCCTTTGATCACCCGGGCAATGATTGCCATGGGTTCGGAAAGGTCATTGGCGCTGGGGTAAGTCACTGCGTTTTTACCGGTGTTAAAAGCCTGTTGGATCGTTTCGGCATAACGGAAGGCGGCGTTGGCGGTTTGCCGCACATAGGCCAGTTCGAGTTCGCGGTTTGTATTTCCAAGCGAAGCCGTTTCATACAGTTGGCCGGTTTGGGCGATCTGGTAGAACTCCTGCGGGCTGCTGACCGCCAGCGCCATATTGGCTTCCTCGGCTTTAAAGAGCAGGTTAGCCTGCACGCCGATCTGAAGTGCGGGCGGGACTGAAGGGGGCGCTTCCAGAAAAGCGGCATACTCATTTTCGAGAAAACGACCGAGCCACCCGGTTTCCAGGACCTCATCCCGGTCGCTGGCGGAAGCGATGATATCAGAAGATCGAAAATGACTGTAGTTGGGTTGCGGGTAGCCAACATTAAAAATGACCTTCATCATGCCCTCTGACCACAAGGGTTGCAAAGGATTGGTGATCAATGGCATCCCGTATTCATTGCTGAGTGCCCAGAGTTGGTTGTCCGGTATGCCCAGTGTGGGACGCAGATTGTAATAGTAGGAGCTGCCGCGCTCGATCACGGTATTCAGGCCGTCGTTGCCGCCGTCGAGCCGGATCAGTACGAGAACCCGGTCGTTGGTGCCTCCGGCTGCGGCCATTGCAGCCAACAGCGGGGTTGGCTGAAAGGCCCGGACCATCCGGTTCCCCAGAAGCATGCTTCCGGCGCCCAGCAAACCGGAAGCCGACAGGAAGTCCCTGCGTGACCAAAGCCGGTGTTCCCGGGTATGCGCTTCCCCGTGCTCCAATGCGGCCCCAAGGCGTTGTTTGTGTTTTTTATCCATACCGTGTTGATTTCAATGATTAACTCAGTTGGTATTCCGGAAGTTTAAACAGATACTTTAAGAGGTTGACGATCTGACCGGGCACTTCGTCCCAGCTTAGATTCCAGGAACCATCGGTAAAATAGCCCTCGGGAATGCCGGACTTGAAATAGCCGGTGGCTGCATCGAGGTAGATGGGGTCCAGGGTTTGCCCGGTAAAAAAGTCGACGAGCGCGCCGGTGATAAGTACCGGGTCTTTGCTGTCGTTGGTCAGCGTTTGCGCGATCGCCCGGAGGTTTTCGCCCAGCTGGTCATTTTTTGAAAGAAAATTGGCCACCAGAGCTGCGTAGTTCCAACGGCTGGCCAGCGTACTTTCATTGATCCAGGCCCGGTTTCCGGGCCATCCGGCTACGTTGGGCGGGTCAAAGATTATTTGGCCCAGCCGGCCGGAGAAAAAAGCGATATCATCCCACCAGGCGGGCAGAATATGGTCTGAGGACTTGGCGCCGGCCATTTTCAGCACCGGGATCAGGGCTTCCAGCGGACTTTTGAGGCGGGCGTTCAGGAAACGCGCTTCGAAGAAATGTTCACTTTTAAACAGTTGCCGGAGCACTGGCAGCAATTCCCAGTTGTTGTCGCGGAATGTAGTAGCAAGGCCCTCGATGATCTGAGGGTCGACGGTTTGGTACACATAGTTCCGGTAGATCTTGGCGGTAATAAATTGGGATACCTGCATCGGGCGTTCCTGGAAGATCAGGAGGTGAGCCGAGGTGAAATCGAAGGTGTCGGTTACCCCAAAAATCGTTTTCGGGGCATCGTCAAATTTCGCAGGATCAAAGAACGGCGCCGTACAATCGTTGAAGGATGCTTTCCAGCCGGTGAGCGCCCGCGACATTTCTACCACGTCCAGCTGGGTGTATCCATTGCTTTCACCCATGGTAAAAAGTTCCATGAGTTCGCGGGCATAATTTTCGTTGGGTTCGCCGACTTCGTTTACGTTTCCGTTCAGGAACACCAGCATGGCAGGATTTTTGCCCATGGCAACCACAAAATCCCGGAAGTTGCCGAATGCATATTCATGCAACAGCGAATAATAGCTCCACATGTAGGCATTACAGCCATAAACCAGCTGTCGTGTGACAAAGTGATTGTGCCAGAACAGGGCCATTTTAGCCCGGGCGCCTTCATCGAGCATCTCGGAAAGCCAGCGGTTGCGCAGCGCACGGCGGTTCGAATCAATCAGGACATTATTGCCGGCGTAATCAGCCGTAGTCCAGTTGGCCCAAACCGGCGGAGCGGGCGGCCCGAGGGAAGCGGCAGCATCGAGCAGTTGATCCACCAGGTCGGCAGGATCCATAAGCAAGCCCTGCTGGATCTGTTCGATGGTAGCCCCAAAGCCCAAACGACGGTATAGATGGGCCACCCGGCGGGCATTCCAGGGTTTTGCAAGGGAAGGAACATAAGGGTCCAGAGAATCGACTACTAGAGAAGCCTGGCCGGCCGAAGTTTGTTTTTTTTCAGGGGAAACGTTTACGTGGGACGACATAACAGATAAAAATGGTTGAGCAATATTCGGCAATTTATACCTTACCTGGCTTTTTATCCTTCTACCTTGTCAGATATTTTCAAACTTGTAACTTAACAAACCTCTTTCAAAACCAATTCTGCCGAACCGCCTTATCTTTAGTTCTCCAACCGAAGTGACAGCGGTTTCAGGCCGGAAAAGGTAAATTCCTGCTGATTTTCACCCCAAATGGACCGGATCCAATCCAAACCAGATACTATGCGTTTTTTAATACCTATTTGTATTGCCCTGCTCCCGGTCTTTGGCCTCTTCCGCCTGAATGCACAAACTACAGTGTTTGAAGAGCGTTTCGACAACTGTGCATTGCCTGCCAGCTGGCAGGTAAACCTGAGTGGCAACCCGAATGCGAAATGGCTTGTGGGCTTCGCCCAAAACAGCGTCGTACCGGGCCAGAGCATCGACAGCACCTGCTGCCTCTTCATCGATGATTATGCCACCGGAAACAATACCCCGGGCTACATCCTTGAGTTCGTCTCCCCGGCGTTTAATATCGCGGGCTATCAGACTGCCGAGCTCAGTATGGATGTACATTACCGGCACAACAACAGCACGGACCAGTATTTCGATGTGCTGATTACCGACGGAACCACCGAGCAACTGATCACCCGCTTCAACAGCGGACACAGCAATGAGGCCAATTCCAGTGTCAGCAAGCATTTTTCACTCCGCTTCGATCTGGCCCTGCTCACCAAAAAAACGGGGACACGGTTGATTTTCCGATACAATGACAGCGCCGGTGAATGGGGCTGGTGGGCCGGTATTGACAATATTCGGGTAGTCGGCTCCGGCACCGGCACCAATGTGCTAACCGAAGCCTTCAATAATTGCGCTCAGCCGGCCGGCTGGACCACCGAAATACTTACCGGAAACAACAACTGGTCCTTTGGCCTCGTCCCCTTCGGTTCTTCAGCCTACTACGGCGGCACTTCGATGGATGGCTCCTGTTTTGCATTTTTTGACGACAATAAAGCCGGCGAAAACACCCCCCCCTCCAAAATCCGATTGCTTTCCCCCTGGTTTTCCGGCACGGAGTTTTTCCGCTATGAATTGGCTTTTGATCTTATCATGCGTTACTCCGGCGATGCCTTTCAGGTTTTTGTGGAAAATGACAAGGGAGATAAATTTCCATTGTTGCAAAAGGAAGCCCAGATTGGCGGGCCTTTTTTCCCCAACTATATCCATTACAAGTTCGATCTCACGCCGTACCGTTCCGGGCAATTGCGTATCGGGTTCGAATACGATGACAAGGGCTTATGGGGGTATTGGAACGGACTGGATAATGTCAAGGTAACGGGAGCAGCCGCTGCGCTGGACTTTTGCGCCCAGGCGGAAACGCTGCTCACCGGCGATCCCTGCCACCCCGCCGAAAACCGCACTGCCCTGTTCAATGGACCGGCGCCGGATTGTTCCGGTCGCGTGGCGGGCGGATTGTGGTTTCAATGGCTGGCGGATTTTACCGGAATTGCACAATTGGTCACGAATGCTACTTTCAACGACGTGGTATCGGTGTATACCGGCGACTGCGCTGCGTTGCAACCGGTCCTGTGCAACAACCGCGACGAGCACGGATTCACCGGGGAAACCACCTACATTCCGGTTCAGGAAGGCACCCGGTACTATTTTCACATCAGCGGACAGGAAGACGGCTTCGGCATTTCACGCGGGGATGTCTGTGTCGGTATTGATCAAGCGGGGGGCTATCCACCGCGTCCGGTCAATGACGATTGTGCTACAGCCCTGCCGCTCCCACAGGATGGCAGCTGCATTCCGGGCAACAACCACAACGCCTTGATGTCTTCGGTTTTGCCTTCAGGCAACCAACTGGCCCGCGCCGATGTATGGTACTCGTTCACAGCCGGAAACCCGGCGCCGGGCGAAGTTCAGGTCCTGGAAAGCAACGCCAATTTCTCCGATATCATCACCCTGTATGAAGGGACCTGTAATGCGCTTACAGAACTGGCGTGCAACCACAAGGGCGGTTCGCTATCCTTGCCAGCATTAAGTGCCGGGGAAACGTATTATGTTCAAATAGCCGGCACTTTTGCAAGTGTGGAAGGCCAGCTTTGCCCGCGACTTTCTGTTGTACAACCCACAACACCGCCAAACGATGATTGCTTCCATGCCGAGGAAATAGTTCTGGGAGGAAACTGTGTGGCTGCCAATAATACGGGGGCTAGCTTTTCCGGGCTCCAACCCGCTTGCGCCGTTTCCGTGGATCACGACATCTGGTTCAAATTCACAGCCCCGGCCTTCGGCGCCGTCCGGATCAACACCGGCGCTTCATTCGAACACACACTCAGCGTCTGGCGCGGCCCATGCGACAGCCTGAAGTCGTTTTTCTGTACACTTAACCCCCTTCGTTGCGACGGCTACGTCACCGTTGGCAGCCTTACCCCAGGTGAAACCTACTATTTGCAGATCGCCTCCTGGAATGGCCCTGGCGGGATCCGCAGCGGTAATATGTGCGTAAAGATCCTGGATGGTCAATCGGCACCTGATTTTACCCCGCTTCATCTCGAAGTCCTGCAACCTTGCATCGGCACGGACAGCGCCCGTTTGTATATTACCGCCAGTGGAGGCCTTCCACCGTACACCTTCCTGGCAGATACCAGTGGACAGATCGTCCTGAGCGGCCAACCCTTCGCCGTGATCGTGTCGGACCTTATGGGCTGCGAAACTGAAGTTTTCGACAGCATTGAACCCTGCGCATCCAATACCTGTACGGCTAAAGTAACCCTTACCCCTACCCTTCCCACCTGTTTTGGCGACAGTGACGGCATTGTGAAAGCCGAGGTAAACGGCAATGGCGGTCCCTTGTTCTTCAAATGGTCAAACAACACATTTACATCAACCAACATGGGGCTGGCAGCAGGCACTTACACCTTGACGATCACAGAACTCTCTGGTTGTGTGTATGTTGCCTCGATAGTCTTACCGCAACCTGATGCCATACAGATCCAGGCTGATAGCATCCGGCAACCGGTACAAGGGCAAAACGACGGGGCCATTTCCGTCACGGTGACGGGAGCGACAGCCCCCTTGACCTACTACTGGGTCCGGGATGGCCTTCTGTTCGCACAGGATACCGAGGACCTGGACAATCTCGCAGGTGGCACGTACGAACTTCTGGTAACCGACAGCTCCGGTTGCACCGGCACCTTTTCCGCCCAGCTCACGGAGACCGTCGGGACCGATGCGCCGAAGGAGCCTTTTCGCGCTGCGCTTTACCCCAATCCAGCCAACAAGGAAACCATATTATCGGTCTCGCTTCCGGCACCGGAAAAGTTGTACATTTCCCTGACGGACGCATTGGGGCGGCTTGTGCTGAACCGGGAGATTGGAAATATACGCCAGCAGCAGATCAGTCTGGATGTGCAGGCACTTCCACCCGGGGTTTACCGGGTGCAGGTCCGCACAGCGCAGCATAGTCTTGCACGGAACCTGATCGTGTGGCGGTGAAAGCAGCAGGGCTGCGGAGGGCAGTATCCTGCAAATAAGATATAAATCTTTAATTCGTTTTTTGCCATTTCTTTTTTTCGTCTAACTTTGGGCGGCCTTTCGGCCCCCTTATTGCCCGCAATAAACCCTCTTCCCGCCTAATTGATTGGCACGACTTTTGTCTTCCTTGACATCGTAATCTGTATTGGTTATCAACTAATTGTACGATTTTCTAATATGTGAAAATCATAATGTACAATGCATTGATCACCCAGCCTATTCTCCTCGATATTGCCTGTTCCGGGGAAACAAACACCTTCCGGGCATACCCTTTGGCGGTCTGCTGTGGAAATTATATATATTGAAACAACCAAAACTTGCACACTTTGGAAAAAAACTATTACGCACATCCTTCCGCTGTTGTTGACAACGGCAGTGAAATAGGCGAGGGTACGAAGATCTGGCACTTCTGCCATGTGATGGCGGACGCACGGATCGGGAAGAACTGCTCACTCGGGCAGAATGTATTTGTTGCCAATGGAGTTACCCTCGGCCATAACGTGAAGGTGCAAAACAACGTCTCCATTTACACCGGGGTTTTTTGTGAAGATGATGTGTTTTTGGGCCCTTCCATGGTATTTACGAACGTGATCAATCCGCGCAGTGCAGTAAACCGAAAGGGGGAGTATCAAAAAACCCATGTCGGTCGCGGTGTAACGATTGGCGCCAATGCCACCATCGTGTGCGGCACACAGCTTGGCGCTTTTGCATTTATAGGGGCAGGAGCGGTAGTAACACGGGATGTGCCGCCGTATTCCCTGGTTGTTGGAAACCCGGGACGGGTGATCGGCTGGATGAGTGAACACGGCGAGCGCCTGCATTTCGACAAAAACGGGGTTGCCATTTGCCCGGGCAGCGGGGAGGAATACCGGTTGACGGACGGGCAGGTACAAAAATCAACGAGCACAGCATTAACGTAAATTCACAAACAATCTTCAGGCTAATCCACTGAATTAAAGCGAAAATGAAAAGATTTGTACTTATCGGCGCCGCCGGTTTTGTCGCCCCCCGCCACATGCGCGCGATCAAAGATACCGGGAATACCCTGGTTGCGGCCCTTGACCCCAATGACTCTGTCGGGACCATTGACAGTTTTTTCCCGGACTCCGCCTTCTTCACTGAATTTGAGCGATTTGACCGCCATGTCAGCAAGTTAAAGCGCAACGGCGAACCCATTGATTACGTCAGCGTTTGTTCGCCCAATTACCTGCACGATGCCCATATCCGCTTCGGGTTGCGCAATGGCGCCAATGTAATCTGCGAAAAACCACTTGTGCTCAACCCCTGGAATGTGGACGGACTTCTGGACATTGAGCAGGAAACAGGGCACCGCGTTTACACCATTCTTCAATTGCGGCTCCATCCGGCTATTATTGAACTCAAGCGCCAGGTGGAAAATTCTCCGCCGGACAAGGTCTTCGATGTCAACCTGACTTATATTACATCCCGGGGAAACTGGTATTACGCCAGTTGGAAGGGTGAAAAGGAAAAATCGGGAGGGATCGCCACCAACATCGGCATCCACTTTTTTGATATGCTGCACTGGATCTTCGGCGACGTGCAGGAAAATATTGTATTCGTACACAACCATGACCGCGCTGCCGGCTATCTGGGTTTGAAAAAAGCCCGCGTTCATTGGTTTCTCAGCATCAATTATCATACGATTCCGGAATCTGTAAAAAATAACGGCATGCGGACCTACCGCTCAATCACCGTGGAAGGCAAGGAGATTGAGTTCAGTGACGGATTTACCGATCTGCACACCATCAGTTACCAGGATGTTATGGATGGAAAAGGGTTTGGACTCGAAACTGCGGCACATGCCGTGGAAATTGCCCATACCATTCGCAATGCCAAACCAGTTGGGCTGCAACACGAACACCATCCGCTGGCGGCATTGCCCTACAGCCCGCATCCGTTTGAGTGGGACTAGGCAAGCGGCAGCTTATACTTTTCGTACCGGGTCAGGCGGGCGTAGGGGCGCCCGTATGATCAGTTAAACAAGATTGACAAGCGTCAAAATCAATACTATTATGGGAGAGAAACAAATTAACTTAAAGCAAATATTGTTCAAGGGCCTGCGCTATTGGTACCTGTTTGTAATTGCCCTGGCCCTAACCCTGTCCGGAGCATACTTTTATCTTCAGTACACTATGCCGATCTATGAGTCGGAAGCCATGCTGCTGATAAAGGACGATGAGAACTCCGGACAACCCAACGAGGAGATCTTCTTCACCGAACTGGGAATGGGTAAAAAGAACAAGACACTCGAAAATGAAACGCTGGTCCTGAAGTCCACGCCGCTCATGGCCGAAGTGGTCAAAAAACTCGAGCTCAACTACCAGTACACCAGCGTTGACGGGTTGAAAAAGCGCTATCTGTACAAGGATTCGCCGATCCAGGTGGCCTCCTGGCATCCGATCAATGAATTTGCCAGCGTAGAAGGCATACTGACGGATAATGGTCGTGGCGGATACCAGTTGGAAATCGAAAAGCAGACGTTCAACGGCGAATTTGGAAAGGAGATGGAATTGCCTATGGGTACGCTGACGCTTTCCCATAAACCCGGCGAGTATGCCAACACACAGATTGGACTGTCCATCGTTCCGGTTCGCGACATGGCCATCGCTTTGTCCGGCGACCTCAAGGTGGAGATCATGGGCGAATTGTCCAGCACGCTGAAACTTTCCATCAAGGACCGTTCACCGGAACGCGCACGGGATATTATCAGCGAGTTGCTGGAAGTGTACAACGAGAACAGCGTTTCCATTAAAAACCGCGCGTATGAAAATACGATCGAAATGGTGAATGAACGCATCCGCCTGATCGCGGAAAACCTCTCGGAAGCAGAACGCAACCTGGAAGCCTACCGGCGGAATAACAGCATTGTGGAACTCGGCGCCGAAGGGACACAGCTCATGACGGAAATGTCTTCCTACAATAAAGAAGTCACCGCCAACGATGTCCAGCTCGAAATCCTGAACTCTGTCGAGGCATTTCTGGTTAAAAACCGGAGCAATTTTGAGTTCGTCCCGACCAACCTGAACCTCAACAACCTGACCCTCTCCAACCAGCTCGAGCGCTTTAATCAATTATTGATCGAGCGCGAGAAGATGGAAAGTAACCTCGGACCGGCGCACCCGGACATTCTGCTTACGCAAAAGGAATTGCAAAACCTGCGGCAAACGATCATCGACAACATCCGCAGCATAAAGAACGACCTGATCATCGCCAGCAACGCCACCAAGGGCACCCGCTCCAACCTGGAGAGCCGCCTGTACAGCCTGCCCCGGCGTCAGCGCGAATTGCTGGAGATCGAGCGCCAGAAGGATGTAAAGGAAAACCTGTATTTGTACCTGTTGCAGAAACGGGAGGAAGCCGCCGTCTCACTGGCCGTCACGGCCGCCAAAGGCCGGCTTGTGGAACCCGCAGCAGCGGTTTACAACCCGCTCAGCCCCAAGCGATCGCAGATATGGCTAATCGCCCTGTTCCTGGGCTTTGCCCTGCCAATTGGCCTGATCTTCTTTTTCGAGAGCCTGAACGACAAAGTTCAATCGGAAAACGATATCACCAGCGAAACCGTCGTACCTATTGGGGGCACACTGGGATTGAGCGGCAGCTCGGAAAAAGTAGTGGTTCGGGAAAACACCCGGACGGCCATCGCCGAAATGTTCCGCCTCCTGCGCGCCAACCTGGCATACATCACACCCGGGCTACCCATGCGAAGCCTGCTGGTCACTTCCAGTACTTCCGGAGAAGGGAAATCCTTTATTGCCCTGAATTTGGGCATGAGCCTTGCACTTTCCGGAAAAAAAGTACTGATCCTGGAACTCGACCTGCGCAAACCCAAACAAGAGGTGTACATGAGCATAGAACCGGCGGAGGAAGGGATCGTCAACTACCTGATCGATACGAATATACCCGCTTCCCGGATCATCCGCAATACCGGCCTGCATCTCAATCTCGACTTCATAGGCAGTGGCCCTACCCCACCCAACCCGGGTGAGCTGATCCTCTCAACCCGCCTGCGGGAACTGCTGAGCGAAATGCGGGAGCGCTATGACTTTGTCATCCTCGATGCCCCGCCGGTTGGCCGGGTAGCCGACGCCCTGCAAATGAAAGACCTGGCCGATGCAACCATGTATGTGGTTCGGACAAACTACACCCATAAAGGGCAACTCCAGATCGTGGAAGATATCGCTCAAAAGGAAAAACTTCCGCACCCCTTTATCGTGCTCAACGGTGTTCCGGTCAATAAGCCGGGTTATGGAGGCAGTTATACCTATGGCTACGGATACGGCAGCAACGGCAGCGGGTACTACGATTCGGAAAAAAGCGCAAAAAGCAAAAACAAAAATAAAGTCAAACCCAAGGCCAAGGCCATTAATCTGAATTGAACGCCCAATGTCAAAAAGCCTGAGTGAACGATCGCTGTCAGCCATTGTCTGGGTGTTGCTGGATAAGCTGGGCGGTAGCGTCATGAACTTTGTCGTGACGATCATACTCGCCCGGCTGCTTTCTCCGGAGGATTTTGGCGTGGTGGCTATGGTAATGGTGTTCTTTGAATTTTCATCTATTTTCGTGGAAAGCGGGTTTTCGACCGCGCTGATCCGGGAAAAGACGATCTCCGAAGCGGACAAATCGACCACCTTTATCTTCAACCTGATCGCTTCGTTCATCATGTACGGGGTGCTGTTTGTCAGCGCCCCGGCGATCGCCGCGTTCTTTGCCCAGCCTCTGCTGGTCTGGATCGTCCGGATCATGGGGCTTAGCCTGATCATCAATGCGTTGTCGATCGTTCAGCGTACGATCCTGATCCAGCAAATCGACTTCAAGGCCATGACGATCGTGCGGTTTATCGCTGTAGCGGTTTCCGGCGGCGCCGCCGTGATCCTGGCCTACAGCGGCTGGGGGGTATGGAGCCTGGTGGTCCGTTTTGGGTTAATGGACCTGCTGAGCACTATTTTCCTGTGGTTTCTGAACCGCTGGTCTCCTTCATTTCAATTCAGCAAGGCCTCGTTCCACAAACTCTTCGGTTTCGGTTCGAAGATCCTGGCCGCGGCCATGCTCGACAAGTTCTACCTGCATATTTACAAACTGCTGATCGGGAAATTCTTTGCAGCCGCCACCCTTGGTTTTTATACCCAGGCGAACAACTTCACCAATATGGTGATCAATACCTTGTTCCGGACGGTCCAGAATGTTACCTATCCGGTATTGTCGAAACTGCAGGACGATCAGGAAAAACTAAAGGCAGGCTACCGCAAAATACTGAAACTGAGTTCCTTTATCATTATTCCGGCCATGGTTGTGCTGGGTGTGCTCGCCAAACCCATCATCGTCACCCTGGTTGGGGAAAAGTGGTTGCCCTCCGTACCGATGCTCCAGCTGCTGTGCCTTTCCGGGCTCACTTATCATTTCAGCTCCATTAACCTGAACATGCTCCTGGTGCTCGGCCGCTCCGATCTGAGCCTGAAACTGGAGGTGATCAAAAAAGTGAACATTACCCTGGCCATTGTGATCGGGCTCCAGTTTGGAATTTACGGGCTGATCATCGGAGAGGTCATTACCGCTTATGTCAACCTCTTTATAAACGCCTACTATTCGCGCAAATTTCTGAATTACGCGCTGAACGACCAGTTTGTGGACGTACTGCCCACCATGGCCTTCAGCGCTCTGATCGGCGGTTTGCTGTTTTTCCTGAAGGATTATCCAATTTTTCCGGGCATCGGCTACATTATCCTGATCTCGGCGATCGGCGGCGGCATTTATCTGGCGCTTCACCTTCTGGCTAAAACCGAGGAAATGCAACTCCTCCGCCACATGATCATCCCCAAAACCCTGAAACTGATCACAAGAAGTTAATATACCTTTTAATCATGAAAAAACAGGATATCCAGGATACGCCCCTGGTGAGCGTACTGATGCTGGCCTATAATGTCGGGCCCTATATCAGCGACGCGATTGAAGGGGTTTTGCGGCAGGATACCGGATTTGCCTTCGAACTGGTTATCGGGGAGGACTGCTCTACCGATAATACCAGGCAACTATGCGCCGCCTATGCGGAACAGTATCCCGGCAAAATTGTGCTGCCGCCCTCCGATACCAACCTGGGCATTGCCGGCAATGCCGCCCGCACGCTTCCCTGGTGCCGGGGCAAATACATTGCCGTATGCGATGGCGACGATATTTGGACGGACCCGCACAAACTCCGCGAGCAGGTGCGGTTTCTGGAGCAAAACCCCGACTACGGCGTGTCCTATACCGATGTAGCCACCATTTCCGAAAAGGGAACGCCCATTCCCGATCCGGAACACGATGCCTTGCGGCCTTTTTATGCGCAAGGCCAGGTCTTCACCCGCTTGCTGCGCGGCAATTTCATCAACAATTCCACCGCGGTGTTCCGGCGCACCCTGATCGCCGACCACGAAATTGACCGGGACCGGAATTACTATATCCACGACTATCTGATGTGGCTGCATATCGCCATGCGCAGCAAAGTCCATTTCCTCAACGCGCCTACCACCGCCTACCGGAAACACTCCGGCGGCGTGACCAATTCGGAGTCCAAGGCCCGGAACAACAGCCTCAAACTCCGGAAAAGTATGTTCCGCATCCTTTCGGAATTTCGACAGCAACATACCGGAAACCTGGCCGAAGCAGAAAAAGCCGTTATCTTCCGCAAACTCCTGTCGCTGCTGTACCGAAACCCCGGCACGATGCAGGAAAAACTGGGGACATTCCGCTTGCTCTGGCATTACTTCCCCGGAATAGCGGGCTTGTGGTCTATCGCCGCGAACAAGATCCGGAAACGCTTGCCCCTTGCACGCAAAAACGATGAAATAATAACAAATCTGAAAGAATCCAACACATGAAAGTTCTAATCCTGGCCGGAGGTTATGGTTCCCGCCTCAGTGAAGAAACCGGCGTTCGACCCAAACCGATGGTAGAGATCGGCGGCAAGCCCATTCTCTGGCACATTATGAAGATTTACGCGCACTACGGGTTCGCCGACTTCATCATTCTATGTGGGTACAAAGCATACGTGATCAAGGAGTATTTCGCACAATATTTTCTGCACCACTCGGATGTGACCTTTGACCTGGCCAATAACAAAATGGAAGTGCACAACAATGTAAGCGAACCCTGGAAAGTCACCCTGCTTGATACCGGGCTGGACACTATGACCGGCGGGCGGGTGCTGCGGGCCAAACCCTTTCTCCAGCCGGATGAGCCCTTTATGCTGACCTATGGCGACGGGGTTTCCAATGTGGACATTGGCGCTCTGGTCCGCTTCCACCAAAGCCACGGAAAAGCCATTACCATGACCGCTTCACAACCGGAAGGCCGATTTGGCGCCCTCGACATTCAGGACGGCGGTCAGGTGAGCAAATTCGTGGAAAAACCCAAAGGCGAAGGCGGCTGGATCAATGCCGGTTTCTTTGTCTGCGAACACAAGGTATTCGATTATATCACGGAGGGCGACGACACGATCTTCGAACGGAAACCCCTGGAAAAACTCGCTTCCGACGGCGAATTATTTTCGTATAAACACCAGGGCTTCTGGCACCCCATGGATACCCTGCGCGATAAAATGACGCTCGACAAATTGTGGCAACAAGGCGAAGCAAAATGGAAACTTTGGCCTTAGCAGATCTGTAATACATGAACTTCTCTGTCTTTAAACATAAAAAAGTCCTCGTCACCGGCCATACCGGCTTTAAAGGCGCCTGGCTCAGCATCTGGTTGGAAACACTGGGCGCCGAAGTCGCCGGACTTGCGCTCGATCCACGCAGCGACAAAGACGTATTCGTCCGGAGCGGAATTGGCCGCCGCATGCGGGATCACCGCGGGGATATCCGCGACCTCGAAACGGTCCTGCGCATATTTGCCGAAGAAAAACCGGATATCGTTTTTCACCTGGCCGCACAACCTCTGGTTCTGGACAGCTATACGGATCCCGTGGGAACCTTCGCCACCAATACCCAGGGGACGGCCCATGTCCTCGAAGCGATTCGCCAAACGCCCTCCGTCCGGGCCGCAGTGATGGTCACGACCGATAAATGCTACGAAAACCAGGAATGGGTATATGGCTACCGCGAATCGGACCCCATGGGCGGGCACGACCCCTACAGCGCCAGCAAGGGGGCAGCCGAACTGGTCATCGCATCCTTCCGGCGTTCCTTTTTTTCCACCGAAAATACCGCCGCGATCGCCTCTGCACGAGCCGGCAATGTGATCGGCGGTGGCGATTGGTCGGATTTTCGCCTGGTACCCGATATTATCCGGGCCATCGAAAACGGTAAAACGCTGGAGATCCGAAGCCCTGCCGCCGTACGTCCCTGGCAGCATGTGGCGGAACCCCTCGGGGGCTACCTGATGCTGGCTGCCAAATTGCTGGAAGCCCCGGCGCGTTACGCCGGCGGCTGGAACTTCGGCCCGCTGCCCCACAGCGTTTTCTCTGTGGGTAAAGTCGTGGAGGCCTTTTTTCAGTATTTCCGCGACCAAACCGGCACTACGGCCAGCTGGCTGGACACATCCAACCCAAACCAACCACACGAAGCAGGCCTGCTGATGCTGGATATCAGCAAGGCCATCCAACAACTCGGCTGGAAACCGGTGCTGAATTTTGAAGAAACCGTGCGCCTCACAGCCGACTGGTATGTCCGGTACCCGCACACCGATGTATTAACCCTTTGTCAGGAACAACTCAAACAATATCAGGAATTGTGGAAATCACGGAACGAAAACTAAACGGTGTCTTCGAGATCCAACTCAGGCCCATCCGGGACGAACGCGGCTTTTTCATGCGCAGTTTCGATACTGCCCTGTTTGAAAAAGCCGGGCTTGCCCGCACCTGGCTTCAGGAAAACCACTCCCGCAGCGAACGGAAAGGCATCATTCGCGGCCTCCATTTTCAGTTTCCTCCCTTTGCCGAAACCAAACTGGTCCGCTGCATACGGGGCGCCGTGCTGGATGTCTTTGTTGATTTAAGGCTAAACTCTCCTACCTTCGGGCAATGGGATGCGCTGGAACTCTCCGAAGAGAACAAAAAAATGGTGTTTATCCCGCGCGGATTCGCACACGGCTTCTGCACCCTGACCCCGGAAAGCGAGGTGCTGTACAAGGTCGATAATGTGTATAACCGGGAACACGAAGGCGGTTTGCTCTGGTCGGATCCCGATCTGGGTATCGACTGGCCTGAAACAAATCCCATCCTTTCGGAAAAGGATAACCGCAATATGACTTTCGCACAATTCGTCGAAACCCATCAATCCATCGCGCTCTGATCCAATCGTAAATCGTAAAGCATAAATCATATGAACGTCCGTCTATTCAAACCTTCCGTCGGAGAAGAGGAACTGCAAATGATCCGGGAAGCATTCGAACGCTCCTGGATTGGGCTGGGGCCCAACGTCAACCAGTTTGAACTGGAATGGCAACAATTCACCGGCTCGGCCATGGCCGTCGGAGTCAACTCCGCAACTGCGGCCCTGCACCTTGCTCTTGCAGTGTTCCGGTTCCCCGAAGGGAAAAAAGTGCTGGTGCCTTCCCTGACGTTCGCCGCCACCGCCACCGCTATTCTGTACAACCGCCTGGAACCCGTCTTCGTCGACAGCGACCCCGATACCCTGGGCATGGACCTGGCGGACCTGGAACGCAAATACGACAAAGACTGCGTGGCGGTTATGCCGGTACACTATGCCGGGCATCCGGTGCCGATGGACCGGCTTATGCCCTGGGCACGCGAACGCGGCCTGAAAGTAATTGAAGACTGCGCACACACTGCCGGCGCCCTCTATCAGGGCAAAATGCTGGGCACCTGGGGCGACATCGGTTGTTACAGCTTTGAGGAGAAAAAACTCATGACTACCGGTGACGGCGGCATGATGGTGACCGACGATCCGGACCTGTTCCATGATGTAAAAGCGATGCGCTGGGTGGGGATCGACAAAGACAACTGGAAAACCGCACAGGCCTATACCACGGCCAACCGCGATGCCATGCACTGGTTTTACGAGATCGCCGTGCTGGGCTATAAGTACAATATGAATGACCTGGCGGCAGCCATTGGCCTGGCCCAGCTCAAAAAGTTGCCGGCCATGAGCGCGCATCGCTCGCGGGTGATCCGGCAATATCTCAATGGCCTTGAGGGCGTACCCGGAATAAGGCCCCTGCTTCCTTTTGAACCGGAGCAATACTGCTATCAAATGTTTGGGGTCCGCGCGGAACAACGGGACGAGCTGATGATCCATTTGAAATCCAAAGGGATTGCAACCGGCTGTCATTACACACCGCTCAGCATCCAGCCCCTTTTCGCACCCTGGGGGCATACCTGTCCCTTCGTGGAGGCGGAACACGAACGGTTTGTCACGCTGCCGCTCCACGCTGACCTCACAGAAGAAGAGGTCAATTACGTCATCGACGGTATAAAAGTTTTCCATGCCCAAACTGTTGCCTGAACTGATCGTCTGGGGCGGGACCGGCAATTTCAAGGTGTTGTGCGAACTACTGGAGGAAAGCTACTCTATCACCGGCTTCTTCGACAACAACCCTGCCCTGCCGCCTGAATACCGGGGTATTCCGCACCTCGGGAATCGCGATGCCTTTATGGCCTGGGCAGCCCGGCTGGGCGCAGCAAACAAACCCCATTTTATCGTGAGCATCGGACCCGGGCACGGCGGCGTACGGCTCTGGATCCACGAAGACTTGAAAAATCACGGCCTGCAACCCATCACAGCGGTACACCGAACGGCCTTTGTGGCCTCCAATGCCGTTCTGGGTGAGGGCAGCCAGGTGTATGCCAACGCTACGGTTTGCGTGGACGCGCAAATCGGCAAAGCCTGCATCATCAATACCCGCGCCTCGGTTGACCACGAATGTGTGCTGGAAGACGGCGCCACGGTCGGGCCCGGCGCTACGCTGGCCGGACTCGTCCATGTCGGTAAAAACGTCGATATCTACACCGGGGCAATCATTCTTCCCCGGGTGCGTATTGGAGCCGGCGCAGTGGTTGGCGCCGGGGCTGTAGTGCTGAATGATGTGCCGGACAACGCCATCGTCGTAGGCAATCCGGCCCGGATATTGCGCTACAAGGGCGACTCAAGCAGTAAAAAATAATTTGGAAAAAACGTACGACTATGAAGTGTCTTTTTCTGGCCCCCCTGCGATATCCTTTTATCAACTCTATCCTTTCGGGAATGGAGGCACAGGGCATGGAAATAAAAGCCGCCGATTATCAGGATTTTTTTTCCGCACGAACCAACCGCTGGTACAACAATTACAGTGCCCTTCCCCGCAAGATCCGGAATACCTGGGAGGAACCGTATGTCAAAAAGGCCAATGCACGGTATCTGGAACTATTCCGCGAATTCAAACCCGACTTGGTTTTTATCTATAACAACCAGTTGGTACTACCCGAATTACTGGAGGAGTTTCGGAAAACAGCCCGCATCGCTTTTATGCTGGGCGATAACCCCTTGTACACCCCCACCAGCATTTATAACCTGCATATCCTGTTTTATGCCGATTACGTGATCAGCCCGGACAGCATGTGGCGCGACCAGCTGCTACAATTGGGGGTAAAAAACGTCGTTTTCGATTGCTTCGGCTTTAATAGTGCCGTATATTACCCCATGGAAGTTGCGGAGGCGGAGCGGAAGCAGTACCAGTCTGACCTTATTTATGTCGGAAGTGCCAGTAAAACGAACTGGGGATATAAACGGATCCTTTTTTTGAGTCTGTTTAAAAACCTGGATCTCAAGGCGTATATCAGCGGAAGCGGCATGGAGCGTTGGCACGCCTTTTTCCCGGGGGTGGATTCCAAGATCATTCCCCACGACCGCTTCGATGCCGGGTTTAATAATCTGGTATATAATAGCAGCAAAATCGCCCCGGTAGAGTTGGTGCCCTCTCTGTTCAAGGGTATCCATGTGCGGGTATTTGATATCCTGGGTGCCGGCATACTTCCCTTGTGTGAGTACAGCAGCGATCTGTACACGGTTTTTGAGGGAATGGAGCTACCGGTTATAAAAAATTATCCGGAGGCCGAGGAAATGGCCCGGTTTTGGTTAGATAACGAAGATAAAAGACGGGAGTGTGTGCAGGCCATGCGTCAGCGCGTTTTGGAACGCTACACCCCCCAAATGGTGATCCAACGGATGTCGGATCATCTTTTCCAATAATCCACACTCCCCCGCCCCAGCCCGGCTTTGGGTAATCATCCGCAAACCGATCGAACCGTATCATGCTTAGGAAACTTGCAGTTTTTTTTGCGCTGCTGGGGGTAGTCATATTGGCTACCTACTATGCGCCGGCAGCCGTAAAAACGCCATTCTATATTCTGCTCCTGGCCGCCTACCTGCGGTCGAAGAACGAGGGAATGTGGCTGGTGCTTTTCCTGACCATCTCCGATGGCTTCTGGGGGTATTTTAGTGCCTATGAGGTAGTATTGAAACTGATTCCCGGTCTTCCGCCAATCGAGGTGGGGCACTTGTATGTCGCGCTTACGCTGGTCAAAGCCTCCAACCGGGAGAGCCCGGGCGCATTCTTCCACGACAATTTCCTGAAAGTGATCATGGTCTATATCGGCTTTCTGATCTTTCAGGGTTATTTCCTGGGCCTGAGCCCGCAAATGAACGTACAATTCAGGCTGATCAAATTCCTCTTCCCGCTTGCCCTGTTCGTTTCCGTACCCCGGTTATTCCGCACAGAGGAGGATTTTCGCGAAGTCTTTGTCTACTTATTCCCCATGGTCTTCCTGGCTCTGTTCGCCCAGGTTTTCACGATAACCACCGGACACACACCGTCCCAGTATTTGGGGGTGTACAAGAAGTTCTGGTTCACAGTGGATGTCGCCAAAGGCAAAACCTACCGCGGTTTTTACAGCAGCGGGACCGTGCTTATCTCCTATTTCGGCGCCTTCTATTACCTGGCGCGCAAGGAGAACTATTTCAACTATATGTACCTGTTTTCCATCGTGGCGGCAGGATTGCTCTGTGTTATACTTTCCGCCACCCGCGGATGGCTGATCGGCTTCTCTCTAAGCCTGTTCCTGTTTCTCCTTTTCGTGCTCCGGCTCAATACCAAACGCCTGGCGACGGTACTGCTCACCGGCGGGCTGCTGGTGGTGGGACTGCTTATGATCCCGGTTGTAGCCAAACAGTTTGGAAATGCCTTTAAACGATTTACCACACTGGAGAAGCTGGCCGGTGGCGACGTCACCGCCGGCGGCACGCTGGAGCGGATCGACAAACGGAGCCCGAGGGTCATGGACAAGTGGAGCGAAGCCCCGCTCACCGGCTGGGGATTCTCCGATACTTTTTTCAAATATGCCGACTTCCACGTAGCCAATCAAAATGTATTGCTGCACTCCGGAATCCTTGGCCTGACCCTGATGGTCCTCTTTTTTATCTACTACCACGGCATGTTGCTGTCCAGATATCTTGAACTCCCACGGGGACGACCATTCAAAGATCCAATGCTGGTTTTCGTGCTGTTTTTCCCGGGTTGGTATATGATCCACTCCTCTTCCGGGCAGCATTTCAGTTTCTACCAGGACCCCTGCGGCGGGATCATAACCGCCTTCTACTTTTCCTTTGGCGCGTTCACCTTTAAAAAGTCTTTTATCCCTAAAACCCGTTCCGCCCCCCCGGCAATTCAGCCATCGCATGAACCGGAAACTTCGGCTCTTTCACAGCCGGATCCATAACCGGGATTTGAAAACATCGATTTGAAAATGAAAAAACAAATACTTCCTGCCCCCGTACATTATGTGGTATGGCGGTCCGATCCGGGCGGAGCGGAATCCTATATCAGCCATTACGTCCGGCATTTTGCCGGCCGGCGGGAGCGTCATATTTGCAGCCTGCGTTCGGCGGACAATGGGCTGAGCACGGACCCGGAAGTGTATTTCCACCCGGGCGGCGGAAACAGCCTGCAGTGCTATACCCGGTATTTCGGCTATTGCCGCCGGCACCGGCAGGATTTGTTTCACCTGATGAGCGTGGGACCTGTGATCCTGTTGCTCACGCTCCTGGCGGGCGTCCGCAATCCGGTGTACCATATCCACGGTACGATTTACTGGAAAAAGACGCTGGACCGGATCTACTTGAAAACAGCCTGGTGGCTGAGTTCCTTTTTTCGGGTGCGTTTTATCGCCAACTCCAAATACAGTGCGGCTATTTTTCATAAAAAAGTGCTGCCGGTCTGGCCAAAAGTGATCTATAACGGTTTCGAAATGGATCGCTTTTTGGAAAAACGAACCCTGCGCCCCGACCTGCGCCGCATGGCCTATGCCGGCCGCCTGCATACGGGCAAGAATGTCGATCTGGTGATCCGGCTTTTTGAAGAGATCGCGGGAGAAATGCCGGAACTGGAACTGCATATTGCCGGCGACGGCATGCTGCGTCCGGCACTGGAAGAACAGGCCCGGCAAAGCCCCTTTGGAAAGCGGATCATTTTCCACGGCTGGGTACAGGATGTACCTTCCTTTTACAGATCTGTTGACCTGTTTGTCTTCCTGAGCGCCTACGAATCCTTTGGAA
This sequence comes from uncultured Saprospiraceae bacterium, assembly GCA_964450465.1. Classification (GTDB taxonomy): domain Bacteria; phylum Bacteroidota; class Bacteroidia; order Chitinophagales; family Saprospiraceae; genus M3007. The sequence goes on from CAYVDV010000001.1 coordinate 40,670, forward strand.
ACGTATTGCTGGAAGCCCTCCTGACCGGCCTGCCCATCCTGACCAGCGACGTGCCGGTCTTCGAGGAAATCCACGGCGGGGAGTCCGCTTTTTGCCTGGGCAACCCGGAATTCTATCCCGGCCTGGCTGCTGCGTTCCGGCAAGCCATTTCGCACTACCCCGCCCTTGCTGAAAAGGCTTTTGCCACAGGGGAGCGACTCCGTAAAACCTTTAGCCTGGAAAAACACCTGACTGAAATTGAGCACATCTATGAAAAAACTGAGTCCACCGGTCATCTACTACCACTCCGTAGCGCCGAAGCTGTTTGAAGGTTGGGTGCTGAAGTTCCTGACCCTCCAGCTGGAAACATTTGAGGATCAAATGGCCTATCTACAACAGAAAGGCTACCGGGCTGTCTTTTTTGACGAATGGCTGGCCATCCGCAGCGGCCGGCAGGCAAGCACCGGCCGGGAGGTAACGATCAGCTTCGACGACGGCCTGCTTGACAACTGGGTGTACGCTTTCCCTGTAGCCAAAAAATACGGCATGCGCTTTACCCTCTTCGTTTCGCCGGAATGCGTCGATCCCCGCGACATCGTCCGGCCTACGCTGGAGGATGTCTGGCAGGGCCGCTGCCGCAAAGCCGATCTCCAGGGGCTCGGCTATCTGTCCTGGCGGGAATTGAAACAAATGCAGGAATCCGGTTTCGTCGATATTCAATCGCACACCATGTCGCACACGAAATACATCATTTCGGGCGACATCGACCGCTTTTACTACGGCGGCTTCCGGGGCATGTACCCCATCTGGAATGCCCGGCCGGAAACCAAACCGTTCTATGCAGAGGATCCGGATTTTGAGCAAAGGCTTCACCTGGGTGCACCGCTGTTCCGGGAAGCATCCGCCGTAGTGGCCCGAAAACACGACATCAATCCCGGATTTCTTGATGAAATCGCCGCCCTTGCGGAGAAATACGACCTGAATATCCCCGAACACCGGCTCCCGTATGAGGCCAAAGCCCGGGAAATACACGCCAACTACCAATCCCAAAACAAACTGATTACCGGGGTGGAAAGTGAAAGCGATTATCAGGCACGCCTGCGCTACGAAATTATCGACTCCAAAACAATTATTGAGGAAAAACTGGGCAAGCCTGTTCAGTTTCTGTGCTGGCCGCATGGCGACAACACCGCAGAAGCCCATGCACTGGCAAAAGCAAACGGTTATCTGGCCACCACCGCCGGAAAAATGACCGGAGAGGCCAATCAAACAGATCGCATTCCCCGGATCGGCACCTCCTTCGAACTCAGCGCCTGGCTAAACCGGCAAAAATTTCACTATAAAATGGCCAGCCATTACCACCGGCAACCCTATTACGCCATTTGGCTGGCCAATGAATATAAAAACAAGATCCTGCAACGCAGCTGATGTTCTTCTATCTGAAATATCGATTGGCGCCCGACGCCGGCCCGCTTGCGGTGCAACTGCTCGATGCAGCAGACCAGCCTTGTGCTGCGGGAAACACCCTGTATGTCCATACCGGGCATCAGCGCATGGTTACGGCAGAGCTGCCCGGCGGGCGACTGCTCCTGTTGGGCGACCCCATCCATCCGGATTGGAAATCGCTGGGCGCCACAATTCCCGTTCGCGACGGCGCCCCGGATGAAACTGCGCTGTATGAGCAGGTCCGGGGACACTACTACTGGTTTTTCCTGCATACCGGGGGCATTTGTTGCGGCAATTCTTTTGGGGCGATCTATCCCGTTTATTACCACATTGGAGCACAGTACTGCAGCGTTTCTTCCGCCTCATTTGCGCTCGCTGCAAAAACGGACGCAACGGAATCCGACCGGCGGAATCTGTTGGAGCGACTGCTGTTCAACTACCCGTTCTTTGACTCCACCTGGTGGAAAGGCATCCGGTTGCTGGATGCGCATGCCCGGCTGGAAATGTCCGGTGCTCAGGTACAGATCAAACAGCGCTTCCGGCTTGAGCAACACTTCGGCGACGGCGCCGACCACTCCCCGGGCAGCCTGCTGCGACTTGCCGAATCCTTCCAGGCAGAAACCGGTCTTTTCCTGCCCGACCGGCCCTTTGGCATTTCGTTCACAGGCGGCTTCGACGGACGCACCCTGCTCGCCGCTGCCCGCAAGGCAGGTCGAAGCAACTTCCTGACTTATAGCTTCGGGCGCCCGGGCGCTTCCGACGTCAGCTTCCCGGAAGCCCAAACCCGCCGGCTGGGCATCCCGTACACTCCCATTCTGCTCGACGAAAAATACCTGGAACAGGATGCGCTGAGATCCGCCGGTGAATTCATGCGGCTTACAGAATTCAACGGGAATTACGGAAGGCCGCACTACCACTTTGCCGCGCAAAAACTTGCCGGCAGGACGGGCTACCTGCTGACCGGCAATTTCGGCAGCGAGTTGTTCCGGGCCCTGCACCAGCCGGGGGTCATGATGAGCGGACAGTTGATCCGGATCTTTTCAGCAGCGGATCAATCCTGGAAAGATCAGCTGGTCCGGGGAACGGTTTCCTGGAACAAAACGGCCTTTCGGGATGAACTTGACGCCCTGATCGCCGATCTGGAAAACTACCTGGCGCCTATGCAATCCTGGGAGCCCAACCATAAGTTCTACTATTTTGTGATTAACGAGATCTTCCGCAAGTACTTCGGTCCGGAACTGGTAATGCAAAGCCATTTTCTGAATAACCGCACTCCGTTTCTTTCCCTCCGCTTTTTCCGCGAACTGAACGGCACCATCTGGTCGGGCGTGCATTCCCGCCTGTTTGAAAAAATGAAAAACAAGCGCCTCAAAGGCCAGCAGTTTTATTCCGCCTTTATCCGGCAGGCCGACCCGCAACTCTACCGCCTGAAGACCAACAAGGGTTACAGCCCCGTCGATGTTCTGGAACCGCTCCGGCGCCCCCTGCTGCTCGGACGGGTGGCCGTGCAAAAGTTCATCCGAAAAGATGAACCGGACTCCAACTCCGTAGATGCCTTTTTTCAACAAAACCGGGACTACCTGCACCGGCAAATCGACCCCGATGGCAATACAGACCTGCGGCATACTGGTCTGAATACCCTGTTGCAACAACCCGATGCCGGACTGGAAGAAACCATAAAATATTTTTCCATTGCCGCAGGTTGGGTCGCAGCGCAACAGATCGTTGCCCCTGCAGCAGGACTACTGACGAACATTGCAAACCTGAAATAATATATAAAATTATATAGGCCAAGCATTAATACAATAATATCCGACAATGGAGACGATAATTAGCTATACACGACCCGATCGGGATTTTTGGTCGCAATACACCGAGCTGTGGCGAAACAGCCAGGGGCGCTCCCCCTTCCAGTCGCCCGGTATCCTGCAGTATTTCGCCGGGCGGGCGGAAGATCAGATTGCAACGGTAAGTTGCCGCAAAGAGGGGATGCTTCTGGGGGCTGCTTTGTTCCAAAAAGAGAGCGGCAGGTACACTTTCCTAAGCGATATGAAGACCGACGCCAATTTTTTTGTGTTGCATCACGATTGTACCCCAGCCCTGCAACAACAATTTTTTGAACAGTTTCTGGAGGCGATCAAACGCGACAACTGGTCGCTGACGCTCAACAATCAACCCGGGTGGGCAGGCTACATGGCCCGCTTTGAAGCAGCCGGGCAGGCCAGCAAACTGTTTTGGATGAATATGAAGTATTCCGTTTGCCCCGTGGCGGAAGCGGAAACGCCCGATGCCCTCTTTCAGCGGATCAATGGCTCGCGTGAGCTCCGTTACCGGGTAAACAAACTTAAAAACCAGGAAAATGCCGAATTCGAAGTCCTGACCGACGGAACGGATATCGACCATTGGGCAGATGAATTTTGCGATGCCCACATCCTGCGTTGGGCCGACACCCCCACTCCATCGTCGTATCGCGACCCTGCGCGCCGGCAATTTCTCAAAGATTGTCTGCATGCCTGGAACTCCGACGGCATTTTGGTACGATTTTCCGTAAGAGTAAAACAGAGCAGGGTTGGTTTCGTCGTGGGGCTTCTGGAGGAGAACTCGCTGATCCACCACTCCACGACCTTCCACCCCGACTATTGGAAGTTCAGCCCGGGCAAGGCGCTTATCCACTTCATGACCCAATGGATGAAGGGACAAAACATGCGGGCGCTGGATTTTGGCGACGGCGACGAACCGTACAAGTTCACCGTGGCCAATGTGGAACACGCCCTGCACCGGATCTTTATTTCCAGCCCCGGAAACCTTCCCTTTATTCTTAAAACCAGAGCGATCAAAGTCGTTCGCGACAATCCGAAATTCTATGATTTCTATCGGGAAAAAATAAAGCGGCTAAAACAGCGCATATCACTATGAGAAAACTAAAACTGGCTATTCTGAAGAATGAAGTAGCCGAAGATCACCTGCTTTGGCTGGAAGCCTGCCAAGAAATGAAGGATCGCATCGAATGGGACGTGGTCGATCTGACCCGACACGACTGGCTGGAACGAATCGAAGAAAAATCCTATGACGGGCTGCTGGCTTCCCCACCGGGATGGACCACCCCATTCAAAACCATGTTTGACGAACGAATCAGCATTCTCGATACGGCGCTGCATATCCCGCTGTATCCTTCCGTAGAAGAGATCCTGATCTATGAAAACAAAAAATACCTTTCGTACTGGCTGACTGCCAACAACGTGCCGCATCCCCGGACCTGGGTATTTTACTACGAGGACGAGGCGCAGGCCTTTCTGGAAAAAGCGCAACTGCCGCTGGTCGGCAAATCCAGCATTGGCGGCTCGGGCAGCGGGGTGTTTATCCTGAAATCCCAAAAGGCTGCCCAGGAATACATCGATCATATCTTCTCCGGCAAGGGCGCCCCGCTCACGGTAGGTCCAAAATGGCGAAAAAAAGGCTTTATGGGCCGGGTACTGAAGCGGCTTATGCATCCGGCGGATTTCCGGACCAAAATCAAGCAATACCGGCACCAGCGATCGGAAGTACAGAAGGATTTTGTCATTTTGCAGGAGTTCATACCGCATAGTTTTGAATGGCGCTGCGTGCGGATCGGCGACTCGTTTTTCGCCCATAAAAAACTGGTCAAAGGCGACAAGGCCAGCGGAAGCCTGTTGAAGGGTTACGAAAACCCGCCGTTCCGGCTGCTGGATTTCGTCAAGGACATAACGGATCGCAGGCACTTCCTCTCGCAGTCGGTGGATATTTTTGAAACCGCCGACGGCCGCTATCTGGTCAACGAAATGCAGTGCATTTTCGGCCAGTCCGATCCCTACCAAATGCTGGTGGACGGCCATCCGGGCCGCTACCGGCTGATTGATGGACAATGGACCTTTGAAGCCGGTGATTTTAACCGCTATGAATCATATCTGCTCCGGCTGGAGCATTTCCTGGAAATACTAACTGAAAAACAACTGGAGGTAACAGCGTGAAAGTTTTATTTGTATTCAGCGGCAATTCCCGGCAATTCCCGATCTCTCCGTTTACCAAGGCACAGGCCGATTCGCTGCGCGCATTAGGCGTGGAGGTTGATTACTTTCCCATTCAGGGAAAAGGCGCTATGAATTACCTGAAAAACGTAGGTCCGCTGCGCCAACACCTGAAGGCAAACCGCTACGACCTGATCCACGCCCATTACTCATTGTGCGGTTGGGTGGCGGTACTTGCTTCACTGGGGCGTTTACCCGTAGTATTGTCGCTTATGGGCGATGATGCGCAGGGTACCTTTACCGGAAATAACCGGATCGACTTGAAAAGCCGCTACCTCATCTTTCTGACCCGGCTGATCCAGCCTTTTGTACAGGCCATCATTTCCAAATCTGCCAACCTGGAAAAAGCCGTGTATCGCAAGCGAATTTCTTATGTGATCCCCAATGGCGTGCGATTTGACCAGTTTCAACTTTACCCCAATGGCTGCCGGGAGGAGCTTGGCCTGAAAAAAGACCGGCAATACGTGCTTTTCCTGGGAAATCCGCAAGACACGAACAAGAATTTTGCGCTGGTACAATCAGCCGTTGCCCTGCTGGGGCGTCCGGATGTGGAACTACTCAGCGTGTACCCCGTCACACACGATCAGGTAGTCAAGTACCTTAACTCGGTCGATGTATTTACCCTCTGTTCTTTTGGCGAAGGCTCCCCGAATGTCGTGAAGGAAGCCATGACCTGCAATTGCCCCCTGGTGGTCACCCCGGCCGGCGATGCCGCCTGGGTGGTCAGTGAAACGGAGGGTTGCCATGTAGCGGGTTATACCCCGGAGGATTTTGCCGAAAAACTTGGTGCTGCACTCGAGTTTGCCCGGCAAAAAGGCCGGACCAGCGGACGGCAACGCATGCTTGATCTCGGCCTGGATTCCCAGGCTGTGGCGATGAAGATCCTGAATATTTACAGCAAGTTGACGGACAAGGCTGCCCCCGGGCTGGCGCCGCCCGCGACCCGCCGGGAAGTAGCCGGCGCAGAAACCAACTGATTCTATTTGAAAACAAACGGACAGAAAAGGGGTATTGCTTCCCGCCTGCCGGAATAATAAACACCTTCGAACAACACTAAAATTATGTGCGGAATATCCGGAATAATCCATCTCGACGGCCAGCCAGTGCCCGAATCCCAGTTGTCTGCCATGATGCGGGCAATGAAGCATCGCGGCCCGAACGACGACGGCATGTACGCCGAAGGCGGGGTGGGACTTGGATTTGTGCGCCTGAGTATTCTCGACCTGAGCCCGGCCGGACACCAGCCCATGTTCTCGGCCGACGAGCGCTACGTACTGATTTTTAACGGGGAAGTTTTCAACTATATCGAACTCCGGGAAGAGCTGATGGCCAAGGGGCACCGGTTCCGCACTCAAACCGATTCGGAAGTGCTGCTGGCGGCTTATGTGGAATGGGGCGAAGCCATGCTGCACCGCATGAACGGGATGTGGGCTTTTGTGATCTACGACCGCCGCGACAAGACGATCTTCGGCGCGCGCGACCGCTACGGCGTCAAACCCTTCTTTTACTGTCTCGATGGGCAACGGTTCCTGTTTGGTTCCGACATCCGGTCGATTACTGCCGTACTGGGCCGCAAACCCACGCCGGATTCCGAAAGCCTGTTCAATTTCCTGGCTTTCAACCGCACCGATCAGAACGACGGCACCTTCCTGAAGGAAGTCAAAAAACTCGACCACGGGCATTGCTTCAAGATCCGGGTCGGCGGGGAATCCGGTGGAGCGCCTGTATTCCGTCCGCAAAAATGGTACGATATCCGGAAAGAGCTCAAGGAGCCGTTTAAAAGCCCGGAGGAATACCGGGAAATGTTCAACTCCTCCGTCGGCCTGCGTCTGCGCAGCGATGTGCCCGTTGGCGTTTGCCTGAGCGGCGGGCTGGATTCGTCGAGCATTGTATCCGTGCTGTTGCAAAATTTTCAGAAAAAAGACCTGAATACATTTTCCGCCGTGTATGGCAGCGGGCAAAAAGGCGATGAATCTTCTTTCATCGACTTGTACAAGGGCCAGTTGACCAATATGTATTTCACCCGGCCGGAAGCCGCCGACCTGCTTGCCGATCTTGATGATCTGGCGCGGGCGCAATACGAGCCGGTCCCCAGCACCTCAACCTATGCGCAATACCGCGTCATGAAGCTGGCCAGGGAGCACGTGGTAGTGACACTGGATGGCCAGGGCGCCGACGAAGCCTTGGCCGGATACCACTATTTCTTTGGGTTTCATTTCAAAAACCTGCTGCGCAGGGGCCGGCTCGGCGCACTGACCTCCGAGATGGGCCATTACTACGACAAACACCGCTCCTTGTACGGGATCAAAAGTCTCGTGTTCTTCCTGTTGCCGGCTTTTCTACGCACCCAGGTCCGGGTGATGGAAAAAGGCTACCTGGACCCCGACTTTTTCCAGGCCAATGCGCAGGGCACCAATATTATCACCGGCGAGCTGTACGGCTCCAATTCCTTGCAGGAGGCCCTGATCAACCACTTCGAATACAAACTGGAACACCTGCTGAAGTGGGAAGACCGCAACTCTATGTGGTTCTCCCTCGAAGCGCGCGTCCCCTTCCTCGATTACCGGCTGGTGGAACGCACCCTGACCATACCCGATGACATGATCATCCGAAAAGGCATGACCAAGCATATCCTGCGCGAAGCCATGAAGGGCACCCTGCCGGAAGCCATCCGGATGCGCCGCGACAAGGTGGGTTTTGAAACCCCCGAGGCGGAATGGTTCCGTACCCCGGCTTTCCAGACGTACATACGGGATATGATCAACTCCGCGCCTTTCACCACCCGCGGCATCATGGATCTGAAAAAAGTACAGTCTATTTATGAAAAACACCTCAACCGGGAAGGTAACTACTCCAGGGAAATCTGGAAATGGATACACCTGGAAAAATGGTACAATCAATTTATCGATTAATCATGCGAAAACTTCGAAATCTCTTCTTCCTCCTGATGCGGTATTCCGGCATGCCTTTTCTTATCCGGGAATTGTTCCAGCGCCGCAGAGTAACGATCGTCATGCTGCATGACCCGGCTCCGGATGTTGCGGAAAAAACCTTTGCATATCTGGCCAGCCGTTACCATATCATCGATCTGAATACGTTTCTGGAGGCGCGTCGCAGGGGCGACAGCCGCGCGCTGCCGCCAAAAGCCATGATCATCACGATGGACGACGGGCATATTCGCAATTACCAGCTCCTTCCAATCATCAAAAAGCTAAACATCCCCATTACCATTTTCCTGTGCGCAGGCATCATCAATACCAACCGCCACTACTGGTTCAAGTTCAAGCACCCCGACCTGTTCAAGCCGGCACTGAAACAAATGCCGACCCGGGAGAAACTGGAATGGCTTGCAGAAGCCGGATTTTGGCCGGAAAAAGAGTTTCCCAACCCTCTGGCCCTGACGAAGGATCAGATCCGGGAAATGAAACCGCATGTCAATTTCCAGGGGCACACCTCCTTCCATCCCTGTCTCCCGAGATGCACCAGACAGGCAGCCTGGGAAGAAATCGCCGGATCAAAACAGATCCTGGAGCAGGATTTCGGCCTGCCGGTCAATGCCATCGCTTTCCCGAACGGCGACTATTCGGAGCGGGACATAGAACTCGTCAAGGCTGCCGGTTACTCCTGCGCTATCACGGTCGATTTCGGCTTCAATACCATCCATACCGACCCTTTCCGGCTCAAACGCCTCAGTATTGACGATGCCGACAACGTGGATACGGTTTGTGTCAAGGCCAGCGGTATCTGGACCCTGTTGTTGCATTGGCTTGGGAAACGCCGTTTCTCTGGGAAAATGGCCCCTCTTCCGCAGAAGGCCGTCGCGGGCGCCAAAGCGCTGAAACAAACCGTACCGGTGATCGCCCTGTCGTTTCTGAGCAAAGCAGACCTTATCACAGAAGCAATTTGCAGTACGCTGAACTAATCATAAAACAACGAAATAATGCAAATAGAACTTTATACGAAGGCAGAACAGCTGGACCAAAGCCCCTATGAGGCGGCATTTGGGCAATTCCTGGCCCAGGCGCCCACTGCGAACTATTTCCAAAGCCCCGATTTTTTGCGGTTTATTCAGACCGTCGGCGGCTACAAACCTTTTCTATTCCTGGCCGTAACCGATTCCGGCGCCATAGCAGGCTCGCTGTTAGGCGTCATTCAATCGGACGGCAAAGGCTTGAAATCCTGGTTCTCCCGGCGGCTCATCGTATGGGGTGGGCCCATTTTACCCGATAATTCGAACCGGGAGGGGCAAGAAGTGGCAAGAAAGTTGCTAAGTGCTCTGAAGAAGCACGCGCAGGGAAAGGCAATTTTTATCGAATTCCGGAATTTCTTCGATTGCTCGGACCTGCAGCCGGTATTTGAAGCCAGCGGTTTCCATTTCCGCCCGCACCTGAATTTTCTGGTCAATACGGATGATGAAGCCGCCGCGCGCGCGCGCTTGAGCAGCAACCGCAGACGGCAGATCAAGACTACGCTGGCCGCCGGCGCCACGGTATCCGAAGCGGAATCAGAGGCAGATGTGATAGAGCTGTACGAACTGCTCGACAAACTGTATAAAGAAAAAGTCAAAAAGCCCTTGCCTGGCCCTGATCTGTTTGTCAATCTCTGGAAATCGCCGCAAGGCAAGGTTTTCGTGGTCAAACTGGACGGCAAGGTAATCGGGGGCAGTGTAGGGCCGGTGTACGGCAATAAAGTGATCTACCAATGGTATGTATGCGGTGAAAACGGGGTAGTCAGCGGCGTACACCCCAGCGTGCTGGCCTCCTGGGCGCCCATCGAATATGCCGCCCGCAACGGGTTTGCCCGCTTCGATTTTATGGGAGCCGGGCGCCCCGACGATGAATACGGCGTCCGCGAATTCAAGGCCCGTTTTGGCGGAGAGCAGGTTGCATACGGCCGCTTTGAAAAGGTACTCAGCCGTTCCCTGTACCGGGTCGGAAAATTGGGATTAAAAGTTTATCAAACCATACGATAATGAGAATAATCTTTGACATTGGACATCCTGCACACGTGCATTTGTTCAAACATTTGGCCCGCTTGCTGATGCAGAATGGCTCCGAAGTGCTGTTTACTGCGCGCGACAAGGAATTTGAACTGGACCTGCTGGAAGCAGAAGGTTTCCCTTATGTTTGTTTTGGCAAGCATTACCGCAGCCTCCCGGGCAAATTATGGGGTCTGATCCAGTACGACGTACAAATGTTCCTGACCGGCCTGCGCTTTAAGCCGGATTTGTTTATCAGCCACGGTACGCCCTATGCCGCACACGCCGCATTCCTGCTTGGGGCCAAAAACCTCGCTATTGAAGATACCGGCAATATGGAACAGGTAATCCTGTACCGGCCGTTTACCGATGCGATCCTTACGCCCGATGTTTTACCGAAAGACCTGGGACCCAAGCAGATCCGCTACAACGGCTACCATGAAATCGCCTACCTGCATCCGGAATTTTTCACCCCCGACCCCTCTATTCAAAAATGGCTGGGCGTGGAAGAGGGCGAGGATTATGCGATTATCCGTTTTATTTCCTGGAATGCCACACACGACGTCGGGCACAAGGGCATGTCTGCGGAGGACAAAGTCAGGCTGGTAAAAAAACTGTCGGAGCGCATGAAAGTATTCATTACCTCGGAACGAGGAGTTTCCGAAGAATTGAAACCCTTCGTCCTGCGCATGCCGCCGGATAAATTCCACCATGTACTGAACTACGCGACTATCGTCATCAGCGAAGGAACGACCACAGCTGTGGAAGCCGGTATTCTGGGCACACCTTGTGTGTACATCAGTACGTTCGTCGATCCCAACTGCCAGGAGATGGAACAATTCGGCCTGGTATTCAACACCTCCGAATCCGGCAAAGTCTTTGATATGGTAGATCGCGTGTTAGACGAGAACCGGGAAGTTTACCGGGAACGGAGCAAAACCTTCCTGGACACGAAAGTAAATGCTACCCGGTATTACTATGATTTTATCGTTGACCGGTATCAAAAAAACAGTGCACCAATAAAAAATCCATCATGGAAATCAACTTACTGATCACCGGAGGCGCCGGCTTTATCGGCTCCAATCTGGTGGAAAAATACCTCAACGACGAGCGCGTCGGGTTGGTCCGCGTAGTGGACGATCTCTCCAATGGGTATTATGAAAATATCGCCGAGTTTGAATCGCATCCGAAGTTTGAGTTTATCAAAGGCGATATCTGCGACTATTCCGTATGCACCCGGGCAATGCGCGGGATAAACAAGGTAACCCATCAGGCCGCGCTGGGCTCGGTGCCCCGTTCCATTGAAAACCCGGCACGCACCAACGAGGTGAATGTGGGCGGCACCGTCAACATCCTGCACGCCGCCAAGGAAGCCGGTGTGGAGCGTATCGTGCTCGCTTTCTCTTCCAGTACCTATGGCGACAGCGCCGAACTGCCTAAAGTGGAAGAACGCATCGGCAGGCCTTTATCGCCTTATGCGGTGAGCAAATACGCCGCCGAGCTCTATGCCGAAGTCTTTGCCCGCACCTACGGCCTTCCTTTTGTCGGCCTTCGGTATTTCAATATTTTCGGCCCCCGCCAGAACGCCGACAACCCCTATGCCGCCGTGATCCCTATTTTCTGTAAAGCCTTTATCGAGGACAAACAACCGCGGATCCATGGTGACGGTACCACCAGCCGGGATTTTACCTATGTGGCCAATGCCCTGCACGCCAACGACCTCGCCCTGTTTACCGACAACCGGGAGGCCCTGAACCAGGTGTATAACGTAGCCTGCGGCGAACAGGTTGACCTGAATGAAATGGTCGATATGCTCCGGCAAATCACCGGCAAGGATATTCAACCCCTGTATGGTCCAGAACGCCCGGGCGACGTCAAACACTCCAAGGCGGATATTTCAAAAATACGCCGGCACTTGGGCTATACGCCGCAAGTGCGTATGCTGGAAGGCCTGAAGCGGGTTTATCAGTACAATCTGGATAAATACATGGCCAACGTCCTGTAAACACACATGCCTTTTTAATCTACGCTTAAAACCACGTACTTATGCGCGATTTTACGCTCTCCATTTACCGGGAACTGCTCGATGAACTTAAACGGGCGGGTTACCGCTTTCAAACGTTCAATGACTTCCTCTCTCAGCCACAGGAGCGGGTGATCCTGCTCCGCCACGACGTGGACGACCGCAAACTGCACAGCCTGGAATTTGCCCGGATACAAAATGAAAAAGGCATTGTAGGCAGCTACTACTTCCGCATGGTCCCGCAAAGCTTTGATGAAACAGTCATCCGGGAAGTCTATGACCTGGGACATGAGGTCGGCTACCACTATGAAGACATGGATTTCGCAAAGGGGGACCCCCATAAGGCCATCCAGTTGTTTGAGCAACACCTGGCCAAACTACGCGCTGTAGTACCGGTTTCGACGATCTGCATGCACGGAAGCCCGCGCTCGCCTTTCGACAATAAAGATGTATGGAAACACTATCAATACCGCAATTATGGTATTACAGGAGAACCATACTTTGATATCGATTTTAACCAGGTATTCTATCTTACAGACACCGGCCGGCGCTGGGATGGCGGTTCCGTAAGTGTGCGCGATAAAGTCAACACCCGCTTCCGGTTGCATTTCCGGACTACTCAGGATATCATCGGAGCCATCCGGAGTGGGGAATTTCCCAATCAGGTTATGATCAACTTTCATCCGCAACGCTGGACGGATAATCCGCGACTGTGGTGGACGGACAAATACCAACAGCAGGTTAAAAACGCCGCAAAGTACTGGTTAATTAAAATGCGATCCGGAAAATCGGCCGTTGATAATTGAGTATTGGCATAGTTTTGGCTGCTTAAAGAGCCGGTGAATAAAAAATAAAACTATTCATCAATCTATACTTATTTATTTTAATACATAAAGCCTTATTAAAAAACAATACTATTCAATATGAATTGACTTACACACCATTTCAACGCAGTTGCTGCCCAAAACATCCTTAATTTATGCACAACCGCGTAACTCAAGCATATCCAGCCTGTTTTGCTCATAATAGATATCTGACCATTTCGCTTCAATCCCTGTGTGGTTATTCCCTCCCCCCCTTCGAAGGCCGCACGAACCCATGAGCATCTTAATCTACTGAATATCAGGCGCTTCCCCCTCGTAATCAATACGCTTTTGATCCTGGTCGTATCCTGCTGTGAGATGATCGGGAAGTTGGTCGCCTGTGAATACCATCGGATAATATCCAACTGGAATAGTGTGGGTTCTTATACCTGTATCCATACGGTTTTACTCGGCGCTTGCAAATGCCGGATGTAGTATAAACTTTAATCTGTTGCGCAGCGATGCAATAATCCCC
>CAYVDV010000001.1:54579-58724 GCA_964450465.1 uncultured Saprospiraceae bacterium
AAATGCCGGATGTAGTATAAACTTTAATCTGTTGCGCAGCGATGCAATAATCCCCCTTTGCTTCATACCAGTGGTCTGGTAATTATTAAATCACTAAAAATAAAATGTGACGCATGGCTATGGTTATTTACCAAGAGAACAATCCGGAATTGCTTACCCGACACCGGTTGGGTGACAAGTTGCCTGCCGAGGTGGTGGAGCTCATAGAGCACAACGTGGACCCAAGTGCCATCGGGGAAGCGGTGCTACTGAATGCGCGTACTTCGGATTGGGTCAGTGATCTGGCGCAGGAAAGTTCCGCCCTGGTCATCAACACCCAACGCATAAATGATATTCGATATATCAACAAATTCCTGGAGTCCGTCAACCAGTATCTCCCGGAAGGGGGGTGTTTTGTGGGCTGCGTCAAAACCTCCCTGCGACGGAAAGAACAGCTGTTGGCTAAGTATCCACGTCCGCTGAACAAGGTCGTTTACAGTTTTGATTTTCTTACCAAGCGACTTTGGCCCAAACTTCCGTACCTTCGTAAGTCGTATTTTTCGTTAACAGACGGGAAAAACCGTGTAATTTCGGAGATGGAAACGTATGGCCGCTTATATTCTTGCGGATTTCGGCTGCTGGATTCTTTGGAAATTAACGGTATGTTGTACTTTGCAGCGGAAAAAACAGGCAAGCCGGACTTTAACATGGAAGCTACGTATGGCCCGTTCATCAAGTTGAACCGGGTCGGCAAACATGGAAAACCGCTTAAAGTGCTGAAACTCCGTACCATGTCACCTTATTCCGAATACGTTCAACAGTTTATTTATGAACGGAACGGTTTGGCTGGCCTGGGCACTGGTTCTAAATTCGTGGATGACCCGCGTATTACTACCCTGGGGCGTTTTTGCCGGAGATACTGGATCGATGAATTGCCGATGTTGTTTAATCTTATCCGGGGAGACCTGAAGCTTTTTGGTGTACGGCCAATCAGCAAACATTATTTCAGCCTTTACCCGGAGGATTTTCAGGAGTACCGCAAGAAATTTAAACCCGGGCTTATACCGCCGGTTTATGTCGAAATCCCGAAATCCTTGCAAGACACTGTAGAAATAGAACGCCGGTATCTTGAAGCGTATGAGCGCAATCCATTGCTGACAGATATTAAATATACCGCGAAAGCTTTATATAATATTTTTATCAAACGAGTACGTAGTTGTTAATACGGGTTCTTTTTTTAATCCAGTTTTTTAATCTTTTTCCTAATCCTGCGATGTAAGCATACTATGGGCATCACATCGTATTTTTAATGAAAAGCGAACTCTCGTATGGTCAATTTTTTACTCTCACAAAGACAACAAAACCTGACGTCTCCAGAGGTTGGGTCTAATCACTGGAAGACCCCCAATAACCGGTTCGGGTCCTATGAAAACTTTCTGCGGACCTTTCAGGACCACGGCTACCGGTTTTGTTTTTACGACGAACTCAAGGATCCAAAACGGCAGATTGTTCTCCGGCACGACATTGATTTCGACACAAACTTTGCCCTCCAGTCTGCACTGATCGAAAAGCAGCTAGGTATCAAGGCGACGTACTTCTTCCTGCTGCGTTCCAATTTCTACAACATCTTCTCCCCACAGGATCACGAGAACATTCTGTTGATCCAGGAAATGGGACACAAGATCAGTATCCACTTCGATCCGTCTATTTACGAGGATTTCCACAAAGGGCTTCAAATGGAAGTGCTTCTGTTCCGGGAGTTTTTCCAGCTCGACGTAGAGATTATCAGTCTGCACCGGCCGAACACTTTTTTCCAGGAATACGACACGCCGATCTACGGAATTGAGCATACGTATCAATCCAAGTATTTCCGCGATGTAAAATATTTTTCGGATTCCACCGGTATCTGGCGCTTTGGCCATCCATTCGATTCGCCGGAGTTTGCGCAGCAAAAGTCCATCCACCTGCTTATTCACCCAATTTGGTGGATGCTCGACGGGCCTTCCAATCTGGACAAACTGAAGGTATATTATACACAACGTGTGGATGCCCTGAAAATAGATTTCTCTAATAATTGCATCCCATTCCGAAAAATTAATGAACATCTGTGACCAGCTGGCGGTGTTTGGCTGCAAGGCTACAACCCTGTTTTTACTGGACAACCTGAATATCCCTTACAAAGTCCGCCACCTCATAACCATTGCTCCCGAAGCGGGGCAAAAACATGATGTGGCGGACTATCTGGATCTGAAGGCGGAAGCCGAAGCCAGGGGTATTTCCGTGTACCAGGCTAAATACTATTCCCTCAAGCATGAAGCGGACCAGGCCCATATCAAAAGCCTTGGGATCGATATTGCCTTCGTAATGGGTTGGCAACGGCTGATTCCCGCCGAAGTGCTTTCCGGCATGACGATCGGTGCGTTTGGCATGCATGGCAGCTCGATGAACCTGCCCCTCGGCAGAGGGCGGTCGCCGATGAACTGGTCGATCATCGAAGGGCGCCAGTCCTTCTACACCAACCTTTTCCGCTATGACCCCGGGGTTGACTCGGGCGATATCGTGGATACCTTCAAGTTTCAGGTCACTGCACAGGACAGCGCCGAAACCATGCACTTCAAGAACACCCTTGCAATGAAGTACCTGATCGAGCGCAACATCGAAAAACTGGTGCGGAACGACTTCCACCTGAGCAAGCAGGACAGCTCCATCGAGCCGAGCTACTACCCCAAGCGCAGTCCGGAGGACAGCCTTATTGACTGGCGACAGGATGTGCATGTACTCGAACGCTTTATTCGGGCGGTTACCCGGCCGTTTAACGGCGCATTTACTTTTGCCGGCGAGCAGAAAATAAGCATTTGGGACGCCCAGGTGTTCGACTTAAATGATTTTGGCTACGAAAACCGGCCTGCCGGCACGGTTGTCGCCGTATTTGAAAGCGGAAAATTTCTGGTCAAGTGTTTTGGCGGCCTGTTGCTCGTCAAGGCATACGATTCACCCGTACCGGTTGAACGCGGCATGCGTTTTGGAAACAACGGGCTGGAGATCCGGCATTTTGAACGAAACCCCCTGGGCTTTTTTGATCTCTAAACCTGGATCACTCCCGGGTTGAATTTTTCCACCGGCGCATTGTTGGCCGCTTCAATGCCCATGCTGACCCAACGCCGGGTTTCCCGCGGATCGATGATAGCATCCACCCATAAGCGGGCCGCTGCGTAGTATGGCGTGGTTTGGGCCTCATAGCGGCTTTTTATCTGTTCGAATAATTGCCGCTCCGCCTCTGGATCCGGTGCGTGCCCTTTGCTTTTGAGCGCTTCCACCTGGATTTGCGTCAGCACTTTGGCCGATTGTTCGCCACCCATCACTGCAATTTTGGCCGTAGGCCAGGCGACGATCAGGCGCGGATCGTAGGCTTTCCCGCACATGGCATAATTGCCGGCGCCATAGGAGTTTCCAATCACTACACTGAATTTGGGTACCGTGCTGTTGGCCACGGCATTCACCATTTTAGCGCCGTCCTTGATAATACCGCCTTGTTCGGAGCGCGTGCCGACCATAAACCCGGTGACATCGTGCAGGAACAACAGGGGAATTTTTTTCTGGTTGCAGTTCAGAATGAAGCGCGCAGCCTTGTCCGCCGAATCGGAATAGATCACCCCGCCGAACTGGATCTCCCCTTTGGCCGTTTTCACGACCTGACGGTTATTGGCCACGATCCCAACAGCCCAGCCATCGATTCGCGCATAGGCACAAATGATGGTCTTGCCGTAGTGTTCCTTGTATTGGGTCAACTGGCCTTCATCCACCAGGCGACGCAGGAGTTCGAGCGTATCGTACGGCTTGGCGCCGTTTTCCGGATAGATGGAGAAAATATCCTCCGGCTGGCCGGCAGGGGGCTTGGGTTGCACGCGATCGAAACCCGCCGAGTCAAAACGCCCCATCTTATCGACCAGGTCTTTGATGGTGTCCAGGCAGGTCTTGTCATCCGGCATCTTGTAATCTGTTACACCGGAAATCTCGGAATGCGTGCTGGCGCCGCCCAGTGTTTCCTGATCGGCATCTTCGCCGATTGCTGCTTTCACGAGGTACGGGCCGGCCAGAAAAACCGAACCGGTCCCTTCCACAATTAGGGCCTCGTCCGACATGATCGGCAGGTAAGCGCCCCCGGC
>CAYVDV010000001.1:58824-59900 GCA_964450465.1 uncultured Saprospiraceae bacterium
GGGCAACCGCCGTGTTCGGCATACATCTCGTAACCGGCAAAGGCGCCAATTTCAATTTGAGGTTTGCCGGCATCGAGCAGATACTGGATCCGCTCCCGGGCACTCATTTTACCGCGGGCATGCAACTTATCAATGCGCTTTTTCCCACCGCCTTCCTCGATGACCTCGAACAGGCGATTCATTTTCCCAATAGCCAGTTGCATGGCATCAATATTCTTCTCCTTTTCCAGATTGATCTTTGTGGTGGACATGTGAGTGTTTTGCGTTAGGGACGAGATATCGCGTCTGAATATATTCAGGAAATGTCAATTTTGAATAGGCGGGGTAAATTACGGTGTTTCATGCGGCTTAGCCTTTAGTATCCCCCCCAGGCCCGGTCACCAGGCTGGTACGGGATACAGCCTTCATAACGGCCCGGAATTTCCACCAGCCGCTGCGCCTGGGTAACGCCGACTTCCGAGGTAAAATACCCCCAAAGTGTCAGGTCTTTGATCAAGCGAAAATAATGGTGTGGATCGCCTGGTTTAAGGTTGCGGTAATATTCTTTTTGTTCCCGGTCCAATCCGACCAGCAGCTCATGCCGCTGCGCCGGGGTGCAACGCATAAACGTTTTTGCATAAGCCTGTTTGCAACGGTTATCCAGATCAATAAGACCCGCCAGAAAGATCTGCTGATCTTCCGCTTCGTAGCAATCACTGACAATCACCGCCATAAACTGCCCTACACGGGCAGCCTTGGCGCCCGGTGTGCCGGTTTCCGGCAGGATCGTCTCAGCCACCTCATTCATGAAGCGTATTTGCCGTTTGCTGAACAATCCAATACTGGCGTTTTCCGGCAATTCTGCCAGAGCCTCCCAATCAATGTTGCCAGCCAATGCTTTGTCGGCCCCTAACAGAGCGCCGCCTACGAGGGTCCCGATGCGTTGTATAACTTGTCTTCTGTTCATGATGTATAGCATTAAGGTAGTTGTTGGGGTTATTGGTGGTCATTAGGGGGCATTAGGGGTCATTGGTGGTCATTAGGGTCATTAGGGGTCATTAGGGGTCATTAGGGGTCATTAGGGGTCATTAGGGGTC
>CAYVDV010000002.1:0-7975 GCA_964450465.1 uncultured Saprospiraceae bacterium
GTTTCATAGATCCCGGCGCCGGTTGCCAATTCTCCGAACGAGAGTAAATAAGGCAAATCATCGGGATAGATCGTGATCGACGGCAGTATGGTTGGCGGTATGGGCGCTATCTGTATATTCTTTACCGCGGCGGTGCCGGAATTGCAGGCGTTGAAGGGGCGCACTTTTAACTGGCCGCTGGTGGCGCCGGCTATCACCGTCACCGTTTTTCCCGCCGGCGCAGGGAGCACAAGCGGCCCGTTGCCTTGTCCGTTGATCAGCCAGCCTGGCGGCGCCGTCCACTCGTAATAGCCGGCCCCGGGCACATCAGCCGGCAGGGAATACTCCATCATGGCGCCAGGGCACAAGGATGCAGGCCCCTGCAAATTACCCACTGTACCAACGCCCGGCGCAGAACCGGCGGCCGGCGGAATAGCCGACAGTGTGAAGTCGCAGATATCGCCATTATAGCCATCTACCATCAGGAAATAAGTCTTGCCCGGAACGAGGGTGGCACTAAGATTTAGCACCTGTGCGGCCCCGCCCTGCTGGCCGGCAATACAGGCAATTGGGGCAGCTTCGCAATCGTCGTACAGCGCCAGTTGCATCCCGTCGCCGACATAGCAGTTTGTCGCTTCCAGTACAAACTCACCCTGCGCAGCACCTGCGACAAAGCCAAACCACGTGTTGTTGCTGACCGTACCGCAAAACCCCGGGGCCGGGGAGGGATAAAAGGTGTCGTTAATGCCGGTATAGCTAAAAAACTGGCAGGAAACACAGGCATCCTGGCAGGAATTCGACGGCTTCGGATCGCCGGGACAAAGCGCCGGAACCTGCACTTGGGCCGATAGCGAAGCCAGCGAAGCGGCGAACAGGACTATGGTAAGAAGAAAATTGCGTTGCGGCATGGAATTATATTTTTGACGGTTTGCTGAATACAACACAGATACATCCAGCACCCAATTCGCTTCCTGAAAATAGTTTGCCGGAAACTTGAATTTATCAGATGGTGTCATTTATCTTTGCATCATTGTACCAGTACGTTGATACATTCGAATATGACACTTGTAGAAACAGATTACCGGCGGCAAATTTCCGTATCGACCGGCTATTTTGGCCCCTATGGGGGCTGTTTTGTTCCGGAAGTACTGCTTCCCGGGTTGCAGGAGATTGCATTTGCATTTGAAGCGATTAAAACGGACGCGGCATTTCTGGCGGAATTCCACCGCATGCTTCAGCAGTTTTCCGGCCGGCCGACACCCCTGACGCCGCTGCCCCGGCTCACGGCCCGGATAGGTGGCGCACAGTTATTTTTGAAAAACGAAGGCATGAACCACACCGGCGCGCACAAGATCAATCACTGTATCGGCCAGGCTTTGCTGGCCAAACGCCTGGGCAAAACACGCATCATTGCCGAAACCGGCGCCGGGCAGCACGGCTACGCTACAGCTGCCGTTTGCGCCCGGCTCGGTTTGGATTGCACGGTGTACATGGGCCGGAAGGACTACGAGCGGCAGCGCCCCAATGTGTACTGGATGGAGTTGCTGGGCGCACGGGTAGTCGCGGTGGAAGACGGCAGCCAGACCCTCAACGACGCGGTAATCGCTGCGTTTAAAGACTGGGTGGCGCATCCGGACGAGACCTATTACCTGCTCGGTTCGGCAGTCGGACCGCACCCGTATCCGGCCATGAACACCTTTTTTCAAAAGATCGTGGGAGAGGAGATCCGCCGGCAATGCGTGGAACTGACCGGGCGTTTGCCCGATGCCTGTATCGCCTGTGTGGGCGGCGGTTCGAATGCGATGGGGATGTTTTTCGATTTTCTCGATCAGGAAGACGTGCGCCTGATCGGCGTAGAGGCCGGCGGCAACGGCACGCAGCCCGGCGAGCATGCGGCCAAATTGCTGCAGGGAAGTCTGGGCATTTTTGAAGGTTATCACTCGTATTTTTTGCAGGACGGCGATGGCAATATCGCCGGTACCCATTCGGTATCAGCCGGGCTGGATTATTGCGGCGTCAGCCCGATACTGGCCTGGCTGGCCGATGCCGGCCGGGTGGAATTCGCCGTGGCTTCTGATGCGGAAGCGTTGGAGGCCGTTCAAACGCTCGCCCGCACCGAGGGTATTATTCCGGCCCTTGAATCGGCGCACGCTTTTGCACATGCTTTCCGGCTGGCGGCTACGCTGCCTCCCGAGGCGGTGGTAGTGGTCAATGCTTCCGGGCGCGGGGAGAAAGACCTGTTTATTACCATGCGGCATTTTCAGGAGGCAAGCCTGCGCAGCTATGCCGTCCATCTGCTCGGGCAGACCGATACATCCGCATCGAACGAATCTGTTTCCAGGCACTAAATCCATGCAAATGATTTCCGCACCAGCATATTCCAGGCAGTCCGGCGAAGCACCGGAACCACACACCCAATTGCCGCTCATGGCCCATCTGGTGTTGGGCTACCCCACCCTGCCGGAGAGCATCCGGACAGCAGAGCGCTACATTGCCGCGGGCATGGGTATTCTTGAGCTGCAAATCCCGTTTTCACACCCTACCGCCGACGGCCCGGTCATCACGGAAGCCTGCAGGACTGCGGTGGAACAACAACAGGTGACAGTTGCCGCCAGCCTGCAGGCGATCAGCGAGCTCCGGGAAAAGTATCCACAGCAGGAGATCATCGTCATGTCGTACCTGAACCGGGTGTACGCCTATGGTCCAAACCGTTTTTTTGAGACCTTGAAAGCCCTGGGGATCCGCCATGTTATCGTACCTGATCTGCCGGTTCCCGGCGCAGGTGATTCCGAAAAGCAATTCGCCTTCACTAACAGCAAAGAACTGGTGCCCGTTTTGGCGGCCAACACACCCGATTCCCGTCTGGACCAAATTTTAGCCGCAGGCTACGATTTTTTCTACCTGATGTCCGATTTTAAGATCACCGGCAGTACCTTCAGCCTGCATCCGAAACTGCAACAAATGGCCAAGCGGATCAGGGCGCACACCCCCGGGGCACGCATTGGGATCGGCTTCGGGATCAGCACCCCGGAACAGGTATTTACCGTACTGGAAGTGGCCGATTATGCCATCATCGGCTCTGCTCTTATCCGGGCGCAACAGGAAGGGCGCCTGGATGAATACCTCAACCAACTGAAAAATACCCCCCGGCCAACAACCCCGACTGCCCGGAATTTGTTTTCCCCGGAAATCCCCAATGACTCCCAATGACCATAATGACCTTAATAACCATAATGACCTTCAACAACCCTCAATGACGATAACTACCACATTAAAAAAATGACCTTTCAACCTGTTTTCAATCTCAAACGCCCCATCCTGATCGCCGGACCGTGCTCGGCCGAAACGGAAGAGCAGGTATTGGCGGCAGCCCACGGCCTGAAGGGCGAGGGCATCGATTTGTTTCGCGCCGGTATCTGGAAGCCGCGCACCCGTCCCGGGGCTTTTGAAGGTATCGGCACCCAGGGACTGAAGTGGCTCCGCCGGGTAAAAGAAGAGACGGGGCTGGCGGTTACGACCGAGGTGGCAAATGCGCACCACGTGTACGATTGTCTCAAGTATGGCGTGGATGTGTTCTGGATTGGCGCCCGCACCACAGTCAATCCGTTTTCGGTACAGGAGATCGCCGACGCGTTGGAAGGCACGGATATTCCCGTGTTGGTCAAGAACCCTGTAAATCCGGACTACAAGTTGTGGGTGGGCGCCATTGAGCGCCTGCACAAAGCCGGTTTGCGGCGGATAGCGGCCATACACCGCGGGTTTTCCAGTTATGGCGATTCCAAATACCGCAACGTGCCGCGCTGGCAAATGGCCATCGATCTGATGCAGGAGTTTCCCGGCCTGGAAGTGATCTGCGATATCAGCCACATTTGCGGTCGACGCGATATTCTGGCCGAAACGGCACAGAAAGCATACGATCTCAACTTCGACGGCCTGATGGTGGAAGTGCATCCCGACCCCGACAAAGCCTGGAGCGATGCCTCCCAACAGATCACCCCGCCGCGCTATGGGGAAATGCTCCGGGGACTGATACGCCGGGCCGTCACTACCGATGATCCGGACTTCCTCGCACAAATGGAAAACTGCCGCAGCGCGATCGACGAGATTGACGAGGAGATCATCCAGCTCATTGCGCAGCGCATGCATCTGGTGAAGGAGATCGGCGTCATCAAAAAAGAGAAGAACGTGGCTGTGCTCCAGCCCGAGCGCTTTCGCGCCCTGCGCGAAGCACTGCAACGCCGGGGCGAAAAGAATGAGCTGAGCCCCGAATTCATCTCCCTTTTCCTGGAAGCCGTGCACCAGGAAAGCATCAACCAACAGGAACAGATCATCAATGCCAGGACTGCCGGTCAGCAGGCGCCCAGCAATTTGTGGGCCAACGACTGATCCGCTATTCTTTTAGTATTCGCTTCACGGCCAATTGGCCGGCAGGCCCGGTCACCGTTAAGGTGTAAATACCGGCGGGCAAGGCCGATGGTTCAACCTCGAAACTGGCCCCTGAGAAGTTGCGTTCGTACACCAGGCTACCCAAACTGTTGAACAGGCGGAGCTGTTTGTTTCCCGCTTCATCCATGCTTCCCAAAAGTACTATCCGAAAACCATAGGTGAACGGATTGGGATAAACCGCCAATCCAGGCAAAGGCGCTGTTTCCGCAGTGCCAACTACCGTTTGCAAAACTACGGTTTTACACAGCGGGCTGCTGGTGCAGCCATTGGCATCCGTACCGCTTACACAGACTTTGCCGCTGTTCCCATCCGACCATTGCACGGTGATCTGACTGCTGTTGGCTCCGGATAAAATACTGCCGCCACTAACCTGCCATTGAAATTGCGGCAAATTATCCGGCACGCTGTACGTTTCTATACTATTTTGGAAAGGCATAACATTCCCGGCAAGGGCTGTGAGCACCGGAAGCGGGAAAACAGTCGTGGTTTGCGATGCTGTTCCGGTGCAGCCGAATGCATCCGTCGCCGTCACGGTATAGGTACCCGCCGTTTCAATAAGCGCCGCCGAACCGGCACTGCCATTGCTCCATTGATAGGAAAGCCCACCGCTGGCTGTCAATTGCACGCCCTGGCCGCTGCAAAACGCCGCAGGCCCGGACAAGGAAAGTGTAACAACCGGATTGGGATGTATCGCCACATTTTGTAGCGCCACACTGGAGCAACCCACTGCATTGGATACTGTTACGATGTAAGTGCCCGAAGCGGTTGCGGTGATTACCGGAGTACCGGATCCATCCTGCCACAGGTATGTATCGCCTCCGCTGGCTGTCAGTTGTACGCTTTGTCCGGTACAAAGATCTGTCGGGCCAGAGGGGGTAATTATTGCCGTCGGACTTGGGAGTACGCTTGTCGTTTGCACAGCCGTTCCGGTACAACCGTAGCTATTGGTTGCTGTTACCGTGTAGGTACCGGCAGTACTCACCGGGATTGATTTTTCCGTAGTGCCGGTGCTCCATTGGTAACTGTCGGTGCCGATAGCTACCAGGTATATCGTCTGGCCTTCGCAAAGCGTAGTCGGGCCGATGGCCTGAATCCAGACGTTGGGTTTGGGAAGGACGACAACTTGTTCACTGTCCGTAGCCGAGCAACCGAAATCCGTGGAAACCGTCACCGCATAATTCCCTGATGCCGTTACGGAGATCGCCGGGGTTGTGGCGCCGTTGCTCCATTTGTAGTGATCGCCACCGCCTGTACTGAGTTGCAGGCTTTGCCCGGCACAAAACTCCAGCGGGCCGGAGGCTGTGATTGTGGCCACAGGAACGGGATGCACGGTGACTATCTGACTTGCCGTACCGGTACAGCCGAGGCCATCGGTGGCGGTGATCGTATAGGTTCCTGAGTTGTCCACTACAAGGGTCGCACTGCTGGCGCCCGTACTCCATTGATAGCTGCTGCCGCCGCTGGCTACAAGCTGGACGATCTGGCCTTCGCAAAACTCCGTAGCGCCGGAGGCCGTGATGGCGACGGGCAGGGTGTTTTGTACCGCGATGGATTGTGTAGCACTCGCAGTACAGCCGAAATTATCCGTTGCCGTCACCGTGTATGCGCCCGCCGTATTCACGGTGATAGCGGCCCCTGCGACACCGGTACTCCACAGGTAGGTGGCGCCGCCGTTGGCGGCTAATTGCACACTGCTGCCTGCGCATAAAGTGGTGGGGCCGGAAGGCGTGATCGTTATGACCGGATCCGGCTGTTCCTCCACCGCCTGCGTAGCGCTGGCAATACAGCCATTTGCGTCAGTAACCGTCACGGTATATGCACCGGAAGCATTTACTGTAAGCGTCTCGTTACCCGAACCTGTACTCCACTGATAAGTTTCGCCTCCTGCGGCAGTCAAGGCAACACTTTGTCCGGTACACAGGACCAGGGACCCGGAGGCGCTGATGGATGCGAATGGAAGTGGGTGAACCGTTACCTGTTGACTGGCCGTTCCGGTGCATCCTTGTGCATCGGTGGCAGTGAGGGCATACATACCCGCGGAGTTGATGGTAATGACAGGGCCGGTGTCGCCCGTACTCCACTGGAAGGCCGTGCCGCCGCCGCCTGCCGTGAGTTGTAGGGTTTGGCCTTCGCAAAATTCAGCAGAGCCGGAGAGTGAAATAGAGACCGGCAGGCTGCTCAGCACCTCAACCGGTTGGGCAGCGCTGCCGCTGCACCCAAAAGCATCCGTGGCCGTCACCGTATATGTACCGGCAGTACTTACCGAAATGGCGGAAGTTGTTGCCCCGGTACTCCAAACATAGGTTGAGCCGCCGCCAGCCGTTAGTTGCACGCTACTGCCTTCACACAAGGAGGTGGGACCGGAGGGCGTGATTGAAACGGATGGAAGCTCGTGTACCTCCACGGCCTGTGTTGCGCTGGCCGTGCAACCAAAGGAATTGGTGGCCGTAACAGTATAGGTACCGCCGGTGCTTACAGAGAGCGCCGGGCTGCCCGAACCTGTATTCCACAAATATGTCTCGCCGCCGCCGGCATTGAGTTGAACGCTCTCTCCGGCACAGAACTGGGTGCTGCCGGAGGGCGTAATTGAGACGGGAGGATTGGCAACGGCGGAAACGGAAACAGCCGTTTCATCCGTACAGCCAAAAGCGTTGGTGACCGTCACAGTATAGGTGCCTGCCGTGACGGAAATAGCGGAAGATGTAGCATTCGTACTCCAAAGATAATTGACACCCCCGGCAGCAATGAGTTCCAGTTGTTCATTCGGGCAAATATTCAGGTCGCCGGAATAGGTGATAGCCGCTGTGGCCTGTTGTGATGTATCGATCAACTCAATAGTGTCGATCCGCACACAGTCCAGTTTATCTGTAACCATGGCATAATAGGTCCCCGGGGGGAGGTTGCCAATACTGTCCTTTCCAACCACGCCATTGCTCCACTCAATATTCTTGTATCCGGGCGGGTAGGACAGTTTGATACTGCCGTTGCTGGCGCCGCAAGTGGGGTTTACTTTGGCGATCTGACTGCTGTAATATGCCGGGGTAATAGCAAGCACCGTGTATTCGTAGGATTTCGTTTGTCCGCCGACTACGACGTTACTGAGCTTGACGCGGAAAAGTTTGTCTTCCGTGAGCGGCATAGTTCCGGTATTGGCATTCCAGACGATCGTATTATCGCCGTAGCCGTTTGCCGTGGCAGATTCAATATTGACGGTGAGGGCGGTATTTTGTTCGTCAAACATTTCTACGATTGCACTGCCGAAATTAGCGCCTGGTATAGAAAAAGACCAACGGGTATAAACCAGCGGTTTGGGGAAATAACCCGGGCTCGGGTAGGCGATATACGCCGGGATCGTATCCGGCGTCCGGGTGGAGCCGATCACCCACATAGCGGTACCGGAGTTGGTGCTGCCGAAGCCGAATTGATTGGCTTTGTGGTAGAGGATCCAGCGGCGGTGGCCAACCGCTGCGTTGTTCGATCCGCCGTCCTGGATGTATTGGTTGACCGAAGCCGAAGAGTGCCCACCCAGGCTCAGATTGGATTTGCCGGC
>CAYVDV010000002.1:8075-44003 GCA_964450465.1 uncultured Saprospiraceae bacterium
GGTTTTTCCGGTAACGGTTCGGTAAAAACCGGTTGGGCGCAAAGCATGGAAGACCATAAAGACAGAAAAACAGCGAATGGAATCTGCCTTGAAAAGAGTGTAGACTGGCGCATGGTTCGTGGTTTTATAAATAATTGGTTTAAAGATACGGGTGCGTAAAGTACTGCTGCCTGAATCCGTAAGAATAGCGTGCTAGGGTTCTCATTTTATTGTAAAATAACGGAAGATTACCGGGAAATTAATAAACTCCCCTTGTAAAGCCGTTCCTTTGCGGCGCAATTTGATCGCCTTTTTTTCACCCCGCTTTTTGAACTATGCAACGTCCCGTTTTCCTGATCGCCGGTTTCTTTCTTCCATTATGCCTTTCGGCCCAGCTCACCATTCGGCTTACTTCCATACCAGCCAATACCCCTGCCAACGACAAAATTTATATTGTCGGAAATTTTAACAACTGGAACGCCGCAGACAGCAACTTTGTCCTGAGCCCGGCGGAGAACGGAGCCTACACCATAACCCTGAACCCGGCAAAAGGACAGGTAGAATACAAAGTCACCCGCGGCAGCTGGAGCACCGTGGAGGGCAATGCTGCGGGCGGTTATGTGCCCAACCACACCGTATCCTATGACGGCAAACCCAAAACTGTCCAGATCAGCATACCGGCCTGGGAAGACCGTGACACTGGCGGCGGCGGCACGGCGGCGCCAAATGTATTTGTCCTCGACGATGACTTTTACATGCCTCAGCTGAAACGTAAGCGCCGCATTTGGGTCTATCTGCCGCCCGACTACGCTACCGCCAAAAAGCGCTACCCGGTGTTGTACATGCATGATGGGCAAAACCTGTTCGACAACGAAAGCAGCAGCTTCGGCGAATGGCAGGTGGATGAAGCCCTCAACCAGTTGTTTAATCAGGGCGACTACGGCTGTATTGTCGTTGGCATAGATAACGGCGGCAGTAAGCGGCTGGATGAGTATTCCCCCTGGAAAAACCCGGAATACGGCGGCGGCGAGGGCGCTCAGTACCTCGATTTTATAGTCAAAACACTGAAGCCCCATATCGATTCGACCTATCGCACGCTGCCCGATTGCGAAACGACCGGTATTGCAGGCAGCAGCATGGGCGGCCTCATCTCAATGTATGCCATTACCGAGCGGCCGGAGGTGTTTTGCAAGGCGGGCGTGTTTTCGCCGGCATTTTGGTTCGCGGGTAACAGTGTTGCCGATGACGTGCGGGCACACCCGAAACGCTACCCGTCAAAAGTGTATTTTCTCGCCGGCGGCAACGAACCCGAATATGTGGAAACAGACATCATTAAAGTAGGCAACGCCATGCTTTCGGCTGGTTATATGCCGCAGGATATTTATATGACTGTTCCCCCGGATGGTCAGCATTCGGAGTGGTTTTGGCAGCGCGAATTCGCGGCAGCCTACCGCTGGATGTTCAATGGCGCCGTTGCAAAAGCGGGAAAGCCCCGTACAGTCGGTTTTGACCTGCCGGTAGAGGCCGACCAGGCAAGCAATTCGGTGCGCATTGCCGGACTGAAGCCAAAGGAAAAGGTGGAGATAAGGATCGTAGGCGCCGACGGAAAAGTCTGGATACAGACTAAACTACGCGGCAACAGCCTGGCTATTCCCAATTTGCCGGCAGGGGAATATGTGGTTTTGATCAAACGGAAAGGGAAGGATTGGCAAATGGGAGAGCTGCTAAAAAAGTAGGCGCTTACAACACCTGCAATTTTGCAAACCGCAATACGATCCGGCGTTCGGGCAGTTCGTCGTCTTTGAACCGTATGGTGGCGACTTTATTCCCTTGGGGGCCTTCCACGCTTTTTACTTCGCCTTCGCCAAACTTCAGGTGCAGCACCGTTGCGCCGGGCACAATAGCTTCGGGGGGAGACGCAACAAAGTTTTCCATG
Organism: uncultured Saprospiraceae bacterium; assembly: GCA_964450465.1. Classification (GTDB taxonomy): domain Bacteria; phylum Bacteroidota; class Bacteroidia; order Chitinophagales; family Saprospiraceae; genus M3007. The sequence goes on from CAYVDV010000002.1 coordinate 9,991, forward strand.
CCTTTTTGGCTTACCGGTTGCGGCGTCTGCCGCGTTCTGGGTTTGGCAAAATAACCGGACACACTGGCCCTGGAGTTGCCAAGGGGTTGCGGCGCCGCCTGGCGTGAAGCGCCAATGCCACCGAGCAATTCGAAATGCTGGGTATCGATTTCTTCCAGGAAGCGGGATGGCTCGCTCGTCCGGATCTGACCATAGCGGTAGCGGTTTTGGGCATAGCTTATCGTGAGCAGCTCTTTAGCCCGCGTAATGGCCACGTAAAACAAGCGGCGTTCTTCATCCAGGCCATTCGGGTCTTCCAGGGCCATAAAGGAGGGAAAGAGGTTTTCTTCCAGCCCGGTGACGAACACGCTCCGGAACTCCAGCCCTTTGGCGGCATGGGTACTCATCAGCGTAATATAGTCGCGCTCGTTACCGGCTTCGTCGGCATCGGTCAGCAAGGTTATGGTCTGCAGGTAGGCTGCCAGGGAGCGATCGTCGGAAATGTCGTTAAGTTCATTCGGCTGGGCATCCGTGAATTCGCTGATGGCATCCAGCACGGCATTGACGTTCTCCATGCGGCTAATCCCTTCGGGGCTGTTATCGCTTTTCAGATTGTCAAGAAGGCCGGACAAACGCAGGATATCGGAAGCGAGCTTAAAGGCGATATCGGTGGAAGCGCGGCGCTGCCAGTTTTCCACCATACCGCGGAAGCCGGCGAGGGCTTTCCGGGCCCGGTCGGTTACGTCCACAAAGAGCATGGCATCCCACATGGTTATATTCTGTGCCCCGGCGTACTGGCTGATCTTGTCCACGGTGGCGGCGCTGATCCCCCGGGTGGGGTAGTTGATCACGCGACGCAGCGCTTCCTCGTCGTTCGGATTGACGGCCAGGCGCAGGTAGGCCACAAAATCCTTTACTTCCTTGCGCTGATAGAACGACAGACCGCCGAAGACGCGATAGGGCAAGTTGAGGCGACGCAGGTGTTCTTCAAACTTCCGGCTTTGGGCATTGGTGCGGTACAGCACGGCAATTTCTGCGTTGGGCAGGTGGTGGCGGTGTTTTTGCTCCAGGATCAGGTCGGCAACCCGGCGCCCCTCCTCGTCATCCGTTACGCATTTTACCAGTTTGATCTTGTGCTTGTCCTCGCGTTCCGTCCAGATGCGTTTGTTCAGCTGGCGGCGGTTGTACGAAATGACCTCGTTGGCTGCCGAAACGATATGGTGGGTGCTGCGGTAGTTTTGCTCCAGTTTGAAGGTTTGGAGCGTTGGGTAATCTTTTTCAAAATCGAGGATGTTGTCGATCGTAGCGCCGCGAAAAGCATAGATACTTTGGGCGTCGTCGCCTACGATAAAGACATTTTCCGAACTGTCGGGATATTTGGCCAGCCGCCGCAGGATAGCGTATTGAAGGAAGTTGGTATCCTGGAATTCATCGACGTGCAGATAGCGAAACTTTTGCTGGTAACGGGCTACCACGTCGTTGTGGTCGCGAAAAAGACGGTAGAGCTGAAGCAGCAGGTCGTCGAAGTCCATGGCGCCGGAGCGCTGGCAGCGTGCGGTGTACTTCTCATAAATATCGACGATATAGGGGCGTTTGGCCTGCCGGTCCTGCTGCATCATGTCGGCGTTATCGCGGTAGGCTTTCGGGGTGATCAGGTTGCTCTTGGCCAGGGATATGCGCGAGCGGATGGCGCCGGCGCTGTACGTCTGCGGGTCGAGGTTCATTTCCTTGATGATCGCCCGCAGGAGGCTCATCGTATCGTCGGTATCGTAAATGGAAAAATTGGAAGGGAAGCCGATCTTTTGGGCTTCCGAGCGAAGTATCCGGGCAAAGATCGCGTGGAAGGTACCGGCCCACACCTGTTGCGCTTTGGGGCCCACCACCCGTTCGATGCGCTCTTTCATCTCCCGGGCGGCCTTGTTGGTAAAAGTCAGGGCCAGTATCTGCCAGGGCGCCACGCCTTTTTCCAATAGGTGGGCAATGCGATAGGTAAGCACCCGCGTTTTTCCGGAGCCGGGGCCGGCGATTACCAGCACCGGTCCTTCCGTGGTGGTCACCGCCGCGCGTTGTACGTCGTTGAGCTCGTCGAGATAGTGGGCCATTTTTTTAATGTGGTCAGTGATTCCGGGTGTATGCTTCGGCAAAAGTAGCAAGTTTCGCGTGGCGATAAAATTAAAATAAAATGTTTTTATTTAAGAAAAAAATATCATTTTTGTTTTTAAAAACAGCCAAAGTCATGATAACAACAAGAATCCATGTTTACCGTAACCCGAGATCAGCTTTGGAAGGCTATCCTGGAAGATCTGTTCGAAGATTTTCTGCATTGGTTTTATCTGCCTTATGTGGAACAAATTGATTTTAACCGCAAACCGGAGTTTTTAGACCAGGAATTACAGAAAATTTATCCCGAATCGCACTCAAAGCGGCGCGTCGTGGATCGTTTGGTCAAAGTATGGCTGCAGGATGGCACCGACAGCTGGTTTCTGTTGCATATTGAAGCCCAGTCCTATACAGACCCGGCGTTTGCCGAAAGAATGTATATTTATCAATACCGGATACGGGATCGCTATCACCGAAATGTAACGGCATTGGTCATTTTGGCTGATGATAATCCTGAATTCCGGCCGGCAAGCTACCACTATTCGTTCATGGGAACCAGCCTCGAATACCGGTTTGGAGTATGCAAAATCATGGATTTGGATATCGCGCGATTGGAAGTCTCAGATAACCCGTTTGCCCTGGCACTTGCCACGGCATGGTATGGCCTCCAGAAAAACAGCAGGAACGACGAAGAACGGATGAACTTTAAAATCCAGCTGGTACGGCGTTTATTAAAACGGCAATTCCCGCGGGAGCGGATCAGACGCCTGTTGGAATTTATTAAGTTTTACGCGAAATTTGACCGCGAAGAACTATATGATCGCTTCGAACAAAAAATCCAACAAAATCGAAAAAATATGGGAATCCTGGAATTGGTCGAACAAGAAGCCCGGAAGTACTATAAAAAGGAAGGCCGCCTGGAAGGCCGCGCAGAGGGACGTGCGGAGGGACGTGCAGAGGGTTTGGAAGAGGGACAAGAAATGGCGCTCCAAACCATCATCGCCAAACTCATACAAAAAGGGTTTTCCGACCAACAGATCGTCGATCTGCTTGAAGTGGCGCCTGATAGGGTGACAAAAGTGCGGCAAACACTACAATAGGAGCATATCTGAGTGGCAATGCAAGATTTCCGGAATGCGTTAATCTGTAAATTTGGCTTTCCCTATCAGCGTGCCTATGGCAGAATTGGACTGCTGATTGCGCAGTAGCTCGCCGCTTTGCGTTGAACATCCTATTTTTACCCCAAAATCACCACCCATGACGAGTATCCTTCAAAAATACGCCGCTCTACTCACCCACTACTGCCTGCGCGTTACGCCCGGCGATAAAGTGTACATCAGCACCACCACACTGGCAGAACCCCTCCTGCGCGAAGTGTATCGCGAAGCCCTGGCTGCCGGCGCCGCCCTGGTAGAATGTGACCTTTCCTTTCGCGAACGCGAGCGCCTCTTCCTGGAAAACGCCTCCAATGACGCCCTCAAGACACTTCCGCCACTACACCAGCTGGCTATGGAGACTTTCGATTGCTTCCTCGCCATCCGGGCGCCGTTCAACCTGCGCGAAATGCAAAATGCACCAGGCGACCGTGCCAAGATCCGCCAGGAAACGCTCAAGCCGGTAAACAAAGCATACTTCGAACGCATTGCCGATAAAAGCCTCCGACGCAACCTCTGCCAGTATCCCACCGATGCTTCCGCCCAGGAGGCTGGTATGAGTCTCAGCGAATACGAACGGTTCGTTTTCGACGCCTGCAAACTTTTTGAAGATGACCCCGTACAAGCCTGGCTCGAAGTGCGCACGCAACAACAACGCATCGTGGACCACCTGAACGGCTGTACCGCCATGCGATATGTCACTGAAGGCACAGATGTGACTTTTTCCACGAAAGGCCGGACCTGGATCAACTCGGATGGGCAAAATAATATGCCCTCCGGCGAGGTGTTTACCAGCCCGGAAGAGGACAGCGTAAACGGTACCGTCTATTTTTCCTACCCCGGCATTTATCAGGGCAATGAGGTGGAAGATGTCCGCCTGTGGGTCAGAGACGGCTACATTGAAAAATGGGAAGCCCGCCGGGGCAAGGATTTCCTCGATCGCATCTTCCAGACCCCCGGCGCCCGGCGGTTTGGCGAAGCCGCAATCGGCACCAATTACGGGATACAACAGATGACCAAGAACATCCTGTTTGACGAAAAGATCGGCGGTACCATGCATATGGCCATCGGACAAAGCTACCTGCAATGCGGCGGCAAAAACGAATCCACCGTGCATTGGGACATGATCACCGATATGACCCGGGGGGGCGAGGTTTGGGCAGACGGGGAACTGATCTACAAGGACGGAAAATTTCTGATCTGATTTAAATTTTACTGTACCATGATCCAACGCCTGCTTTGCTGTGCCTTTGCCCTTTTACCTTTTGTTCTCTGTTCGCAAAACACCTTTAACCTGAGTTCTCCTGACCAAACGCTTAAAATTGTCGTGGAAACCAGGGCGGGGCTCCGCTGGCGGCTCGAACAAAAGGGGCAACCCATACTCTCCCCATCTCCAGTCGCTCTGGAAATCGAAGGCAAGGGAAACCTTGGGCAACAGGCAACGGTGCTGCGCTCCGAAACAAAGACCTTCGACCAGGTGCAATACCCGGCTGTGCACCAAAAAAGCGCAACGATCCGGGAGCACTACAACGAACTCACCCTGCACTGTGCCGGCGACTGGGGGATCGTGTTCCGCGCGTATAACGAAGGCGTTGCCTACCGGTTTTTCACCCGTTTCAAGGAAGCAAACGCAACGGTGCGCAGCGAAACCTGCCAGATACAGGCAACAGGCGTAAAAACAATCCTCTACCCCGAAGAAGACGGCTTTTATTCCCATAACGAACGGATTTTCAAGCCCTATTCTCCGGCCGGCTTAACTCCCGGCAAACTCGCCAGCCTGCCCGCCCTTCTGCAACTGGAGAATGGCAGCTCCCTGCTCCTCACAGAAACCGATCTGCAGGATTACCCGGGACTTTGGCTCCGGAGCGGAGAAAACGGACAACTCAACGGCGTTTTCCCCAACTACCCGAAATATACTATCCAGACATCCGACCGGGATATCAAAGTAACCGACCGGGAACCTTTCCTGGCCAAGAACCGCGGGCAGCGAAATTACCCCTGGCGGCTCTTTCTGGTAGCCCAACGCGATGCCGATCTGCTGGTCAATCAGCTGCCCTGGCTACTGGCGGAGCCCAGCCGGATTCAAAACACGGACTGGATCAAACCCGGCAAAGTCGCCTGGGACTGGTGGAATAACCTCAACATCTCCGGCGTAAACTTTATCGCCGGCCTGAATACCGATACTTATAAGCACTATGTGGACTTCGCCGCTGAAAACGGCCTGGAATACATCATACTCGATGAAGGCTGGTCCGATCCCGGGAATCTGTTGTCGGTCAATCCGGATCTGAATATGGATGAACTGGCCGACTATGCCAAAGCAAAAAATGTCGGTCTGATCCTCTGGGTAACCTGGGTTTCCATAGACCGGCAATTCGACGAACTCTTGCCCAACCTGAAGAAATGGGCGATCAAAGGCCTGAAGATCGATTTTATGCAACGCGACGACCAGCCGGCAGTCAATTTCTATTGGCGTATGGCTGAAAAGGCCGCCGAACAACAGCTCCTCCTTGATTTTCACGGCGCACACAAACCCGCAGGGCTGCAGCGCAGCTGGCCCAATGTGCTTTCCTTTGAAGGCGTCTATGGCCTGGAACAATCCAAATGGGACAAAGAAAAGCGCATCGACCCCGAACACGATGTCACCCTGCCTTTCACCCGAATGGTTGCGGGCCCAATGGACTACACCCCCGGCGCCATGCTCAATTATCAGCGTTCCGACTGGTTTCCCTCCTGGAGCCGCCCCGCTTCCCTGGGCACCCGTTGCCATGAACTGGCGAAGTATATCGTATTTGAAAGTCCGCTTCAAATGCTGGCCGATAACCCGGAAAACTATCGCAAGGAACCAGAGTGCCTGCGTCTGCTGGCGCACGTGCCTGCCGTCTGGGAACAAACGGTCGCCCTGGACGGACGAGTCGGCGACTTTGTTGTTCTCGCACGCCAGGCTGCCGACGGCCTGTGGTATCTGGGCGCCATGACCGACTGGCAGGCCCGTACGTTGACCGCCTCCCTGGACTTCCTTCCGCCAGGTACGTACGAAATGGAGGTCTACGAAGACGGCGTCAATGCCCATCGCAACGCACAGGATTTCCGGCGCTTCATCAGGCGCGTGCAGGGTACCGATACGATAACAATTCCTATGGCGCCCGGTGGCGGTTACGTAGCCGTGTTTCGGAAATTATAATACGTGAGCGCGCTCCATCGCTCACTGCAACACCAGTCTGCGCCGCCAGACCCCATCTGCTGTCCTGATCTCCAGTACGTACACCCCTTGGGGCTGTCCGGCCAGATCAAGTCGGACCACCCTTGTATCGGTCTTTTGCTCCAATACAAGCTGTCCCCCGGCATCAAAGCAGCGCAAAAGGGCTTCCGCTGCAGAAGGCATCTGTATCGTTACCGGACCGGAAGACGGATTGGGAAAGACCTGTACCATACGCTCCTGCCCAGCTTCCCAGGTGGCCACGGCGGGACCGTGCGTGACACAAATATCGAAACGGCCATCGCTGGCTGCAGTTGCGCCGTAGTCGTACACCCGTATCCGGTAAATGTGGCCGGGGGTTAAATCAGGCAGGTCCAGCACGGTCGGCACGCCAGAGCCGCCAGGAGCATCAGCACAATCAACGAGGACTGGATTTGCGCAACTTCCGTCGTACACAGCAATGACCGGATCAACTGCATTTGGCGCATTCCCCTTGGGCGTTACCGTGACCTGATGGTGCGTTTCAACACTGGCAAACCGGTACCAGACATCCAGTGCGGTGGTACTCGTAAAACCGTTACAGGTCGGGATTGGAACGCCGGAAGCGGTAGCATCATCCGTCGTACCTGCCACAGGCTGGCAGCTCGTACCGCTGAACAGCGTAAAAGCATTATCACAATCGTCGTTGCCCGGAGGCCAGATTCCGTCGCAACCGGTGGGATCGCTGTACAGCAAATTGGTACCGGTACGCACTTCAGGCAATTTTGCATACAAATTATCACCCGGACAGAGCGTCGAACAGCCGTCGCGGTGCCCGCTGATGTGCTTAAGCACCAAACCCGATCCGGCGTGCAGGGAGGTTCCTGTGGGGTCGATGTTACTGTCGCAGCATTTCCAGGCAAGCAGATGCTCCAGACTGGACAATGCGGCCGGCGTTGGCTGGTCGTTTTGAAAATTTCCGAGAAAACACACGCCCATCGTATTGGCATTCTGGGCACAAAAATGCGCGCCCAGGACATTATTGCCACCCGCGCGGCCTTCATACACGGTTCCATCGGGGGCAATCACCCAGTTATATCCGATATCACACCAGCCATTGGTAAATACGTGTTGCTGCCAAATAGCATATACGACGGCGGAATAGGGCGGATTGGCCGCCCCGGCCTGGTGGTGTACGATCAAATGAGTGACACTGGTGTACGACGGCGTGCATCCGGCCTGCTGGTTAGGCGGGCCACCCCAGCCGGTGCGGTTTACATATACAGGCAGCGGGCAGGGACAGGCAGAACGTTCCATGGTTGATACCATTGCAGGAGCCGGGTCTGCAACAGTTGGATCGACTGGAGAGAAAAAGATCAGTTCGGCCTCCAGTGCTCCGGCGCCGTCTGTCCGGCGAACCTGAACAAAGCGGGTTTCAGCCGGCAAAAAAACCATCTCGAATTGCCGTATGCCTGTCTGGAGCGCTACATGACCGTCGTCCTCCAAGGGCAACCAGGAAGTATTCCAGTTCCGGTCAGCACCCGCAGCCCGTACGGCAAAAGCACCGCCGGGCGAATCCCCGGTGCAGCGCAGGGTGAACGCTACAAAATAATTAGTCTCTGCCATTGGAATGGGCAGAGCCGGGGTTTCCCGTACGGATGGGGAGAACTCGTAAGGCAACACCGCACGGCCGGGTATTTGCGCGCTAGTGCCGGGCAGGCCGATAGCTAGTGAAAACAGAAGGAGGGGAAATCTGGACAAACGCATGGCAATCAAATTTGGATTGTTATCTTGTATCTTTCAAAACTACGTTACTCCGGCCAAGCCCTGCAAATTAAACCGGTTTGTTAACGTTCCTTCCCGGTCAAATGGGAATTTCAATGCTTTTCCAAAGGTGATTTGCACCGAACCGGGCTACCTTTGCCCAAACAAGTCTGCACAGCATCATGATCAAACGCATTGTCAAAATGACCTTCCGCCCCGAATCGTTAGGGACTTTTCTGCAGGAAGTATTTGAGCCGAGCAAGGCACAAATTCGGGCTTTTCCGGGATGCCGGCACATGGAACTGCTTCAGTACACCGCCGATCCGAACGTACTGTTTACCCTCAGCGTCTGGGACAGCGAAGCCGATCTGGATGCCTACCGCCGTTCCGCACTCTTCCAGTCCACCTGGGCAAAAACGAGGATTCTCTTTGCGGAAAAAGCCGAAGCCTGGTCCGCCAACCCGCTCGATCCGCTACCCTAATTGTTTCGATCATCTATGCGAAAATATTTCTGGTTTCTACCGCTTGCCTTGATCGTCCTTACTGCGCTGACCGGATTCTTTCCCGGCGTCCCGGCGCCAAATCCCGGTATTCAGGACGGCCCTTGCAGACCGGCATGGGGCTTTTTCGCCCATCGGCGGATCAATCGTCTCGCCGCACTGACCTTGCCTCCGGAAATGATGGTTTTTTTCAAACCCAACATCGACTGGGTCTCCGACCATGCCACCGACCCGGATATGCGGCGCTATGCCACCACCTGGGAAGCACCGCGCCACTATATCGATCTGGATGAATACGGCGAGGCACCGTTCGAATACCTGCCGCGTACCTTCCTGGAGGCTTTGCTGCAATACTGCGATATTTGGGGTGTCAACAGCGCAGGCGACACCCTGCTCGTCTTCGGAGGCGAACGCGCAGTTCCTTTCGAACCAGAAGCATCGTGGAAATCGTATTTTGCCCGGCATATACAGCCCCGTTTCAGCGACGAGGACAAAACACTCAACGCAGATACGCTCAATGTCCTATTGCGCAGCCAGGGTAATGACTTCGCGGTTTTGGAAAACGCGTTTTTCCGGGAAAGCCTCTCTGCCCACGGCATTGTGCCCTGGCACCTGCAAAAAATGCAGCGCGACCTGACCCAGGCTTTTCGCCGCCGCGACAGCAAACGCATTCTCCGCCTTTGCGCCGACATGGGGCATTATATCGCCGATGCCCATGTGCCCCTGCATACCACCAGCAACTATAATGGTCAAAAAACCGGCCAGGAAGGCATACACGGATTTTGGGAAAGCCGCATCCCCGAACTCTTTGCCGATACGGAATACGATTACTTCGTCGGCAAACCCGAATACATAGCCCAAACCACCGACTACTTCTGGAGTATGGTGCTGAGCAGCCACGAAATGGTGGACAGCGTGCTGGATCTGGAACGCGCATTGCGGTTAAGCTTTCCAAAAGACCGGCAAATGTGTCCGGATATGCGCAACGGTGTCGTGATCATCGCTCCCTGCCGGGACTTTGCGGCAGCCTATCAGGATGCGCTGCAGGGCATGGTTGAGCGCCGTATGCGGGATGCCATTCACGCTGTGGCCAATGCCTGGTACACCGCCTGGGTGGATGCCGGTCAACCCAAAATGACAGAAATGGATCTTCCCGTAGCCACCGCAGAGGAACTGAAAGAGGAGGAGGAAATCCAAAAAAGGTTTAGCGGAGGCAGTATACTGGGCCGGCCGGAAGACCACTAGCGGGGTTACCGCATCCGGGTATCCATGGTCGCCGAAAGCATCAGGCGATCGTAGCGCACGCCAAAGGGGTGGTAATACACCAGGATCTGATACTCATTGCCGGTTTCGTGCCAGTTGCCCTCAAAGCCCTCTTCATCGGCTTTGCCGGTTTTGCGGTTTACCACCAGATATTGGTAATTGTAGTAACCTTGTTTAAGATAGGCCTCGCACACATAAGCGTGTACGCTTTCTTCGTAACGCATTTTGAATTCGGGTTTCAACTGCCAGTCGGATAACTGCCCAAACACATAGACATCCTCGTTATTCAGCGGAAGATTTTGTTTGATGGAAAACAATACTTCCGCATAATCACATTCATCGAGCCCCTGATTGGCATTGAGGTTTTCGATGCTGAACCGGCCATTCAGGTCGCCGTAGGACAGGTGGGTACCTCCGGCGCGACTTTCATCCATTTGGAGTGTAACTTCGTAATAATCACTGGCGCTGCGGCGAATATCACGGATAAATTCTCCCCGGTAATCGAACGTGCGCATATCGAAATACCGCCATTCCTTGCCTGCCGGAAAGACGATCTTGTCCTGATAGTCGAACACCAGTTGGTCCTGCCGGACCACAAAAGGCGGGATAGGGCCCAGCGCCGTATCCCAGCGACCGTTTTGCAGCACATAAGCCTGAACCTCCTTTTGCGGGTACTGAACCCGCATGCCTTTTGTACTTACCTCAAAATCAATTTCCTGATGGGTATTCATTTTATCCACACGTGCCGGTCGCACAAAGTCCGTGGCCACGCTCCAGCCCGACTCCACGACGAGGAAGCGGCGAACCAGCACCAATTGTTTCTCTTCGGTATTATCGTACACCTTGAGGAGGTAATTGCCCGATTTGGTCCAGCGCATGTTTCGGTTGGGCAACGCCAGGGTAAAATGGACGTATTGCTGCAAGGTATTGAACGAGTTATAACTCTCCAGGATGCGGTCCTCGGTAAACCCGTCGATGTATTCGTTGTCGTCAAGGTCCGAGCGTTGCCAGTCGGCATTACAGTGTTCGAGAGTGTAGAGATAATCGCGGATGTCGGTGCCCAGATGGTCGAATTCGAGTATCAGGGTACCATTGGCCGCTTTCAGGTCCACCATCGGGAATGTGAGCGGCGCCCCGCGCAGGTGAAATTGTACAGACATAATGTCCATATCATAGATCCGCGCTTCATTCCGCGGATTATCAGCGACCTGGGCGACAAGGCCCTGTGCGAACAGCGTAAAAGCAGCAAAAGCCACTGCCCGGGCGCTGTTCAGGACGGTAAACTTGCGATCGAGCTCCATATTGCCGCAAAAATACCCCAAACAATCGGCCCGTGTTGTCAAGAATAGGTTAAAGTAAGCAGCCGTTTCAGCCTGCCACAAAGTGATACCCCACGCCTTTTATCGTGATGATCTCGATCGCAGGGTCGCGGCGCAGGTAGTCCCGCAGTTTGGTGATATACACGTCGAGGTTGCGGGAGTTGAAAAAATGATCGTCGCCCCATACCCGGAGCAAAATTTCCTTGCGGGCTACGGTAAAGTTCCGGTGTTCGACGAGAATCTTGAGCAGCTCGGCCTCGCGGGCGCTGAGTTTCCGCACGGACTCATCGGGGGTGTACCGCAATTCATATTTCAGCGGAAAAAACTCGTATTGGCCGATAGCAATTCCTTCGCCGGGATTGCGCGCAGCCTGTTTTTGGCCATTTGCAAGGGCTACCAGGTTTTTGACCCGCACGATAAGTTCTTCCATGCTGAAGGGCTTGCGCACATAATCATTACCTCCGGCGGCAAAGCCTTTGAGCACATCCTCTGTCTGGTCTTTGGCCGTCAGAAAAAGGATAGGCAGCTCCGGTTGTTCCTGCCGGATCTCTTCCGCCAGCGAAAAGCCGTCGCGGTGCGGAAGCATCACATCCAGTACGCAGATATCCGGCCGGAAACGGGCCAGGGCGTCCATGACCAGAGCCCCGTCTGCCACCATGTGTACGTCAAAAGAGCGGCTTTCGAGACTTTCCCGGACAATCTTGCCCAGGAAAGGCTCGTCTTCAACATAGAGTATTTTAATCAACGGATCCGGTTATTAGTTCTCAACTTCGATCCGAAAGTTATCCTTTTTCCCGAGTTCTTTGCCCGTTTTGTCGAGATAAAGGTCGAGATAACGCCGGTGGATGTTGGCCGCTTGTTTTTTGCCGTTCACTTTCATGTCTTTGCCGGAAAGTTCCAGGGAAAAATTGTCTGGATCGGAAATGAGCTTGTCGCGCAGGAGGGCATTCTTGAGCACACTGCTGATTGACTCGGTGCGATTGCGTTCCCGGATAACGATTCGCTGGTCGGCTTGTGCCCGGCGGAAATCTTCCTTTGCGCGGGCCTGATCGCGGTGTATCCGGGCCAGCTCTTCCCCTTGTATTTTGCGGGATTCTTCCAGTGATCGCCTGGCTTCTTCCAGGGCCTTTCGCCGTTCTTTTTGCTCAACAGTACCCTCCTTCCGACCATTGCGCAGCTCTTTTTCCATTTCCCGAAGTTGCTGTTCCATCTCTTTTTGCTGAATTTCCAGGTTGCGCATGGTTTTTTCCTGAATGCGTTGCAGTTCCTCCCGGGTAATGGAAAGGTCAGGGATCTCTATGTCTATATCATCAAGGCTTTTGAAGTGAAAGCCTTCAGGACTTTCAAAATGAAACTGGTTGTGATCCTGGTTAAACTCAAAATGTTTGCCGTCTTCCGTATCGAAACGGAAAAAATGCGGAGCATCGGCAGGCGCCGGAATTTCGATCACCGCACCGTCTTCGCTGTTGAAGCGCAGGCGGTTGCCATCGAGCCGGAACATGCGGTTACCGTCGTTCCAGAAGAGCGACTGGTTCTCGCCGCCAGGCAGATCCAGTGTTTCGCCTTCTTCCACTTTTTTCCCGTCCACCCAGACTTCTCCGTCTTTTACGCGGATTTCAACGGGCTTTCCGTTCCGTTCCAGGCGGATGATGGTATTGCCCTCGTCATCTTTATCCGTGCTGAGCCGGGAGGCGGGGGCGCGAGGCGGAGGGGGCGGAGCAGGTGTACGTAGATCCCAGACGCCGGGTGGAGCGGGAGGCGCCGGAGCGACTTCCCATTCCATGCCTGGTGCAGGCGGCGGAGGTGGGGGCGGCGGAGTCGCCTCGCGCAACATGGATTCCGTAAGGCTGCTGTATTGATCGTAGGCCTCCGGAGCGATCTCCTTGCCGTCGATAACGAGCCGGGTGATCTTGCCGTTGTCGAGGTCGAGTTCAACGCGCTGATCGTCGTCTTCGCGTACGATCCGTTGGCGTTGTTTCGGCTTGGGCAGGGTATCGCCGGCAGTTTGTAAGGCTGCAGGGCTGCCTTCCGGCTCAGCACCAAACCAGGCCAGTTTGGCTTCAGCGATTTCCCGGATACTTTCCGTAAGGGCAGGGGGAGTGTTTGCCCGAAGGGTCCAGAGGGTGAACAGGGCAACAAAAATACCCAGGGCTATTGTCTTTTCCATAAGTAAGGAAGATGGTTGTGGTTGATGAAGAATGCGTTTGATGCGCTCCAGCAGCAGCGGCCGCCGGCGCAGCAAATTGGTGGAACCTTCCAGGCTGAGCGCCAGGATGGGGCTTGGTGAAGCAGATGCGCGGGAGAGATCCTGCAAGCGAACCAGTGTTTTGGCGTAGCACAGCCGATCTCCCGTGAGCGCTACGGCTGTATCGTCGCAGCAGTTTTCCCGCTCGGCGCGGATGGTGGCGGCCATCCACCAAACAGCCGGATGAAAATAAAATACCGATTCGACCAGGGTTTGCAGCAGGTTGAACAACCAGTCGCGCCGGGCAATATGCGCCAGCTCGTGCGCCAGGATAGCTTCCACTTCAGCCGGACGGAGCTGGTTTACCATTCCAAGCGGCAGCAGGATCAGCGGCTTGAAGAATCCCAGGGCGACCGGCACCCCGATCAGGGCAGATTCGAGCAGGGCAACCGGACGGCGAATTCCAATCCGGACGGATAAGCCCTGCAGCTTTTCCTGCCAGACTGCCGGGGCAGGAATATTGTGCCGTCGCCGCAAACGTTGCACATAATGCAAGCCACCCGCCAGGCGAAGCAGGAAGAACAGGAACCCCAGCAACCAAACCCCGACGATAAACGGATGATAAGGCTCCAGCCGGCCGGCAAGTGAAGCCCATGTATCAGGTGCAAGAGCAGGCGCGGGGGTCAGTTCTGCAAGACCGGCGCCGGGAGCCTCCTCCCAAACCGCCGTAACCGGTTGTGCAATCGCATGCCCGCTGTATTCCAAGCCGAAAGTAGCCAGCCCAACCATTAGAACACTGAGCAAAGCGGCATAGGAAACCCAATACCGCTGCCGGGCAGCGCGCAACCGCGGCAACAACAACCAGAGCGCCAACGCTATGACGGCGCCTTGCCACAGCGAATGCACCAGCGTCCAACCCAGGGCGTGGACCAGTGTTTCGGATAAAAAAAACGGACTGTTTATCATGGCTTCGACTGGTTTTGTTCCATCTGAGCGATCAGATCCTTGATCTCGTCAATCTCGGCCTGACTGGCCTCGTGGTTTCCGAGCGCCTGCATCACCAGCTTCATCGCACTGCCCCGAAACGCCGAGTCCACAAACTGCTGCAACAAGGCCGACTGGGTGTCCTGCTCGCTCACCACTGCAGTGTAAAGGTGCGTGCGACCGTCCTCCTGCCGTGTCACCAAACCCTTCTCATGCATGATCTGCATGATCTTCAGCGTAGTAGTGTACCCTACTTCGCCTGTGGAACGGCGGCCGTTGCGGGGCGGATTTTGCGGATCGTTTAAATGCTCATTCACTGTCCGAACCGTGCTGGGGCCCAACTGCCACAACAATTGCAGGATCTCCAGTTCAGATTCGGTTGGCTTGCTTACTGACATAAATTGAGTTTGATAAATGCGTTTGTAGTCCGTTTGCACTGCAAGTTTCTACGAATTTTTTCGTAGTTGCAAATTTTTCTACGAATTTTTTCGTAGATAAGAAGAATGAGCGATTTTAAAGGATGAAAATTTACCTTTGTACGGATGCAAACGGATGAAATTTTTCCTGACCAAACGCCTCCCGACTGCTTTAGCCTGGCGGACCTTCAGGCCTTGCAATCGTTTGAAGCGCAACTCTTATTCGATGTCAATTATTACCTCTGGCTCAACAATACCGACCCGGGCGCTGCCCCGTACCGGTTTTTGTATTGCGTGGAGTTGGTGTTCGAGCAGCGGGGGACTCTGCTCCTGAGTTCCGGAGAAGATTCGACGGCGATCAGGCTGATCTCTGTCGATTCCCTGGTAAAGACCGCCCGGGAGCTGCAAACGTTGCACCGGCAGATATCGATCCAACGGGTGAGTGCGGGAGTGCTACCACTGTGGCAACCGCTGCTTGGCCAGACATTGCAAGGCGTTCGCTTGTCGCGCAACGAAAACGAGCTCTACCTGAACGATGCCATGGTACTTGATTTCGGGGCGCAGCAAATCCTGTTGCAACTCAGCCCGAAAGAAGGGCTGGAAGTTGGGGCCTATAATTAGCGGGTTTCGGGCCAGTGGGTTTCCGTTTGAACAGTTTAGCATGTTGGGGATTATCCTGCCGAGTCTGAAACGGTTCTTTTTTTGCCTCCGGCAGAAAATCGCCGTACTTTTGCCGGCCCTTAAACTGTTATTGGATGATAATGACCGCATAGCTATGAAAAAAATATTGTTCTTCCTGCTGGCTGCCGTTTGCACACTGACCCTGGCGGCCCAAAATCCGGAACCCTATGAATTCAAGGAATTCAAGCGTTTGCCGGCAACGCCGGTAAAAAGCCAGGACAATACCGGTACCTGCTGGTGCTTCTCCACCACTTCGTTTCTCGAAAGCGAACTGCTCCGGATGGGCAAAGGCGAGTATAATTTATCGGAAATGTTTACAGTCCGGAATATATACCGCCAAAAATGTGAAAACTATGTACGGCGCCTGGGCACAGCCCAGTTTGGCCAGGGCGGACTGGCACACGACAACCTGAATGCCATTCGCAATTTTGGCGTTGTCCCCGAAACCATTTACCCGGGCCGCAAGGATCCGTCCAAGCGATTCAACCACACCCAAATTGAGCAAACCCTGAAAAATAAATGCGATGAATTTGTGGCCCTGGGCAAAAAAGGCGAACTGCCGGAAAACTGGCTGGGCCAGATCGATGCCCTGCTCGATGAAGAATTCGGCCCGGTGCCCATAACATTCGTGTACAATAATGTTCAGTACACCCCCAGTTCCTTCCGCGATTACCTGGGGCTTAACCCCGACGATTACGTTAACATCACCTCCTTCTCCCACCATCCGTTCTGGACCAGTTTTGTTCTCGAGGTGCCGGATAATTTTGCCAACGGCCAGTTTTTCAACGTTCCCCTGAGCGATATGATCCGCTGCCTGAATTATTCCATCCAGCAGGGCTACACCGTGGAGTGGGATGCCGACGTAAGCAATCCCGGCTTTTCGGCCCGTAACGGGTTGGCTGTGGTGCCGGAAACCGACTGGTCCGCCAAAACAGCCACGCAAGTAGCCAACACTTTTAAATACTGGGAACCGGAAAAGGTCATCACGCAGCCCATCCGGCAGCAGGCTTTTGACCGGCTGGAAACCCAGGACGATCACCTCATGCATATTACCGGTATTCTCAACGAAGACCAGGGCGGCATCTATTATTCGGTCAAAAATTCCTGGGGAGAGATTTCCGATCTGAAAGGCTATGTCTATGTGTCGGAAGCGTATATGCGCCTGAACACTATTTCCATTACAGTGCACAAAAACGCCTTACCAAGCGATATCCGCAAACGAATGGGACTGGAAGCAGGCGATGTCAACATTGAAAAAACCGGCGCAACGGGAAACACGCAAAATACCGATACCGGACTAGATCCCCTGCCGGGCACCGACCATACCGACACGCCTCCGCCGTCACAATCCCGGATACAGAGCAGGGTCGGCAACCGGGCCATCCCGGCGCCCAAAAATGCCAAACCCCTGAGCAAGGAATAAGAACCTGTTGGGGATTCACCCTTCAAGTCAATCAATCAACATACATCGGCCTGAAACGAAATTATCATGAAATCAACACCACTAACGGAAAAGCACCTGGCGCTGGGCGCCAAAATGGCCGAGTTCGCCGGCTACAACATGCCTATCTCGTACACTTCGATCACCGACGAACATCAGGCCGTCCGTACCGGCGTAGGCGTGTTTGATGTGAGCCACATGGGCGAATTTATTGTCAAGGGTAAAGAAGCCACGGCATTCCTCCAAAGCGCCACCACCAACGATGTGAGCAAACTGCAACCCGGCGACGTGCAATACTCCTGCATGCCGAATAAAAAAGGCGGCATCGTCGATGACCTCCTGGTGTACCGCCTCGACGACGACCCCGAAATGACCGAAGCCGGCGTGCAGACCTATATGCTGGTGGTAAATGCATCCAACGAAACCAAAGACTGGCGC
Source organism: uncultured Saprospiraceae bacterium (assembly GCA_964450465.1). Classification (GTDB taxonomy): domain Bacteria; phylum Bacteroidota; class Bacteroidia; order Chitinophagales; family Saprospiraceae; genus M3007. The sequence goes on from CAYVDV010000002.1 coordinate 27,393, forward strand.
TGGCTCAAACGCCTGGCTCGCGGCTTCGATGTGAAAATGCAAAATATTTCCGCGAAAACCGGCCTCATCGCCGTTCAGGGACCCAAAACCGCGGAAGCGCTGCAAAAACTGACCGACGTGGATCTCGGCAGCATCAAATACTACAGCTTCCGGCGCGGACGCTTCGCCGGCTGCAAAAACGTGATCATCTCCGCTACCGGCTATACCGGTTCCGGCGGGTTCGAACTCTACGCCCGCAACCGCGACATCGCCAAGATCTGGGACAAAGTCATGCAACACGGCGCCAAATGGGGCATCAAACCCGCCGGCCTCGGTGCGCGCGACACCCTCCGCCTCGAAATGGGCTACTGTCTCTACGGCAACGATATCAATGATAAAACCAGCCCCCTTGAAGCCGGGCTGGGCTGGATCACCAAACTCAAAAAAGACGCCGATTTCCCTTCCAAAGACAAGTTCCTGAAACAAAAAGCCGAAGGAGTGAAACGCAAACTCGTGGCTTTCGTGCTCAATGAACGCCGCGTGCCCCGCCACGACTATGTGATCGAAAGCCGCCGCGGCGCAACGATCGGCGCCGTCACTTCCGGCACCCACTCCCCCACCCTCGATCAACCGATCGGGATGGGCTATGTCAAATCCAAATACGCCGAATTGGGGAACAAGATCATGATCGTAGCCGGCAGTAAAAAACTGGAAGCGACGATCGTAAAATTACCCTTTGTCGAACCGGGAGTATAACGCCGGGTGGCTGATCAGTTAAAATTAATGTAATCCGAAGGGTTCACCGCACGACCTTTATACCAAAGTTCGAAATGCAGGTGCGGGCCGGAGGTGCTTTCGCCGGAGTTGCCGATGATCGCGATGGCTTCTCCGGCCTTGACGCTCGTGCCGGTCTGCTTGAGCAGGACGGAGTTGTGTTTATACATCGTCACGACGTTGTTGGGATGCTGGATAGCGATACTGTAGCCGGTCTCCACCGTATAGCCGGCGGAGATCACCACCCCGTCGGCAGCAGCTTTCACCGCCGTATTCCTTGGGGCCACGACATCCAGGCCGTAATGGCTTTTTTGCAGGTCAAAAACCGCAGTGACATCGCCCGAAACCGGTGGCATAAAGAATAACTGCGCCAGCGGCTGCTCCCGCGACAGGATGGGATTGAGCCCCGATGCAGAGGCGTCATTACCCCCACCGGAAAAAGTCCCGGATGCAACCGCTGTACGCAACTGCTCATCCTCGCCTATCCGTGTCACATTGCCCGGTGCGGTATCTTTCACCGGCGCTGCGGATTTGCCTTTCTGACTTACGGCTTCCTTGCTCATATCGGCCAGGTCGCCAACCAGAATTTTCCGAAAATTCTCATTGTATGCCCGGTGTGCCTCAATCTCATTCTCCAGGCTGGATACCTTGCTCACCAGCTCGGCGATCTCCTCATCCCGCTGAAAATCGCCGTATCCCGGTATGTAACGCTTCAATGGAGTGTACACGATCAACAGGACCATGATGATGGCCGTGCCCACAACCAGCGAACTCAGAAAGACGTACACGCTAAGCGGCGACAGCTTCAAGGAGGTCATTTCCTCAAAGGTCTCGTCGTTCATGATCACCAACCGGTACTTGTCCCGCATTTTTGCCATAAGGCTGCGGTCGTCATCTTCACTGCGCCGGAAGAAGTCCACCAGTTTTTTTATAAAACCGAAATATTTTTGCATCCCTTTTTAATTTAATCCCGATTCCGGGAGCACTGCCGGAAAATTGGTATTGACTTTGCTCCGGTTTCCCGTATCGAACACCGCAAAGGTCGCGTAAAATGCATTTGCGCCGGGTGAAATATGCGGTCGTATGCAGGCAATTTTTGTTAAATTACATCATTGAGACAACCATTTTGCAAAAAACAGCACCCTTTTCTACCACTGCTGCTCGTCGGCAGCTCCTCATAATTTTGTTGGGAAACATGAAGAACATCCGGATTATACTTGTGAGCCTGTTCGTTCTGCTCTTTAGCGCAGGCTGCGTCACCACTAAAAAGAAAAACGCCGAGGTTGGCTGGTTTAAAAAGAACTACCACAATTTAACCTCCAAATACAACTATTGGTTCAATGCCGACGAACTGCTTTATTTGTCCATAGCCAGCCTGGAAGCACAGCATAAAGACAACTACAATCAGCTGCTCGATCTGTATCCCTACGCCGCCACCGATCCGCAATCGGTACTGGGCGACCTGGATAACGTGATCAAGAAGTCGTCCATGGCTATTTCCCTGCACCGCGTCAGCCTGTTTACCGATGACTGTTATACTATGGTCGGCCAGGCGCAATATCTCAAACGCGACTTTGAAACGGCAGAGACGACCTTCAAGTATATCCGGGATGAATACAACCCCAATAAAAAATCCAAAAGCAAGATAAAAAGCGAGAAGAAGAAAAAGGATAAGATCAAGAAGAAGAAGAAAAAGAAATCGTCCCGCAAAAAGAAGAAAAAATCGTCCCGCAAGAAGAAAAAGAAATCCTCCAAAAAGGACAAAAAAGGGAGCGAAAAAAGCGACGAAAAAAAGCCGGAAGAACCGGTCATCCAACGCGAGAACCCCTACGACCAGAGCATGCTCCAACGCACCGCGGCCTATCCCCTTGCCATGATTTGGTACGGCCGTACGCTGACCGAGCGGGAAAAATTCGATGAAGCGGATTTTCTGTATCGCGACCTGCGGGAGGATCCCTTTTTCCCGGCTGATCTCCGCAAGGAACTCTCTATGGCAGAAGCCTACTTGTGGATCAAACAAAAACGCTTCGACAAAGCGGTTCCGCCGCTGGAACAAGCCGTGCAGGAAGCCCGTAAAAAGAAAGAACGGGCCCGCTTGGCCTATATTCTGTCCCAACTGTACGAACGCGCCGGACAATACGACAAAGCCTATGCCGCCCTCGAGATGGCGCTGAACAGCAACCCGGCCTATGAAATGGAGTTCAATGCCCGCCTGCGCCAGATCCGGACCGGCCTGGCACACGGCAAGATCAACAGCGCCGAGGCAAACAAATCGCTGGAGCGAATGGCCAAGGATGTCAAAAACCAGGAATACCGCGACCAGATCTACTTCATCATGGCCGATATCGCCCTGAAGGACGGGCTGAAAAAGGATGCAATCGACCTGCTGCACAAATCACTGAACTACAGCCAGGGCAATGTCAACCAGCGCAGCGAATCCTACCTGCTGCTGGCCGACCTGTACTTTGAGTCGGAGGACTTTGTCTCCGCCAAAAAATACTACGACAGCACCCTGACCGTTTTGCCTGCCCTCGACGATCGCCACGTCCGGGTGAAACGCTATGCTGAAAACCTGACGGATATCGCCCGCCTGATCACCACGATAACTACGAACGACAGTATCGTCCGGGTATATTACATGAGCGCCGACGAACGGAAGGATCTGGCGAAAAAGATCAAGAAGCAGCGCGAGGAGGAAGCGGAGAAAGCGGCGACAGCTGCGGCTAAAACGCCGGCTACACCGCCGGTAAGTGCCCGCTCGCTTCCGGTGCCCGGCGCCGGGGCAAAAAAGACATCATCGTTCTATTTTTACAACGATGCGTTCCTGAAAAAGGGGAAAAAGGACTTCTCCAAATTGTGGGGCAACCGAAAACTGGAAGACAACTGGCGACGCAGCAACCGCCCGACTTCGGGTGTGCCCACGGATATCACCGGCACCGACAGCCTCCAGGCCAATACCATTAGCGAATCGGAACTCACAGATATTTTCCAGGGTATCCCCCGCAGCGACGAAGAACTGGCCGTTCTGCATCTGTCAACCTACGAAGCGATGTACAACCTCGGCGTGCTGTTCCGCGACCGGCTGGAAAACAACCTGCGTTGCACCGGCACACTGGAAGAGATGCAATCCAGATATCCCGATACCTTGCGCTATGAAAAAGAAGCCTGGTATTATTGCTATCTCGCATTTACGGATCTGAACAATACCGAGCGGGCAAAATATTACTTCGACAAACTCGTAGGCAAATACCCAAACAGCCCCTTTGCCCGGGCCCTGACCGATCCCAACTTTGCCAATGCCAACAAGGAACGCGAACGCGAGCTCAACCAATTCTACGAACAAACGTATGCGTACTTCCAAAAGGGCGACTATAAATCAGCCTACGAACGCTGTGTGGAAGCCCCCAAGAAATACGGTACCACCAACCCACTGGTAGCGAAATTTGCCCTGCTCAGCGCCCTGTGTACCGGCAATTTACAAGGCCAGGATGCGTATTGTGCGGCCCTCACCGAGGTCATTACCCGCCATCCGGAAAGCGCCGAAGCAACCCGGGCCAAGGAAATCGCCCGCCTGCTGTCGTGCAAAGGCTTCGAAGTCACCGACCCGAATGCCGCCGCCGGCAACAACAGCCGCACCGCGCCACTCGACGATGCCTTTACGCTGGACGACGATAAACTTCACTACTTCCTCGTAGCTATTACCGGCGATGTCCGGCTCGACGATATCAAGATCGCCGTTTCCGACTATAACCGCGAGTACCACAAACTGGATCAACTGCGCATTTCCAATATTTTCCTTGGCACCGACACCAATACGCCCATTGTCGTGATCCGGAAGTTCGACAACAAGGAACAGGTCATGCGCTATTATGCAGAAGTAAAAGACCGCAAGGAGTTTCTCGGTGAAACCGGGAAAAACACCTACAACAAGGAGTTTTTGGCCATCACACAGGAAAACTACCGACGCATCCTGAAAAATAAAACCCTGGATGGATACCGGGAGTTTTTCCAGGATAATTACTTGCGGTAAACGGAGAGTGGTTAAAATTTATCGCCGAAAGCCAGATCGCCTGCATCACCCAGGCCCGGTACGATATAGGCCTTGGCGGTGAGTTCCTCGTCGATCGCACCGAGCCAAATATCGGCTTTGGGATACTGCCGTTGCACGGCTTCCACGCCGGCCGTACTGGCGATCACCGAAGCGATATGAACCGCTCGCGGCGTACCATGGCGTTCGAGACTCTTTAGGGCCATGTTGACGGATGCTCCCGTTGCCAACATGGGATCGGCCAGGATCAGAACGGCGTCATTCAGATCGCCGCAGCTGATATATTCCAGCTGAATGTCAAACGTGCCGTCCTTGTGGTGCCGGCGGTAGGCGCTGATAAAGGCATTGTCGGCATGATCAAAAACATGCAGCATACCCTGATGAAAAGGGAGGCCCGCCCGCAGGATCGTACCCAAAACAATGCGATCAGCCGGAACATGAGCCGTAGCAATGCCAAGCGGCGTTTCCACATCGATGGCTTCGTAACGGAGGGTCTTGGAAATCTCGTAGGCCAGCACTTCGCCAATACGCTCCAGGTTTCGGCGAAAACGCTGGCGGTCTTTCTGAATGTCAGCACTGCGCAATTCCGCGATAAAGCGGTTAGCTACGGAATGTTGTTCGGCAAGATTGATCAGCATAGCCTGGCTTGTGTTTTTAGTACGTTGGGGCTAAGGTAAGAAATCCCCGCAACGCACTCTACTCGCCAGGCAAAACCGTTTTTATTTCCGGGAAATTGCGCTTCCTGCAGTTGCGCAACTACTTCCCGTGACAGTGCTTGTATTTCTTTCCGCTGCCGCAAGGACATGGGTCGTTCCGGCCCACTACTTTTTCCTTAACGATCGGCTGTACGCGCTGCACCGGGCCGTTGTGTCCGGCCGACTGGGCGGCGCGCATGGCGGCCTGCTGGCTTTCCGTCATCTGTTGCTGGTTGTTGGTGCTCAGGCGCTGGCGTTGTGCGGCTTGCTGGGCCCGGCGCGCGGCTTCGGCGCGCTGTGCCTGTTGCAGATCACTTTCGTCGGCAAGCGCAAGGGTACCTTTCAACAGGAAGGACGTTACATTGGAGTTGATGTGGCCGATCAGTGTTTCAAAAAGGTTATAGGCCTCCATCTTGTAGATCACCAGAGGGTCTTTTTGCTCAAAAGAGGCGCCTTGTACCGAATCTTTCAGGTCGTCGATATTGCGCAGGTGTTCTTTCCAGGCGTCGTCGATCAGCGCGAGAGTGGCTACTTTTTCCACGTCGTGCATGATGCTTTTGCCGTTGGAACGGATCGCCTCCTCCATATCTGCACTGATATTCAGCCCCAGACTACCGTCGGTGTACGGCACCACAATGCGCTTGTAGCGCTGGCCCTCCCGGGCATGCACATCCTTAATGATCGGCAACAGGCGCTCCGACACATAATGGCGTTTGCGATCATACAGATCGAACACCTGCTTCTGGAACGTGGCCAGGACGGTTTCCACCGGAGCGCTTTTGAACCAGGCGGCATCCAGTTCCGGATCCACGCCAATCAGGCGGATCGAATCCAGCCGGAAAGTATCGAAGTCGCCGGCTTCCCGGTGAATATGTACCAGCTCGGAGGTGATCGAAATAAAGGCGTTGTTGATATCGACGGAGAGGCGGTCGCCAAAGAGCGCGTTGCGGCGTTTTTTGTAAATAGCCTCCCGCTGAATGTTCATAACGTCGTCGTACTCCAGCAGGCGTTTCCGGATGCCGAAGTTGTTCTCTTCTACTTTTGTCTGGGCCCGCTCGATGGATTTGGTCACCATCGAATGCTGGATCACATCCCCCTCCTGGTGGCCCATTTTATCCATAAGTCCCGCGATGCGCTCGCTTTGGAACAGGCGCATCAGGTTGTCTTCGAGCGACACATAGAACTGGGAGGAACCGGGATCGCCCTGGCGACCGGCACGACCGCGCAGCTGGCGGTCAACCCGGCGGCTTTCGTGGCGTTCGGTACCGATAATGGCCAAACCGCCGGAGTTTTTCACACCGGGTCCGAGTTTGATATCAGTACCCCGGCCGGCCATGTTGGTGGCGATGGTTACCTTTCCGGCCAGGCCGGCTTCGGCCACGATCTCGGCCTCGCGCTGGTGCTGCTTGGCGTTCAGCACGTTGTGATCGATCCCGCGTATGCGCAGCATCCGCGAGAGCAACTCGGATATTTCCACCGAAGTGGTACCCACGAGCGTCGGCCGGCCGGCTTCCCGGAGTTTGACGATCTCGTCGATGACCGCATTGTATTTCTCACGCGCAGTTTTGTACACCAAATCCTCCCGGTCATCGCGCACGATGGGCCGGTTGGTCGGGATGACCACCACGTCGAGTTTGTAAATGTCCCAGAGCTCCTTGGCTTCCGTTTCAGCCGTACCGGTCATACCGGCAAGCTTGTGGTACATGCGGAAGTAGTTTTGCAGGGTAACCGTCGCATAGGTCTGCGTTATCTCGCCCACCTTCACGCTTTCTTTAGCCTCAATGGCCTGGTGCAGGCCGTCGGAGTATCGGCGCCCTTCCATCACACGGCCAGTCTGCTCATCCACGATCTTGACATCGCCCTCCGGCGTTACGATATATTCGTTGTCTTTTTCAAAGAGGGCATAGGCCTTGAGCAGCTGCTGCACCGCGTGCACCCGGCGACTTTTCACCCCGTAGTCCTGCGAGAGATATTCCTTTGCCTCTGTTTTTTCCTGGGGATTGAGTTCCGGGTCCTGGTCTATCTTCACCAATTCGGTGCCGATATCCGGCATGATGAAGAAGTTGGCGTCGTTGTTGAAACGGCTGAGGAAGTCGATGCCTTTTTCGGAAAGTTCAACGCTGCGGTTTTTCTCGTCGATCGTGAACAACAACTCGCGATCCACCTCGGGCATGCGTTTGTTGTTTTCCTGCATGTAAAAGTCTTCCGTCTTCTGCAGCAGGACTTTTACGCCTTCTTCACTGAGAAATTTTATGAGCGGGCGATATTTGGGAAGGGCACGGTGGGTACGCAGCAGCATCATGCCGGCCTGCCCCTCTTCGATGCCGGTCTTCCCCTCGTTGTACAGTTTTTTCGCTTCTGCCAGAAACTGGCTGGCGAGTCGGTTTTGTTCGTCAAACAGGCGCTTGACATTGGGATTCAGATCGACATACTCCTGGTCTTCGGCGCCGCGGGTAACCGGACCGGAGATGATCAACGGCGTACGGGCATCATCGATCAACACGGAGTCCACCTCGTCGACGATAGCGTAGTGGTGCTTGCGCTGCACGAGCTCTTCGGGGCTGATGACCATGTTGTCGCGCAGGTAGTCGAAGCCGAATTCGGCATTGGTCCCGAAGACGATGTCACACTGGTAAGCATGGATCCGTTCGGGCGAGTGCGGCCGGTACTTGTCAATACAATCGACCTTGAGCATCAGGAATTCATAGATCGGACCGACCCATTCCTGGTCGCGGCGGGCGAGGTAGTCGTTCACGGTCACAATATGTACGCCCTGGCCGGATATGCCGTTAAGATAGGCTGGCAGGGTAGCCACGAGGGTTTTACCTTCACCCGTAGCCATCTCGGCGACTTTACCGTCGTGCAATACCATACCGCCGATCAACTGCACATCGTAATGGACCATATTCCAGGTGATCTCGCCACCGGCTGCCATCCAATTATTTTTCCACACCGCTTCGTCGCCCTCGATCGTAATATATGACTTGCCGGCTTGAGCCGCAAGTGCACGATCGTGGTCGGTAGCCTTTACCCGCAGCGTTTCATTTTGAGAAAAACGGCGGCTGGTTTCTTTTACCACGGCAAAACCTTCGGGCAGGATCTCGACCAGGATTTCTTCCAGGGCTTTATCCCGCTGCTTCCGCAGTTCATCCACTTCCTTGAAAAGATCCTCTTTTTCGTTGAAGTCCTCGGCGTCGATAGCGTGTTGGTTTACGGCGGCAATTTCTGCATCTATATCTTTAAGATACGCCTGTATACGCTCGCGAAATTCCAGGGTTTTGTGGCGCAGGTCGTCGTTCGACAGGTTTTGGAACGCCTCGAAATGCGCATTGATCTCGTCCACCCGGTGCTGGTACTTGCCCATGTCGCGGTCCTGCTTGGTGCCGAGTATTTTCTTTAATAAGCCTAACATATTTAGTTCCGGTTATAAGGTTTCCGGTTTGGAGGTTGTTGCCTGCTTTTCCATTTGGAAAAAGAAATGCAAAGATACGGTTTTGGCAATGGGGGAAAGATGGAATGTGGCACATTTCATTCCAGATGAAGCAAAAGCCAATTTTTTGCCAAAATGACAGGAAACGGGGCGCCGGGCATGTAAAGGTGACACATCAAGGGTTTGTTCCGTCAGGTAAACCGCCGGGCGCAGTACTTTTTCATTGCGAGGGCGAAGCTACAGTGGGTAAAACTCCGCACCTCCGCGGTGAAAAAACTATTTTGGGTCCGGCGAAAAATTTTCTAAACCCCCATTTTCTCCCGCACCAGCGCCATGATCTCTGCCTCCATCCGGCTGGCTTCGGCCATGGCGGCATCGGCTTCGGCGATCGCTTTTTCAGCATAGGTCCGGTCACCCAGGTCCTTCGCATTCACTTTCACGTTCAGGGCAGCGCCATGTACAGCGGAGCGTGCGCAAAGGGCGCCCACGGCGGCATCCGTGATAGAGTTGGGGTTGCCGGTATCGACCATGCGGTGAATGAGCGGGAAACTCGCCAGGCCCAGCCGCACGACGCGCAACGGCACCTCGATGGCGCCCACGGTAGCCTGCTCGATAGCTGCTTTACGGGCGGCTTTTTCTTCCGGCGTGCTTTTAGGCAAGCCAAAAGCGGTCATGATAGCGTTGAAAGCATCGGTATCTTCGTCCACGGCGCGCAAGAGGGCGTCTTTAATCTGCTGGCCCTGTTCGGCCACGCCGGAAAATTCCTCCCAGCGCTCGTCCCAACCGCGTTTATGGGAGCTCAGATTGGCCACCATGGTAGCCAGGGAAATTCCCAGAGCGCCCACATAAGCGCTCACCGAACCGCCGCCAGGCGCCGGGCTTTCACTGGCCGCTTCGTCGGCAAAGGCCCACAGGTTTTTCCGGACCAGTTTCTTGGCATTCGCCGGATCGTCTTTTGCCAGATTGTATTCAATGATCTTTTGTTGCGGATCGAAGGGAGCCAGTTCGTCGAGGCCCATCGATTTTACCGCGATCCTGATCAGTTCCTCTTCGCTCACGCCGGCACTGCGCTGTTGTTTTTTCAGGAAATAACGCCCGGCCTCAAGCAGAACCTGCAGGGGTACAAGGCCTACCAATTCCGAGCCCGTGACGCGCATGCCGCGGCTTTCGGCGCTTTTGCAGCATTCCTCAAAAGCGGTATGCAGGGGGGTAGCCCGGATGTCGGTGATATTCATCGAGATCTGGGCAATCCCGTATTCTTCAATGTACCAACCGATGCCCTTCACGCCCTTTAGGGTGCCGGGCTGACGCAGCGGTTGGCCGTCGGGGCCCGGTTTCGGTTTCCCGCTTACAGGATCCGTCACCACGCGTCCGATCTCGCGCACATCAAAGGCCACGGAGTTAGCCCGCCGGGTCGAGGTAGTGTTCAGGTTAATATTATAGGCAATCAGAAACTCGCGGGCGCCGATGACAGTGGCGCCGCTTTTGGCGTTGAAACGGGCAGGACCGAAATCGGGCTTCCATTCCGCCTTCGCCAGCTTTTCCGGCAGAGCTTCGTATTCGCCGGCCCGGATAGTAGCCAGGTTGCGGCGTTCGGGGCGGCTGGCCGCCGATTCATACAGATAAACGGGCAGATCGAGCTCGCGGCCAACGCGCTCGCCCAGGCGCCGCGCCCATTCGGCCGTTTCTTCCATGCTGATATTGCTGACCGGAATCAGCGGACACACGTCGGTGGCGCCCATACGGGGATGCTCGCCGCTGTGTTTGCGCATATCGATGAGCTCGGCAGCCTTCCGGATAGCCAGGAATGCGGCCTCCGTTACCGGCTCAGGCTCGCCGACAAAGGTGACTACGGTCCGGTTAGTGGCTTTTCCGGGATCCACATCCAGGAGTTTAACCCCTTCGACGCTTTCGATCAGGTCGGTGATCTGTTTGATAATACTCAGGTCGCGCCCTTCGGAGAAATTGGGTACGCACTCGATCAGTTGTTTCATATTCCGGTTAAAAACTGCCAACATCCACGCCTTCAAAATAGCCCATTGCCCAAAGAATGAGAATGATCAGGCCAACGACGATGCGGTAATACCCGAAAATTTTGAAGCCGTTATTGGTTAAAAAGCGAATAAAGCCCTTGATAGCGACCATGGCCACGATAAATGCCAGCACATTGCCAACGGCCAGCAATACCAGGTCGTTTTGGGAAAACTGCCCGCCTTCATCCTTAAAATAATCCCAGAGCGACTTGCAGGTTGCGGCGAACATAGTGGGCACGGCTAGGAAAAACGAAAACTCGGCCGCCGTTTTCGGGGAAAGCTGCTGGGTAAGCCCTCCGATGATCGTTGCTGCCGAGCGGCTCACACCGGGCACCATGGCGATCACCTGAAACATGCCGATCTTGAATGCCCGGGGCAGGGTAACGTCGCTTATATCGGTTTCGTTCTTGCTCCGGCGTTCGAAAAAACCATCGAGAAACAGGAACACGATCCCGCCGGCAATAAGCGCAAGGCCCACCACAACAATATTTTCCAGCAGCTGGTCGATCACTTTTTTGAACAAGAGCCCGAAGAAAACCGCCGGCAGAAAGGCGACAAAAAGCTTGATGTAAAAATCGATATTCTGTAAAAACCGGCGCCAGTACAATACCAATACCGACAGAATGGCGCCAAACTGAATGGCGATCGTGAATACTTTCACGAATGGGTGCGAGGCAATGCCCATCGCCGTAGAGCCGATGATCATGTGTCCGGTGGACGATACGGGTAAAAACTCCGTTATCCCCTCGATTATAGCCAGCACAATGGCATGGAGCAAATTCATCCCGCAGTGGTATTATCGCCCTCAGGGGAAGCCCCGGCGTCTGTTTTCTTAAAAATACCGAAGATCACCACGACAAATCCGGCAATCATCAGGATGGGCGCCAGGGTAATGCGGCGGAAGCTGTAAATAAGATCGGGATCCCAGGTATTAGGGTCGGGCATGGCGCCACCCGCCATAAGCAGGAGGCCCAGGGCCACCAAACCAAGCCCGATGCCGATCAGAATAAAGTTTTGGCGCCCGAAGATGAATTCATCGCTACCGGTACTGAACAGCGATTCTTTTTTTTCCTTGCGACGCACCGGAGCCGGGGCGGTCTTTTGGGTTTGCGCGGCTTGACGCCGCTGTGGTTGTTTTGCCATAATTGAATTTGTTTTCAACCTCAATAAAGATCATCCACGCGCATACGCAGAAACTTGTGTACAACAAAATACGTACTCAGTCCGGATAACAATACGCCCAGTGCAATCAGGGCGGTAAAGATCGCCAGGATGCCGTTCAGGTCTTCCAGTTCTTCGATCTCCGGGATGCTGTGTTGCGCCCATTGCAGCAGAGCGATCAACACACCGATAGCCAGCAACGCACTCCAAAGCCCGTTAATGATACCACGCCGGAAATACGGCCGGCTGATAAAGTCCCAGGAAGCGCCTACCAGTTCCTGGTTTTTGATCAGGAAGCGATTGGTATAAAGCGCCAGGCGGATCGTATTGTGAATGAGCGTAACGGCCGCAAAGATGAGTAAAAAACCCAGCGCCAGCGTAAGCCAGCCGATATTTTCAATGTTCTTTCCGATATTGCCGGTATTGGCCGCTTCCACATAGAGTTCGGCTATCAGGGTATCCTGCCGCAGCGATTCCCGCCACTCGCGCAGGCTGTCCTGTTGAAAAAAATCTGCCTTGACGTTAAATCGGATCACATCGCGCATCAGGTTTGGAATGTCCTCCATCAGGCTCTCTTCCCCAAGATCCTCGCGCATGATGGCCGCCGCCTGATCGCGGGTGACATAGGTTACGGTTTCTGCCTTGACAAATGGTTGTTGCCGCACCTCCTGAATAATGCGCGCAATATCCTCCTGGGGCGTATCAGGGCGGAGTTCCAGCCACACATCCACTTTTTCCTTGAAAAGGGTCACCAGTTTATGGCCGTGCAGGGCCGTCAGGGCAAAGAAGCCCACCATAAACAAGACCAGTGCCACACTGACGATGGCGTAGAGATAGGTCGGCTTATTCCGTGACATACAGCGATTGGATCGTGAAAAGAATACGTAACAGGCCGGCAAAGTTGTCGTTTTTCACGCAGAAATGATACCTGGATTTCAGGAAAATATACGGATTGCCCGGCTAAAGCGCCATAAAAACCCGCCTCAGCCAATACCTTTGCCCAATTCAGATCGTTTTAACGCATCTTGTATCGCAACACATGAAAATTCTGGGCACTTTTTTCGCTTCGCTTTGCCTCGCCTTCTGGCAACCGGGAACAAGTCCGCAACCCGACGGCAAAATCCATTTACAAAACCCTTCTTTCGAGGACACCCCGAAAGCCTCTGCCTGCCCGGAAGGATGGACTTCCTATACACCCGGCAGCACTCCGGATATAATGCCCGGCGCCTGGGAAGTACAGGCTCCGCCACAGGACGGCAAAACCTGCCTGGCACTCGTGACGCGGGAAGACGGCACCCGGGAGGACGTTTCCCAACGCCTGCCGCAAACCCTTAAACCCGGCACCTGCTACACATTCAGTATTTACCTGGCCCATACGCCGCAATACGTCGGATACAACCATCCCGTCCGGCTCCGCATCTGGGGCGGCGCAGGACGACAGCGACAACAACTGCTGGCCAGCTCCGTCCTGATCGACCATACGGACTGGAAAGAATACAGATTCCAGTTCGTACCCAACCACGACATGCGCTACCTGACTTTTGAAGCCTACTTCGCTCCCGGAGTGCTGTTTCACTACCGGGGAAACATCCTGTTGGATAACTGTTCGCCTATCGAACGCTGCGACCGGGCATAGAAGCCTGTTTAAACAACGGCCGAATCCAAAGTCCGTTGCCGCAGATCGGCATTGACCAATATAGCCGCACATATAAAAAACAGCGACCCGATCTTGTCCGTTTCCACAAAATCGTTCATCAGCATCAGCATCGCGATCAGCATGAAACTGAGCAGGGCGGATACCAGGACCCGGCGACGACTTGCATCGGGTGTGCGATGATAGATCTGCTGGCCCTTAAAGATCACCACCATACAAAAGATCAGGAAAAACAACAGACCTGGGATGCCCTGTTCCACGGTGACCATCAGGTAGTAGTTGTGAATACCCGATCGCTCGGGGTTGTCACTTACATAGGTTTTAAAACTGGAAACGGTATATTTCTGGTAATTAAAGTAAAAATTGCCGGGTCCGAATCCGGCCAAAGGGCGGTCCTGGATCATATACGCCGCCGCTACCCAGCGATAAACCCGTTCCATAATGGAGATATCCTCCAGTTTAGTCGTAGCCTCCAGCAAATTGTCAAAACGGGTGTGGGACACGGCGTGTTCGTAGTCGGGGGCAAATTCCAGCCAGTTGTCGCGGTTGGTCACTACCAGGATCAGTCCTGTCAGGGCAAGGATGACAGCCAGCAGGGCAATCTTGATCAGGCGGCGGCGGATCAGCCAGTAAATGCCCACTGCGGCCACCAGCGCCACATACGCGGCACGGGTGTAGGCAAAGTTGATGCCCACCAAAAGCAACAGAATACCAGCCACTAAAAACCACCAGGCCCCGGAATAACGGCGATACCAGTAGGTGCCATACCACACGAATGGCAAAAAAATCGCCAGCAAACAGGCGTACATGACGTGGTTCCGGTAGAAGGGGCCCATGACATAATTCACCTCCTTAAAGGAAAACCCATGCGGCGCGTGCCGGATCAGAATACTCAGTACCGTACCGACCAGGGGGACAAAAAACCACCACAACAAATTTTTATAGTCTTTTTCGTCCTGGAGAATATGCGCAGCCAGAAAATAAAAGACGATCACATACCAGCCCTTGGCCAGCAAAAACTTGAAGGAAACAATAAAATCACCGGAGTTTGCTACCGCAACGGTCGTCCAGGCAAGATGCGCCAGCAACGCCAGGGTAACCGGGTGCCGCAAAAAACGCCCGTCGATCTGACGCCAGTTGTGCAAAAACCACCACACGGCGCTCAGGGTGAGCAGCCACATCAGCGGTTCAGAGGGCAGGTCTGTGCCCAGGCCGCCGGGCAATTCCATTTCGATGGAAACAGGAATGCAGGCCAGCATGAGAAAAAACACCTTCCGGAAATCCACCACCGTCAGCCAGAGCACCAGCAAAGCCGCAGGAATACCCAGCAGCCACTGGATATTCAGGGCAATTCCCAACCACAAACAAAGCAAACTCAACATCGCCCAGCTGCCTACCAGCCCGCGCTGCGGATGGTTGCCGGGGAGAGCCAGGATGCGTTGCAATGGTGACAGCATGTGTTGGGAAATTCCGTTTATGCTTCGTGTGTGATATCCTGCCAGCGAATATCTTTATACGCATCAGCGATCAGCGCGGCCAGCACCGAGAAAAGAAAAGCCGCCACCAGCGTCACCAGCACAATGACGCTCCGCTTGGGCCGGCTTTTGATAAGCGGCACCTCGGCCGGTTCCACCACCAGCAACGCCGGAATATCGGTGTTGTAGGTAGCCAGGATCTGGTGGAAGCGCTCCAGGTCATAACTGAGCTGCTTGCGGGCCTGAAAGTGCAGGTCCTGTAAAATAGCAATTTGGGGCGCCCCTTCGTTGTACCGTTTGATGGTAATGCCCTCGTCATTCTCATTGTCCGACATCAGCTGCTGGCGCTGACGCTCATAGGCGACCAGATTAGCCCGAATGTAGGCAATGGTATCGCGAGGGATCAGTGGATTTTTCTCCAGGACTTCCAGCTTGGCCCGGTTGCGGGTAATCTCCGATTCGGCGGTCGTTAGTTGCTCCGACAATTGCTCGCCCTGGGGCCCCGCCGAATAAATGCCGAAATAAGCCTGAATATATTCCAGGCTATCACCCAGCACCTTCAGGTCGGTTTTTTTCTGCTGGATATTATCTTCAAAAGCTGCCAGTAATTTCGCCTGACCGACCTTGGTAAGGCGCTGGGCGATCTCGTTGATCTTGTCCCGGGCCGCATTGGCCATTTCAGTGGCCAGTTTGGGGTCGGTATCCTCGATACTCAGTTCGACCGCGTCGTTCTTGTTTTTTTGCACGTTGTACAGCGAGCGAAATATTTTGCGCACGTTAAACGGCCCTTTTTTCGATGTTGAATCGACACCGTAATGCGCATACAGCAGGAACCGGGAGACCATGTAGTCCTCCAGTTCTTTGCTGGAAGCGATCTCGGTCAGGCGGTCCAAATCGTTATCCGAACCGTAGTAATCGGTCACCTGGCCGGTATTGCCGAACAGGAGTTCGGGATTGGCCAATCGGGGGCTTGCCGGATAAAAGACAGTGACCGCCTGATAGTAATCCTTTAAAAACAGTGAAAGGATGACGCTTCCGGAGAGTGCCAGCAGGCAGATATTCCGAATCGTTTTTCTCCAGCGGTAGATCGTCTGAAGGACCCCAAGGAGGTTGTCGCGGTGTTCCATATTATTGATCAGATGCAAATGAACGGGGCGCAAAAGTAGGAAAAATGCAGCCGGCAAAATATTCCGGCGTACGGAACTGCGCAAAACGACATCGCCCGGTGAGGGATTCCCACCGGGCGATTGTTAATTTCCGGCTTTGCCGAAACGATTGGCCGTTGAAAAGCGCTGCCTAAACGCAAGTTAGAGCGTGTTTAAATTTCGGTGCCGGAGCGAAAGCGAGCAAATTTTATTTCAG
>CAYVDV010000003.1:0-41768 GCA_964450465.1 uncultured Saprospiraceae bacterium
CTATAACCCCCAAAGCAAGGCTTATGAGCCCTTACCCGGCGGAGACTCGTTCATCGTACTCGATGCTTTTCGCGATCAAAAACCCGTGTATCAGAATGCAGAAGTGACGCTGCACGATATTGGCGACGGTGTGCTTTGCCTGGAGTTTCACTCTAAAATGAATGCAATCGGAGAGGGGATTCTGCGGGGGCTGAATGAATCTGTCCGGATAGCGGAAGAAGATGGCTGGAAAGGCTTGGTGATTGGTAACAATGCCCAAAACTTTACGGTCGGCGCCAACCTGATGATGATCGCCATGATGGCCTACCAACAGGAATGGGACGAATTGAACATGGCTGTTAACCTGTTCCAGCAAACATCCATGCGCTTGCGGTACTCCTCCATCCCGGTAGTCATGGCGACCCAGGGTTATGTATTCGGGGGTGGTTGCGAGTTTGCCATGCACTGCGATGCCGTGATGGCTGCGGCCGAAAGTTATATCGGGCTGGTGGAAGTAGGCGTAGGACTTATCCCCGGAGGCGCAGGCACCAAGGAATTTACCGTTCGCGCATCTGATGCTTACAGCCGCGAGGGCGATGTCCAGATACCCACGCTGATCGACAAATTCAAGACCATCGCGATGGCACAGGTAGCCACCTCCGCTAACGAAGCCTTCAATTACGGCTATCTGTTGCCGCAAAAAGACAGCGTTGTCCATAACACGTCCCGCAATATTGCTGAAGCAAAAGCGCGGGTACTCGAACTGGCACACAACTATGTTCAGCCCATACCGCGAAAAGATGTTCTCGTGCTCGGTCGCACCGGTTTGGGTGCGCTCTACATCGCTGCACATTCCCTCCAGCTCGGCAACTATGCCAGCGAACACGATATCAAGATCGCCCGTAAAATTGCCTGGGTGCTCTGCGGCGGCGACCTGACCAGTCCACAACAAGTATCTGAGCAATACCTCCTGGACCTCGAACGCGAAGCCTTCCTCAGCCTCTGCGGCGAACAAAAGACTCTCGAACGCATCCAGCACATGCTCGAAACCGGCAAACCCCTGAGGAATTAAGGATCGTGGCAGATGATGAAAAACTGTCCACATTGACCACACTAATTTTGTCTACATCAATAAAATTATGGAAGCATATATCATTTCCGGATATCGCACCGCCGTCGGCAAAGCCGGTAAAGGTGGTTTTAAAGGCACCCGCCCGGATGACCTGGCCATTGAGGTTATCCGGCATTTGATCCAAAATACACCCGGACTTGAACCCGGGATGGTGGAGGATGTCATCGTGGGTTGTGCCAATCCCGAAGGAGAACAAGGCCTGCAAATTGGCCGACTTATCGCCGTACGGGCCCTGGGAAAAGAGGTGCCCGGCATGACCGTGAACCGGTACTGCGCCTCCGGATTGGAAACGATAAGTATTGCAGTTGCTAAAATCCGCGCAGGCATGGGCCATTGTTATATCGCCGGCGGCGCTGAAAGTATGAGTCTGATCCCTATGACAGGATATAAACTGGCGCCCAATTACAACATTGCGGCAAACACCCCCGACTATCTCGTTGGCATGGGACTTACTGCGGAAGCAGTAGCACAGAAGTACAAGATCAGCCGCGAAGCCTCGGATGCTTTCTCGCTTCGGTCACATACCCTCGCAGGGGAGGCGATTGATCAGGGTCGGTTCAAAGACCAGATCGTCCCCATCCGGGTTCCGGAAGTATGGGTTGAAAACGACAAGCGCAAGGAGCGTGAATACATCGTTGATACGGATGAAGGGGTTCGGCGCGACACAAGTTTGGAGGGGCTGGCCAAACTAAAACCAGCCTTTGCCAATGGCGGAATCGTAACTGCAGGCAATGCTTCGCAGACATCCGACGGCGCTTCGTTTGTGTTGGTCATGTCGGAAGAAATGATGAAAAACCTGGGCCTGCAACCGGTAGCCCGGCTCGCAGCCTGCGCCGTTGCCGGCGTGGACCCCTTGTATATGGGTATCGGGCCGGTGCAGGCAATACCCAAAGCGCTGAAACAAGCGGGTATGAAACTGGCCGATATCGAACAAATCGAGCTCAACGAAGCCTTTGCCGCTCAGGCATTGGCGGTCATACAAGAGGCTGGACTCAATCCGGATATTGTCAATGTAAACGGCGGCGCGATTGCTCTGGGGCATCCGCTCGGTTGCACGGGCGCCAAACTGTCGGTGCAATTGTTCCATGAAATGCGCCGCCGCAATCAGAAATACGGCATGGTCACGGCCTGTGTCGGAGGCGGGCAGGGCATTGCCGGCATCTACGAACGGCTGAATTAATTTGCCTTATATCTATCCCGGCACAAGGGCTGTTTGCGTTATCAATAACACAAACAGCCCTTTTTTAATTTAAAAAAATAGCGTCGGGTCCATGCGACCATTCCCATGCACCCCCGTTAAAAAAGTACCTTTACGACCCAATTCAGTGCACCCATGAACAAGAATATTTTTTGCCTCATCCTGTTTTTACTCCCGCTCTTTCTCCCGGCACAAGAGACCTATTTCCAATTGGAAAAACTCCCGGAGTTTATCAATTCCGCTTACGACGAGATTACCCCGGTTCCCAGCCGTGACGGCAACACCATGTATTTCACCCGGGTGGCTTACCCGGAGTTCAACCATTATCTCTTCCTCGATAGCATCGACCTTTACAAAAAATATCCCCCGGAAAAATACGAACGCATCCTTCGCAATATCTATTCCGAACTCAGTGGCAAGCAAGTCAAAGACCCGGCATCTTCTACCTTTAACCAGGATGTTTGGGTAACCGAAGGAGATTCAGCCAATTTTTATTTTCTCCTGCACCCCCTGGAACCTTTGAATAATGCCCTGCCTAATAGCATCGTAGCGATCACGCCCGACCCGAATGCCTTTTATTGTATCAACCAATTTTCTGAGAAAGGAGACATGACCAAAGGTTTTTCCCTGATCCGCCGGGTTGATAGTCTGTGGACCTTCCCTACCCCGGTTGAGATTGAGGAATATTACACGATCACTTCCGATGTTAATTTGACCATGAGCTACGACGGGCAGATACTGATCCTGTCGGCCGTCCGGTATGACTCCCGCGACATGGACCTGTACGTATGTTTTCGGAAAGGGGAAAACAAATGGAGCGCGCCCCAGCATCTGGGTAATGTTGTAAATAGCGATAAACGCGAAACAACACCTTATTTATCGGAAGACAACACCACCCTTTTCTTCTCCTCAAACCGATGGGAAAGTTCCGGCGGCAATGACATTTTCATGTGCAAGCGCCAGGATGAGGGTTGGAAAAACTGGTCGACCCCGGTACGCCTCGTGGCCCCAATCAATTCGCCCTTCGATGAGAGCCAACCCTATTTCAATATGACTTCGGGGTACCTGTACTTTACTTCGACCCGCGACGGCAACAGCGATATTTTTCGGGTTCGGATTGCCCCGCCCCAACCTACCGAACTGACTATTCGAGGCCGGATATTTAATCGCAAAACAAGAGATCTTATGCCTGGCGCAAGCGTTCAGTATGGCGTAGCGGGTAGTCCGGGTAATATACTCCACTCCGCCGATGGTTTCTTTACCCTCAAAATCCCCAAGGGTGTCCGGTTTGAACTGACACCGGAAAAAGGCGCCTTCGCCGGACAGACGGAGGAAGTGTTGTTTCGGCGGGATTACTATTTCTTTCAGGATTACTATCAGGTTGACCTTTGGCTGGATCCGCTGGAAGTGGATAACAAGATTGAACTCCGGCCGATCTATTTTCAACAATCCAAAGCCGTTATTCTGGAATCTTCCTTTCCCGAACTCGAACGGCTCGCAGGCATACTGCTTGAAAACCCCAGCCTTGAAATCCGAATCGAAGGGCACACCGACAATGTAGGCAAGGCCGAAGATCTGCTTCGGCTTTCCGAAGATCGAGCCAAGGCAATTCAGGAATTCCTGACGAACAAAGGCATCGATTCCCGGCGTGTTCAAACCATTGGCTTTGGGCCAAAACACCCAATTAGCGATAACAGTACCGACGAACTTCGTGCACAGAACCGGCGTGTCGAGGTGCGTATAACCAAAATCTAACACTTAAATGTTCCACGTGGAACATCATCGTTTACTCTCTCATGCAACTGTACAGTACAAACAACCCCACACTCCGCACCAGTTTGCGCGACGCTATCTTTCAAGGATTGCCCGCAGACAATGGCCTCTTCATGCCCGTGAATATTCCGGTCCTGCCGGATGATTTTATTCAAAACCTGGATCGGTTTACTTTTCAGGAAATTGCTTTCCAAATTGCGCACACTCTAATCGGCACTGAAATCCCGGAACCCGATCTCAGACAAATCATCCAACAGTCCATAAACTTCCCGGCGCCCGTGGTATCCCTGGATGAGCAGACCTATGTGCTGGAACTTTTTCATGGCCCCTCTTTAGCCTTCAAGGATTTTGGCGCCCGTTTCATGGCACAAACGATGTCGTATTTCAATCGGGGAGAACAAAAGGACTTGACAATCCTGGTCGCCACGTCAGGAGATACCGGTGGCGCCGTGGCAGCAGGGTTTTACCAAACCCCCGGAATCAGGGTAGTCATCCTCTACCCCTCGGGGAAGGTCAGTCCTTTACAGGAAAAACAACTCACTACCCTGGGGCACAATATCACGGCCCTGGAAATAGATGGAACATTTGACGATTGCCAGGCGCTGGTAAAACAAGCTTTTCTCGATGCGGAATTGCGGCAACAACTCCGGCTAAGTTCTGCCAACAGCATTAACATCTCCCGGCTTATTCCACAGGTATTTTATTATTGGGAAGCGTACAAGCAAGTTTTCCAGAAACACGACAAAATTAGCTTTATCGTGCCTTCCGGAAACTTCGGAAACCTAACTGCCGGATTGATCGCCAAAAGAATGGGATTGCCGGTCCACCACTTTGTTGCCGCCACAAATGCCAACGATGTCGTACCCGAATATTTGAGCACCGGAACATTCCAGGCACGCCCTTCGGTACGAACTCTTTCCAATGCCATGGATGTAGGCAACCCCTCCAATTTTTCCCGAATGCTCGATCTTCATGGTTCCACGTGGAACATTATGCAAAAGCATATTTCTGGATATGCATTTACCGATGAACAAACCAAGCAAGCCATGCAGGATATTGATCGGGAGTTTCATTACATAATGGACCCCCATGGCGCCGTTGGCTATCTGGCCTGGAAAATGTATCAACAGGAAAAAGCGGATGGCTCCGCGGGTATCATTCTCGAAACAGCCCATCCATCAAAATTCCTGGAAGACGTAGAAGAAATTCTGCAACGCAAAATCAATATTCCCGCGGCGCTTTCCGAACTGAGCGACAGAGAAAAACAAGCCGTTTTTATGAAAACAGACTACAGTACTTTTCGGACCTGGATACTGGATAATATTGTCGGGTAATTAAGCGCCAGACGTCAGGCAGGAAATTAAAAATATACCCAGTATTTATAACAATACTATTACAAAAAAGATGTTTTTTAGACTTCTACTTGCGCCTCACTTACTTCGTGCAAAAAAGCATGTAAAATTTCATTGAACTCACTGGGCTTTTCCATCATGGGGGCATGGCCACATTTATCCAGAAAATGAAGCCGGGAGTCCGCAATCAATTCATGAAATTTTTCTGCGACAAAGGGTGGGGTCACGGCATCCTGCATCCCCCAGATGAGCAGGGTGGGGGCTTTTATTTTATGTAGTTTATCGCCCAGATTGTGCCGCACTGCCGACTTGGCGGTTGCAACAACGCGTATAGCTTTATTCCGGTCATTGACGATTCCAAAGACTTCATCTACCAGTTCTTTGGTTGCTACAGCCGGGTCGTAAAACGTGTCACCGGTTTTGCGTTTGATATAGTCATAATCACCGCGTTTGGGAAAAGCCGTTCCGAAGGCACTTTCAAACAGGCCGGAACTCCCGGTGAGTGTGATTGATGCGATATGTTCCGGGTGGGCAATGGCATACAGCAAGGCAATGTGTCCCCCAAGTGAGTTGCCTACCAAATGCACCTTGTTGTATCCCTTGAATTGCACAAAGCGGGTTACAAAGTCCACCAGCCCCATAACGGACACCTCAAAAATAGGCATTTCGTAAATCGGCAGAATCGGGATTACTACATTGTATTGGTCGGAAAAGCGCTTGAAGATACCTTCAAAGTTGCTCAAAGCGCCAAACAGGCCGTGGAGTAATAATATGACTTCGCCCTCCGCGCCGGACTCAATATATCTGAATCCATTTTCTTCTTTTACCGGAATGTTCATTGTTGTGTTGAAAATCTACAAAAGTATAATGGGCAAAAATAGAGAAAAAGCCGAACTAATTAAGGAATAGGCCTTTCGGAATACACCGGAATATTATCCCATCCACTTACGCAAATCAGCATTTTCCAATTCTCTTCCTGTGGAAAACGGCCCCAAATATGTAAACAATATGTGAGTATCTAAAAATGCGCACTTTAATTCTATCTAAAATCAATTATCCACATTCGTGGATAACGCTGGAGCACTGAATTGGTACACGACAAAAAGTATGGCGCTCAACAGAAATACCGCGCCTGCCTGGTGCAACACGCCCAGGGCTACCGGTACCTTTCCGATGCAGTTGATCAGCGTGAAAATCCCTAAAATAACCTGCAAGGCCAGGGTACCGGTTAGAACCAGCAGTCCTTTCCGGAATGTTGCATCCCCGTAGGTATTCCAGGTTTTCCACACAAAATATAAAATCATGATTGTCAGAAGATAAGCGGTGTTTCGATGTAAAAATTGAATCAATGCCGGCATAAACGGATTGGTATCGTAGTCGATAAAAACACTCCGGATCCAGTGTGTTCCATCCAGTAAAACAGCCGGTAAAAACGAGCCATTCATATCCGGCCAGGAAGGGAAGAACAAGCCTGCCTTCATACCCGACATCATAGCCCCCAGAGCGATTTGCACGAAGGCAAGCAGCAGTAAAACCCAGGTATAGCGTTTCCACACCCTATTGTGGATAACTGGAGGAGTGGGTTGCCAGGCCAAAAAAGTTATCCACATTAAATAACTGAATATTACCAACGCCATGCAAAGATGCAGGGTAAGATTGTAGGCATTCACCCAGGGGCGGTTGATCAGACCACTGGCCACCATGATCCAACCGAAGAAGCCCTCCAACCCCGCAAGCAGTACGACCACGATCAGCCGGGGTACCATCCGCCTGGAAAACATCCCCTTCCATAAAAACCAGCCAAAAGGCAGGATAAACACAAAAAACATCAGCCGGGCCCAAAGCCGGTGAAAATACTCCCAGAAGTAAATAAACTTGAATGCCCCTAGCGACATTCCTTCGTTGATCTTCTGGTACTGCGGTGTCGTCTTGTACAGTTCAAATGCTTCCTGCCAGGCTGCCTCGCTTAAGGGCGGTATGGACCCTGTAACGATCTCCCAGCGCGTTATGCTCAGGCCGCTACCGGTGAGACGGGTAACGCCACCTATGACGATCTGGAAGAAGATCATGAGCAACCCTGTGAGCAACCAGATCTTTACCGGTCTTGGAATTTGGGTATCGGAAACAAACCGCAACGGGGAAAAAGCCATAATAGCAGAAATTTATCCAAAAAGAACCCGGAGTAGAAATACCCGGGTCAGGAAAACCAAACAAAAGTAGAACCCTTTTGCTCAATCGCTTTCCACAACTATAATATTGATTATTAATTTTAATCAGTTTAAATATCAAAATCCATCTCCATCATCAGGGCTGTTAATTTGTGGAAAACGTTGTAACTGCATTTGCCTGTTTTCAGACTCAGATCAATAAGGGACTTATGCACATCAACCGGACGCAATAGTATTTTATCTTTCAGGACTTTGCACACTTTTCCACAGGATTGTGGAGAACCATCCGCTTATTGGTCTTGGTCGTTTCATGGACAGGGCTCCTGTGGATTACCGTTGGCAGTTTTAGCAGTTGCCAACAGAACCAGGGCCATTTCAGGGTTTTCCACCATTGCGCCATCGGGTCATGTGTATATCCCGGTTTTTTTCAGCAATTTTTCCACAAAGTAACCGGCAAAAACAATTCTGATAATCAAGTATTTAGAAATGTAATGGTTTGGCGTGTTGGTAAGTTTGTAAAACATTGTGTTTTGGAATCGCTCTTTCTTCAAAGGCTTAGAATTCAGTGGTTTAGTGCTGAGCGGAAAAAATACAAAAGTGAAAACTGGCTGTTTTTTAGTATATTTCTTGCCGAAAACCGTACACCGCTTTTAAAACAAATTTCCATCCCGGATCATGTGTGGCCGTTATTCTTTCGTTCCGACCAAAAAACAACTGGATGAACAATTGCAGTTGCTGGAACTTCCCGCTACCCTGCACTTAAGTTTCAATATTGCCCCGACGCAGCAGGCCTATGTAATCGCCAACGATCAACCGCAGGTATTGCAACAAATGAACTGGGGCTTGGTGCCTTACTGGAGCCGGGATGGCGCTAACAGTGGAAAACTGATCAATGCCCGTGCAGAAGGGCTCCTGGATAAGCCATCCTTCCGGGTTCCTGCGCTCCGGCGCCATTGCCTGGTGCCGGCCGATAGTTTTTATGAGTGGCGAACGCTGCCGGGCAAACGCAAAATACCGTACCGGATCCTGTTGAAAAACGACCGGCTCCTCTTTATGGCCGGCATCTGGGATGAATGGCGCGGCGCCGAAGGAGTAAGGCGTACTTTTTCCATCATAACGACGGCGCCCAACGCCGAGGTGTCTGCCCTGCACGACCGGATGCCCGTATTGCTCCTCGATCCGGTCGAGCAACAACGCTGGCTTAATACTGGCGATCCGGAAGAAACGCTCGCGCTGTTGCAACCGCCTCCCAATGACATACTGGAACTATACCGGGTTTCCGAGCGGCTCAATACCCCCGGGAATGATGGCCCCGAACTGCACGAACCTGTAGCAGAAGAAGGCGACCTGACACTTTTTTAGTCATTTCTTACAATTCCTTGCGCAGACGCGCAACCGGGATATTCAGTTGCTCACGATATTTCGCTACCGTGCGCCGGGCAATGTTGTAGCCGTTTTTGAGCAAAAGCGATTTCAGTTTTTCGTCGGAAAGCGGCCGGCGTTTATTTTCATCCTTGATCAGGTCGGACAGGATTTTCTTGACTTCCAGCGTGGATACCTCTTCGCCGTCCTGGTTTTGCAGGCTTTCAGAGAAAAACTCTTTCAGGCGTTTGGTTCCAAACTCGGTTTGCACATATTTGGAATTGGCCACCCTGGAAACTGTGGAGATATCCAGGCCGGTGGCGTCGGCGATATCTTTCAGGATCATTGGCCGGATTTTTTTCTGGTCGCCGCTGAGAAAGTACTCGTGCTGGTGGGCCAGGATAGCGCCCATGGTCAGCATCATGGTTTGCTGCCGTTGTTTGATCGCGTCGATGAACCACTTGGCGCTGTCAATTTTTTGCTTGATAAACAAAATGGCTTCCTTCTCTTTTTTGGAAGGGCGCCGGCTGTTCCGGCCTGAATGAAAGGCGCGCAGCATTTCGCGATACTGGTCGTTGATCCGCAAGTCGGGGGCATTGCGCGCGTTGAGCGTGAGTTCAATCTCACCGTCGCGATTCGATACCAGAAAGTCGGGCAGGACATAATTGATCGAGCGGTCGGCGCGCGAAGCGAAGCCGCTTGCAGGCTTGGGGTTCAGTTTCAGAATTTCATCGATCGCAGCCTTGAGGTCTTCCTCATCCAGGCTGAGCTGGCGAGCCAGTTTGGGGTAGTGTTTTTTGGTGAACTCCTCAAAATGCAGGTCAATGATCCGGATAGCGACCTGAATGGCCAGTTTTTCCTCATAAGATATGACTTCATCGCTCAAGCGGAGTTTGTACCGGAGTTGCAGGAGGAGACACTCGCGCAGATCGCGTGCTCCGGTACCCGGCGGATCGAATTGCTGGATCTTGAGCATGAGCTGTTCCAGTTCCTTTTCGTCCGTCTTGATATTCTGGCTAAAAAGGAGATCATCCACCATGGCGCCGAGTTCGCGGCGCAGGTAGCCGTCATCGTCAATGGATCCGATGATCTGTAAGGCGATATCGTGTTCGCGTTCGTCTTTCAGCTGGATAAGGCCGAGTTGTTGTTCGAGATATTCGTGATAAGTACTTTCGAACGCCAGCGGGATGGTTTTCTCTTCTTCATTGCTGTTGTGGTCTTCCCCGCGCGTTTTATAGGTGCCGGGATCGTCCTCAATAAAGTCCATAAGATAATCATCCAGTTCCACATCGTCTTCCCGCAAGCTTACCACATCTTCTTCGTCCGCGTATTCATCGGCCGTTTCGCGATCCACTTCATCGACGTTGGGGTCGGATTCCTCCGATTTGTCCTTTTCTTTTTCATCCTGGGCAAAATAATCCGTCTCTTCTTCCCCCATATCGGAAATGCCTTCCATCAGATCGGCGGTATCGTCGCCTTCTTCCAGTGCGGGGTTGATTTCGAGTTCTTCCTGGATGCGTTGTTCGAGCGTTGCAGTAGGAATCTGCAGCAGCTTCATGAGTTGAATCTGCTGAGGGGAAAGTTTTTGCTGCAGTTTTTGGCTTAACGTCTGCTTTGTACCAATCAACGCCATAAGCAAAGTAATAGAGAGATTAAAAATTGTGGGTTACGGCCTGCAGGACACGCTGAAAAATGTCAGACAGACGCTAAATCGGTTTAGGTTAAAACGGCCCTTACAAATAGGAGGCCAAATTTACCGGAATTTCCGGTGGATGCCAGAGGCTAAATAACAGTGACGGCTAATTTATGACATAAAAAATTGATTTACAATATATTAAAATTTATCAACACCCGGTACTAAAAATGCACTTTTTTATAAAAAAAACAATAAATTACGAAAAAGTAAATTTGTTTACCGGGAGGCATCAACCGTAACACGGGAATGCGCAGGATATTTCAACATTCCGCTCCTTTACTTTTTCCGTGTTTCAAAGGACGAAAATACCGGAACCTTCTCCGATCAATAGTCGTTTACCCACGAGTTTGTCAATCTGACTACCTTTGCATGATTACAGCATTAAATAAAACCAACGCCAAGCACCGCATGGCTAAAGACTGGACGCTCGGCGAAAAAACTGCCGGCCTTAAAAAAGAAAAAGAATACGCCGTACTCGTAAGCCTGATCACGCCGGAAGTTTCCGAAACCCAGGCGCAGGAGTACCTGGACGAACTGGAGTTTTTAGCTACGACTGCCGGCGCTGAAACAATCCGGCGTTTTACCCAGCGCGCAGCACATCCGGAACACCGCAGCTTTATCGGCAAGGGAAAAGTGGAGGAGATCCAAAAGTATCTCGAACGCCACGAAGAGGTGAATATGGTTATTTTTGACGACGACCTAAGCGGCAAACAAACCAACAACCTCGAGGAAGCCCTGAAGGTGAAGATTGTGGACCGCTCTACGCTGATCCTCGACATCTTTGCCCACCGGGCCCAAACTGCCCAGGCTAAAACCCAGGTGGAACTGGCCCAGATGAAATACCTCCTGCCCCGTCTGCGCGGCCTTTGGACGCACCTCGAACGCCAGCGCGGCGGTATTGGCATGCGCGGTCCCGGGGAAACCCAGATCGAAACCGACCGCCGTTTGGTACAGTACCGGATCAAAAGTCTCGAGGAAAAACTGAAGGACATTGACCGGCAATCGCAAACCCAGCGCAAAACCCGCGGCGAACTGATCCGGGTAGCCCTGGTGGGCTACACCAACGTGGGTAAAAGCACCCTCATGAACCTGATGAGCAAATCGGAGGTACTGGCCGAAAATAAACTCTTCGCCACGCTCGATACCACCGTCCGCAAGGTGGTATTCGGCCAAATGCCCTTCCTGTTGTCCGATACGGTCGGGTTTATCCGAAAACTGCCGCACCACCTGGTCGAGAGCTTTAAGAGCACGCTTGACGAAGTGCGCGAGTGCGATATCCTGCTCCATGTGGTCGATATTGCCCACCCGCAATATGAAGATCATGTGAAAACGGTGCAGCAAACCCTGCAGGAACTTGGGGCCGGCGAAAAACCCACCCTCATGGTGTTCAACAAGATCGACCTCTACCGCGAACGCTATTTCGACGATCTGCTGGATACTGCAACCCGCAACGAACTCGAGACCGAACTGCGCCAGCAATTGCGTAATACCTATGGCGAAAATGTACTTCTGTCTGCCGCCACCAAAGAGGGCCTCGACGAACTGCGCGAACGCATGACCCGGCTGATCAAGGAAGCCTATGTGGTGCGGTATCCGCATCAGGTGAAAGCCTGGTAAACCGCGCGTAATTGCCGCAAATTTCCACTACTTTTGCACCCCTTTTTGACAATGCCATGCTCGAGAAATTTAAAGCCATACGCGATAAGTACCTGCACCTGGAGGAACAACTCTCCGATCCCGGCATTGCCGCCGATGCGGAACGCTCCAAAAAGTTGAACAAAGAGTACAAAAAACTACAGCCCATCGTCGAGACTTTCGGGCGGTATGAGAAGTTATTGGCCAATCTCGAGAGCGCGCGCGCCATACTTGCCGTGGAAAAAGACCCGGAAATGCGCGAAATGGCCAAGGAAGAGATCGAGGAACTGGGCCCTAAGGTAGAAGCCCTGGATGAAGAACTGAAACTGCTGCTTGTACCCAAAGATCCGGAGGATGAAAAAGACGTGATCGTAGAGATCAGATCGGGCACCGGGGGAGACGAGGCAGCCTTGTTTGCCGGCGATCTCTACCGTATGTATATGCGCTATTTCCAGCAAATGGGTTGGGAAGTAGAGGTGCTCGACGAGAGCCCGGGCACCGTCGGCGGTTTTGCCAAGGTCGTGCTGGAAGTCAGCGGCGACAATGTGTACAGCAAACTCAAGTTTGAATCGGGCGCTCACCGGGTGCAGCGCATCCCCGAAACAGAAGCAAAGGGCCGGGTGCATACTTCCGCCGCTACGGTGGCTGTGCTCCCGATCATGGAACCGGAAGATATTAACATCCGGAAAGACGATATCCGCCGCGATGTATTCCGCGCCAGCGGCGCCGGCGGCCAGCACGTCAACCGGACAGAATCCGGCGTGCGCTTTACCCACTTGCCTACCGGGGTGGTGGCGGAAAGTACCGAGAGCCGGTCGCAGCACAAAAACAGCGAGATCGCCATGGGACGCCTGATCCAGCAGATCCGCGATATGCAGCAAAACCAGCAACAGTCGGCCCTGGCGTCCCAGCGCCGGAGTCTGGTTGGTTCGGGCGACCGGTCTGAAAAGATCCGGACGTATAACTGGCCGCAAAACCGCGTAACCGACCACAGACT
Source organism: uncultured Saprospiraceae bacterium (assembly GCA_964450465.1). Lineage (GTDB taxonomy): Bacteria > Bacteroidota > Bacteroidia > Chitinophagales > Saprospiraceae > M3007. The sequence goes on from CAYVDV010000003.1 coordinate 13,293, forward strand.
GGAGGGAGAGGTAAAGAATTTTAACCTGGACCGGGTGATCGAAGGCGATCTGGACGGTATCATCGAAGCGCTTACCCTGGCGGACAATGCCGCGAAGTTGCAGGCGGAAGCGGAGTAATTTTCCCAACTTCAACTGGCCGACCCGGCAAAAAATAGTGCTGCGACGCTGGTACCGCGTTAGGATTGCGCAGTATCGTTGTTTTCCTCTTCTGCTGCCGGTGATTCCGGTGAATTTTCTTCCGGTTGGATTTCAGATTCCGTTTCTACCACCGGTTCAATATCGCCCTCGGGATGATGCGACAGCCCTTCGCTGAAAAAGCGGCGCTGGAACAGCAGGATGCTCAGCACACCTATAGTAATAGAGGCGTCGGCGATGTTGAAGATCGGACTGAAGAAGAGGTATTCATCGCCGCCGATCCAGGGGAGCCAGTCGGGCATGTGGATCCAGGTCATCGGAAAATAAAGCATATCCACCACTTTTCCGTGCAGAAATGTACCGTACCCCTGGCCAAATGCGGCAAAATCGGCCGGTGTGCAGCCCTGGAATTCGTGGAATCGCTCTTCTGAGGCCGTAAAGATCAGGCCGTAAAAGGCGCTGTCGATGATATTGCCCAGTGCGCCGGCTGTGATCATACCCACACTGTAGAGAAAGCCCCGGGGGGCATCGGCTTCCAGGAGCAGGCGGATGTACCAGATGAGGCCGGCCACCATGAGAATGCGGAAGGTGCTGAGCAGCAGTTTGCCGTATTCCCAGCCAAAGGTGATCCCGAAGGCCATGCCTTCGTTTTCAACAAAGTGGAGCCGCGCCCAGTCCTGTCCGAACATGGGCATATCCTGGTTGTAACAAAAATTGGTCTTGATATAGATCTTGAGTGCCTGGTCGATGAGAAGCACTAATGCAATGACAAGGGTAACTTGATACGAGCGTTTCAACGGTGCGCTGTTTTTTGCGTGAAAAAGCCGTGTTCAGACCGGCGGAGTGCAAAGAAACGACTATTTTAAGGAAAACGTGTGTTTTGGTTTACTTCCTGGGCTCCAATTGCCGCAACAGCCAGTCCCGTTCCATAAGGGGTTGGGTACTCAGGACCAGTCCCTGCAGCCGTTCCGTTTGTGTTTTGGAGTAAGGGTTGAGGTTCAGCAGTTTTTTCATCAGGCTGATCATATTCTTATAGGCTGATTTCCGGGTTGGGTCAAGGGCTTCTTTGCGCTGGAGATAGATCCGCATACTTTCCAGCAGCGATTCGAAAGCATCCAGTTCGCCGATCTCGTAGTAAATCTTGAGCAACATGGATTTGGCGATGATATTGAGGAGCATGTCGTCGTATTCAAAGTGGGTAAGCAGGCGTTGCGCCTGGTCGTAGTCGCCTTTTTCAAAAAACAGGCGCGACAGGTTAAAGTTGACGATACTTTCCCGGTGTTTTTCTTCCAGCAGGTGCTGATAGTTTTCAACGAACTGCTGGGCCCAGTTGAATTCGCCTATCTTTATGGCAAACGCTACCGCATTACCGAAGGTGTAGCGCGTGATCTGGTTATTTTCGATCAAAATGCCGGTATCGAGGCCTTTCCGGTAAAATTGCAGGGCGCGCCGGCAGTAATCCAGGTTTCCCTGATTTACTTTAGCTGCGCAGTAGTTGAGTGCGGCGCGGTAGAGGTTCAGCACCTCGGATGCAGAAAACAGGCGTTCGCACTGGTCGTGAATAAGATCTTCAAACTGATCAAAGTAGTGTTCTTCGGAGGGGTGCGTTATGGCCATGTAGGCGTAGTAATACGCGCGCACCGCCGGTTCTTTGAGCAAATTTCGTTCGGTGGCATATTGCAAAATCTGTTTTAGCAGCCCCTGGTCGTAACTTGCTTTTTGGAAAACCGTGTGGTGTGCCAGCATGGAATTGCTGATGCGCAGTTTTTCGGCAGAAAACCAGTTTTCCAGGGCATCAGCGGTTTCCTGTAAATTAACCGCCGCATTCTGGCTGATTCCCATCCGGTAATAATATTCTTCCTCTTCCAGGTGAAAACGGTGCATCAGGTAATAACCGTTCCGCAGTGGTTGGCTTTCCAGGTGGTTTGCTCCCATCCGGTGCGCCTGGCGGTAGGCTTTATCCAGTTTCCGCTGCCGGTAAATGCGGGCCAGGTTAATATGGTACTGGACCGGGTCGCGGGCGTGATCGGCGTAAATGAGATATTCTTCCAGGGCCTTTAATAAAAAGTGCATCACCTGCCGCATGCGCGCATCGTCAAAGGGCTCGCCGGGAAAAACAACTTTCCAGGCATGTTCTTTCTCTATGTTGCTTTGACCATCCTGGACCGCCTTCAGTAAGTAATCAAACAAAAGAACAACATCCTCGCGCTGATTGTGGGCAGGCGATTGCAACCATTTATTCAAATCGCGCACCTCTTTACGGTCAAGCGAACTGATGATCTCAAGGAGAACGCTTTTTTGCATAAAGCGAATTTAATATTTATTCAACAAAATAGAAAAAATAAAATAAATAATAATAAAATATAATGTGTCACAAACAGACTGATTATCAGTTTTTTAGTAAAGTTTTTTCAATTGGAAATCTAAATTAATCACAAAAATAACCGAATAAAGCAGTTCAACAAATGCAAAATTTTGTCTTTTTTTTCGCACGCCGCTTCCCGCACTTTTGTAACGTCTTAAATCAGCTACGGCAATCGTTAATCCTTTTACCCATGTTCAGATACCTTCTCGTACTCTCGCTTTTATTACCAGCCGGCTTCGCCGCCGGCCAGGGATGGGAACGCGTATTTGACGGCGGAGGTATCGGACAGATCAACGACGTAGCGATGACGCCCGACGGCGGCTTCATCATGATTAGCTCCTATAATGCCGTTAGTCGCGCCCATCTGTTGAAAACGGATGCGGACGGGATGCTGCAGTGGACCCGCGATTATTTCCTCGATACGCAAACTTCCGGCGAAGCGCTGGTTATCGCTAAAGACGGCGGCTATGTGATAGCCGGTTTCCAAAAGGCGTTCAATTCTTCCCGCAAAGCATACGTACTGAAAACGGATGCTTTGGGCAATCTGGTGTGGAAGACCGTTTTTCCGGGCAATGGTTTTGACGCGGAGGCGCTCGACGTAGTGGAACTCGCCAATGAAGATGCTTATATTGTATGTGGTTATCAGAAAACCATCGATGGCACCGAGGATGTACTGGTATTTAAAGTAGACGGGAGCGGTTCCATACTTTGGAGCAACACTTTTGGCAAACCCAACATTCAGGAAAAAGGCTATGCCATTGCGCTCGATCAGAGTGGCAACCTGCTGGTAGCCGGCGAACGAAGGGACGGGCCGAGCGGCGACATGTATGTCGTGCATGTTTTGAGTGATTCCGGTGATTCAGACTGGGAAAAGACCTACGGATTATTTAATGTATCAGGGCAGGCTGCTAACGATGTCGCCCGCGATATTCAGGTTACTGCTGATGGCGGTTTTGTATTAGCCGGCACGAGTAATCTGGTGCAGGGCGGGGCCGGCGTTCTGTTGAAAATTGACGGTACCGATAATAATATAGCCGTTTGGCAATCGATTTTCCCGAAAGCCGATTTTTATGGGTTGTCGATGACTGCAAACGGCGGTTTTCTGGTGACGGGCAACAAAGCTTCAACGGTAGCGCAGGAAGAATTATACATGGCCCGCACGGATGCAGAAGGCGTAAAACTCTGTGACGCAACAATAGGGCGTCCGGGGGTGGACCGCGGCTATGCCGTCGTACCGACGCCTGACGGTGGGGCTGTTTCGGTAGGTTCCGGCGAACTGTTTGTTGGCCCCTTTACCGAAGAAAGTCTGTACATGGTGAAAATGGACAAAAACTGTCTCGTATTTACCAGTTACATCGCAGGCAACATTTTCCACGATTACAACACCAACTGCAAACGGGACCTTAACGAACCTGGCCTCGAAGACTGGATCGTCCGCATTGAAAGTCCCAACTACACCCGCTATGCTGCCGCAGATGATCAGGGCAATTTCCTGATGCTGGTGGATACGGGTACCTATAACATAATCCTTTTTCCCCCGAATGATTCCTGGAAATCCTGCGATCCGGTGACTACCGTACAGGTCGCGGCATTTTCGGATACTGTGAGTGTCGATATCCCGGTTCTGGCCGTTTCCGCCCGCCCGCGCAACGAGGTGGATGTGGCTACCCCGGTGCTGCGTCGTTGTGCGGAGAATACCTACACGATCCGCTACTGCAATGCAGGCACCAGTTCCTCGCTCGATACCCGGGTAGAGGTGACGCTGGATGAAGCGCTGACGCTTACCGGTAGTTCGATCCCTGTTGCACAGCAACAGGGCAATACTTACACATTTAATATTGGCTTCCTGGACAATGGCCAGTGCGGCAGTTTCACGATCGATGCTTTGCTCGATTGCAACACGGCTCTGGGAGAAACCCACTGCGTTCAGGCCCACATTTACCCGGACAGTTTGTCCAGCTCAGGCAACTGGGACGGCTCCATAGTGGAAGCCCTGGCCCTTTGCGAAAATGACACGGTCAAGATGATCCTGGCCAACGTCGGTGTCGGCGATATGGGCGACCCCGTCGGATTTGTGATCGCGGAAGATGTGGTGATGCTCACCCAGCCGGGCGATCCCTTGTTCCAGGTACAACTGGATGCCGGCAAACAATCGACCGTTTGGACGACGCCGGCCACTGGAAAAACCTACCGGATCATCTCCGAACAAACACAAGGCTACCCTGGCACCAGTTATCCCACTGCTGCCGTGGAGCGCTGCAAATCCGATACCAGCAGCTTGGTCAGCCTTGGTTTTTACACCATGTTCCCGGACGACGAAGCCGAGCCCTTCAAGGCCTCCGATTGCCAGGAAAGTTACGAAACCGATTTTAATCCGGAATTTTTGAAAAGAGGCCATCCCAAAGGCTATGACGTGGCCCACTACGTTCAACCGCAAACCGATCTGGAATTTTTAATCCAATTCCAAAACTCAGGAACCGATACCGTGCATCAGGTCATTGTTCGAGATACCCTGTCGAACTTCCTGGACCCCTCCACGGTACACCCCGGTGCTGCCAGCCACCCGTACGACTTCACAGTGTACGGCCCCGGTATTGTGCAGTTTACCCTCCCAAACAGTAATCTTATCCCAGGTAGCGGCACGAATGAAGGTTTTGTTTCGTTCCGCGTAGCTCAAAAATCAGACATCCCTTGCGGAACGGAAATTCGCAACAGTGCCGCTATCTACCTGGATTACAACGCTCCGGTTCTCTCGAACCAGACTTACCATACTGTGTGTGAGTTTGACTCCTTCGTGGTGGTCAAAACCAAATACATCGAATTGGAAGGCGCCGACGTCAAGGTGTATCCCAACCCCTTCGACGAAAGTGCCCTGTTTGAAGTGAGCGGCGTGGCTGCTTCCGGATTTACGCTGGAACTCTACGACCTACAAGGAAAAAAACTACTTAATCAATCGTTTAATCATCCCACTTTCCGATTATACCGACAACAACTTCCGGCAGGAATGTTACTCTACCGGCTGATTACCAACAAGGGTCAGCCGGTAGCCTCCGGAAAGCTCCTCGTGCGCTAACGAGAGAACAGCCATTGCCATCTACCGATTTAATAATACGGCGCCTCCCAAAAGGCGTCGAAACCGCGGGGCCCCACCCCGCGGTTTTTTTATTTTACCGCGTTATGCTCCATGTCTTGTAGCAACCAGACTACAACCCCGCCAGGCATACGTACTTCACTTCTACAAACTCCTCTATGCCGTATTTCGAGCCCTCGCGGCCGATCCCGCTTTCTTTCATACCACCGAAGGGCGCGATGGCTGTGCCCAGTATTCCGGTATTCACGCCGACCATGCCGTATTCCAGGGCATCGGCAACGCGAAAAATACGCCCTACATCGCGTCCGTAAAAATAGGCGGCGAGGCCGTAACGGGTGTCGTTGGCCAGCCGGATAGCCTCCTCTTCCGTTTCAAAACGGGTCACCGGCGCTACCGGGCCAAAGATCTCCTCCTGCAGAATATCCATGCCGGTTTCAACACCGGCGATAACGGTAGGTTGAAAAAACGTGCCCTGCAGGGCTTGTCCGCCGGTGAGCACCCGGGCGCCCTTTTGCACAGCGTCGCCGATCAGGCGTTCTACCTTTTCCAGGGCTTCGTTGTTGATCAGGGGGCCGATGCTGACACCTTGCTCGGTACCTGGGCCGACTTTTTGTTCTTGTACTGCCGGTGTAAATTTTTCCAGGAAACGGTCGTACACCCCGCTTTGCACAAACATCCGGTTGGCGCAGATGCAGGTTTGACCCGAATTCCGGTATTTGGAGATCATGGCGCCGTCCACCGCGGCATCGATGTCAGCGTCGTTGAAGACGATAAAGGGTGCGTTGCCACCCAGCTCGAGAGAGACTTTTTTAACGGTGTCGGCGCATTGGCGCAGGAGCAGTTTGCCCACTTCGGTGCTGCCGGTAAAGGAGAGTTTGCGCACGACCGGGCTCCGGGTCAGTTCAAGCCCGATGGCCGGCGCATCCATGCCGGTCACGATGTTGAGCACTCCCGGGGGGAAGCCGGCGCGCTGCGCCAGTTCGGCGAGTGCCAGTGCCGACAGCGGGGTTTCTTCGGATGGTTTGACCACCACGGTGCAACCGGCTGCGAGGGCGGGCGCTACCTTGCGGGTGATCATGGCAATCGGGAAATTCCAGGGTGTAATAGCGGCCACCACGCCAACGGGTTCCTTAAATACCAGAACGCGCAGGTTTGGTGCGTGCGGGGGAATGATATCGCCGTACACCCGCCGGCCTTCTTCGGCAAACCACTCGATAAAGGAAGCGCCGTAACGCACTTCTCCCAGCGACTCGGCCAACGGCTTGCCCTGTTCGAGCGTCATGAGCAAGGCAAGGTCGGCGGCGTTTTCGAGAATGAGGTTGTTCCACTGCCGGAGTAGGGCGCCGCGCTGGGCGGCTGTTTTAGCGCGCCAGCCGGGCAGGGCTTTTTCAGCGGCGGCAATTGCCGCTTGGGTTTCTGCGGGACCGCAATCGGCGATCTGGGTGAGGATATCTCCGTTGGCGGGATTGCTGACGGGAAAAACCTTGCCAGAGCGGGCATGTTCCCACTGGCCATTAATAAAGGCTTGTTGCCGGAGCAAAACGGGATCTTTTAACATGGCATTACTTTAGTTTGGGTTAAAATCGAGGCGCATCATATTTCCCGGTTCGTCGTCAAAACCCGGTCGGTGAAACCGTTCCCAATCCGGGAACAGGCGGTTCATTTCCGCGCGCAAATGGTGGAGCTGACGCTGCAGTTCGAGAATGTCATCGAGTTTTTCGGGCAACTGCAGACCGATGACATCCCAGGCGCCCATGCTCCGGTTAATTGCGACCATCGCGATCTTGGCACTTCCGTTTGCATCGTTTTGCTTCGGATCATCAAAAAACTGGCGGTGATCCAGGCTATTGATGGCCCGGTGTACCTTGGCAGAAATAAAGTATTGATACCAGCGCACTACATCGATCGCGTCCTGGAAAAACTGCCATTGTTCCACATCCACCGGCCGGCCGTCTTCAATCTGTTCGCCCAGTTCTTCCTCCTTTTGTTCGAAGTACCGCGTATTTTCCCGGAAGAAATCGTTGACCGAGTTGGCGTACAACATGGTTTTTTCCCGCATGATCCGTTCAAGTGCCTGAATTTCGGGATCGGGTTTTTGATCGCCTGTAATATCTTCTGCCTCATCCGGGTCGATGCCCATTTCTTCCATCACACGGTTGAGCATATCGAGCACATCTTCAAAGCTCTTTTTGATATTTTTCCAAAAAGCCGGATCAGATGGATCCTTGGCCTCTTCGGACAATTCCTGTTCACTGGCAAACACGCGGCAACGGGCCGTGAATGGACATCGATCGCACCAGCGGTCGCAATAATTATGCACTCCGGGAATAAAACCGTCCTCCATATCAGCGCTTTTCAGAATTAATGGTCAAAATACGTGTTTTTCTTTTCAAATTAGCCACTCCAAAACGGCATCTCTTTTTATAGTCAACTCTTGTGCCGTTCCGCTTATTGTTAAACAGTGATTTTTAGAAAATGAAAGAAAAGTTACGCATGGGCATGGTTGGCGGCGGAATTGGCGCCTTTATCGGGGCCGTACACCGCATGGCTGCCGCCCTCGACGGCGAGATCGAACTGGTATGCGGCGCATTCAGCAGCGATCCGGAAAAATCCAGGGCCTCTGGGGCTGACCTTGGGCTTCCTCCCGAGCGGGTGTACGGGAGTTTTGAAGAAATGATCCGGCGGGAAAAAAAACTGCCTCCCGAAAAACGCATGGAATTCGTTTCCATTGTAACACCCAATCATGTGCATTTTGGCCCGGCCAAAATGGCTTTGCAAAACGGTTTCCATGTTATTTGCGACAAGCCGCTGGCATTTAATCTGAAAGAAGCCCTGGCGCTGGAGAAACTGGTGGAACAAACCGGTCTTTTCTTTGCGCTTACGCACAACTATACCGGCTACCCCATGGTCAAACAGGCCCGGCAAATGATCCGCCACGGCGAGATTGGGGCCATCCGGAAGGTTGTGGTGGAATACCCGCAGGGCTGGCTCAGCACAAAACTGGAAGCAAGCGGCCAGAAACAGGCGGCCTGGCGCACCGACCCGCAGCGCAGCGGTATTGCGGGGGCTATGGGTGACATTGGGACCCACGCCGAAAACCTGGCGGAATATATCACAGGGCTCAAAATCAGCGAGCTTTGTGCCGACATCAGCACTTTTGTGCCCGGACGTCAACTCGATGACGATGGCAATGTACTCCTTCATTTTGACAACGGCGCTAAAGGGATCCTGCATGCAAGCCAGATCAGTGCAGGCGAAGAGAACAACCTCAACATCCGAGTGTACGGCGAAAAAGGTGGTCTGGAATGGCACCAAATGGAACCCAACACCCTGCTGATAAAGTGGCTGGACAAACCGGTTCAGGTGTACCGGACCGGCGGAGGGACCCTGTACCCTGAAGCGCAGGCCCATACCCGCATCCCGGCCGGGCATCCGGAGGGCTACCTGGAAGCCTTTGCCAATATTTACCGGAATTTTGCCAGATGTATCCGGGCGCGCAAAGAAGGACGGGAGCCAGATCCGGTTTATCTCGATTTTCCCACTGTCCGGGACGGCGTGCGCGGTATGCGTTTTATCGAGCGCGTGATCTATAGCGGGAAAAGCGCCAAAAAATGGGTGGCATTTTAAGAGAGCGTGTTAAAATTTCGCTCCGGCACTGAAATTTTAACACGCTCTGGGTCTTACTGCAGCATTTTGGCAATGACCCCGGTCATATCCGGTGATGATATAAAAATCAGTTACAAGCCGGTGAATTCCCGCAATTTTGGCATTTCCCGCAGCAGGACCTCCCGCAGCAGGATTTTGTCAAATTCCTTTGAAATTTTTTGGCCGCATTACATAACAAGTCCTACTTTTGATCTGTTTGGATTTTGTCTAAATCAAAATCCGTTATAAACGCCCTGTGCCGCATGCAACGCCGCTATCGCACCATACCAGACTTGAAAGTACATGAAAGTGCACGCGCACTTGCCTTTGAGGATCCGGCCCTGGCCGGCAAGCTGACCTCCATGGGTTTATTGCCCGGTACATTGATAGAAATGGTCCGGCTTGCTCCGTTTGGCAGGGCTTATTACATCAAAGCCGACGGCGTGCGTCTTGCACTCCGGGAGGAAGAAGCAGCCAGCATTTTGATCGATGTATGATGGATGTCGGGGGAAAATTGTTGAACGTTGCGTTAGTGGGAAACCCCAACAGCGGTAAGTCCACTATTTTCAATCAATTGACGGGGTTGCGGCAAAAGACCGGCAACTTTCCGGGTGTTACCGTTGATGTCAAAGAAGGCCGGATGCGCTTTCCCGGTGGCCGGGAAGCGATGCTGACTGATTTGCCGGGCACCTACAGTTTGTATCCCACATCGTCGGATGAACGGATTGTAGCGGCGGTGCTTACCAACCGGCAGGATCAGCACTTTCCCGACGCAGTAGTCTATGTGGCGGATGCCACGCACCTGGAAAAACACCTGTTGCTGCTCACGCAGTTACTCGACCTGAATCTGCCGGTCCTGCTGGCCCTGAACATGTCGGATACGGCTGAAGCTATTGGCATCCGGGTGAACGCTGTCAAACTGGCTGAACAGTTGGGCATCCCGGTTGTTCCCGTTAGCGGCCGCACAGGGGCGAATATCCCGAAGCTGATCGCCGAGTTGGAAAAGATCCTGGTCCAGAAGTTTGAAAACCGCAAGCCTTTTTATCCCCTCACGGAGGTGGAAAAACAGCTAGCAGAGGCGGTTTGTCTGAATCTTGGGCTGCAGAATACCTATCAGGCTTTACTGATTGCCCATCACTATTCCTGGTTGCCCTTTTTATCGGCGCACAACCGGCATACGATTGAAGCGATCGTACGGGACAAGGGTTTGGCTTCCCTGCGGGCCCAGGTGGATGAAACGCTTGACCGCTTTGACCGGTTTACCCCGATCGTTTGGGATGCCGTGCAGCGCCCGCCCCAGTTTCCAAGTACGCCTACCGACCGGATTGATTCGGTCGTTACCCACCGGTGGTTTGGCCCGCTGCTCTTTTTTGTAGTCATGTTGCTGGTTTTCCAGGCCATTTACGACTGGAGTACCCTGCCTATGGACCTGATTGAATCCTTTTTTACCGGATTGAATGTCTGGCTCAAGGGGCATTTGCCGGAACACTGGACAAGCGATCTGCTGACCGACGGCATATTGGCGGGGCTTAGCGGCATTCTGGTCTTTGTCCCGCAGATCGCCATTCTCTTTTTCCTGGTTACTGTGCTCGAAGAGATTGGGTATATGGCCCGGGTTGTCTTTATGTTCGACAAGGTCATGCGCAGATTTGGTATGAACGGGCGCAGCGTGGTGTCGCTGATCAGCGGAGGCGCCTGTGCTGTTCCGGCGATCATGAGCAGCCGCACAATCGGCAACTGGAAAGAGCGCCTGATCACTACCATGGTTACCCCGTTTATTAGTTGCAGTGCCCGTATTCCGGTGTATGCCGTACTGATCGGGCTGGCCGTGCCGGCCAAACGGATATTCGGGGTGCTGTCGTGGCAGAGCTTGACCTTTGGCAGTATGTATCTGTTGGGTGTTGTGGCGGCGCTGGCGTCCGGATTTGCCATGAAAAAATTGCTGCGGACCCGGGAAACCTCCTATCTGGCGATTGAATTGCCGGTGTACCGCATGCCGCATTGGAAAAACCTGTGGCTTACCGTATGGGAAAAAGTGACGGCTTTCATCGTTGGCGCCGGAAAGATCATATTGGTCATCTCTATTGTTTTGTGGGGCTTGGCTCGTTTTGGCCCGGGCCATGCTATGGAACAAGCCACAATTCGTGCGCAAGATGAAGCGGTTTCCAAACAACTCGATACCCGCTCTGCAGCAGATCTGGAAGCTGCTTACCGCCTGGAAGCTTCCTATGCCGGTTATCTCGGAAAAATGATCGAGCCGGCTATCCGCCCTCTGGGGTATGACTGGAAGATAGGTATTGCGCTGATCGCCTCCTTTGCTGCCCGGGAGGTATTTGTGGGCACCATGTCGACCATCTACAGCATTGGCAGTGCCGAAGACGACCTGATGCTGCGGCAAAAAATGAAAACGGCGACCTTCGACGGCAGCAATGCCCCCGTGTACACGCTTGCCACGGCGCTTTCTCTCCTGGTCTTCTATGCGCTTGCCATGCAATGCATGAGTACCCTCGCCGTAGTGAAACGGGAGACGGGTAGCTGGAAATGGGCAGGGATCCAGTTTTTCTATATGAGCCTGCTGGCCTACCTGCTGGCCTGGGTGGTGTACCGCTTGTTTGTCTGAATGCTGTTATTTGGCCCCGTCGGGTGTTGTCATCGAACAGTCCTTTGGTGGTCATTCCTGTTCATTTTCGGTATAGTGCGGACCAGTAGTACCCAAACGCTGAAGTAAGTCCGCTTGGTGTTTTCACCAAGCGGAGTGGTTAATCTTCCACATTCCAATGGCAGCGAAAAAGCTGTTTCCAAAGACATCTGGCTGGATAAAACAAAAAATGTTTTTGAAAAATCGATAACCAACAAATATTTCAGCCAAAAGACGTTTTTGGCACTGCCTGCAAGCTTGTTTAGGTATATTTTTTTAATCTGGAATAAGGTTGTTTGAAGAAATAAGTATTTGATTATCAATAATAAAACCTTGTGCTATAAAATATTCAATTAAAAAAAATATATGTACAGTGATGTACATAGAAACATTTTGTTTATTTTTGTCGTCACTTTCAATAAACACCGCAGCTTATGTCGAACGAGAAAGAAAACAAACTCAAGACCTTACAGGCAACCATAGACCGCCTCGATAAAACCTATGGCAAGGGCACGATCATGCGCCTGGGCGACAAACAAGCCATCGAAGTCGAGGTTATTCCCACCGGCTCGCTGGGGCTCGATATTGCGCTTGGCTGTAACGGTTATCCCAAAGGACGGATCATAGAGATATATGGCCCGGAATCCTCCGGTAAAACCACGCTGGCTATCCATGCCATCGCTGAATGTCAGAAAAAAGGCGGCATTGCGGCGATCATTGATGCCGAGCACGCTTTTGACCGCTTTTATGCCGAAAACCTGGGTGTTGATGTCAACAACTTGCTCATCAGCCAACCGGATAACGGCGAACAGGCATTGGAGATCACCGAAAACCTGATCCGCTCCGGTGCTGTGGATATTGTGGTGGTTGACTCGGTGGCAGCACTGGTGCCGCGTTCGGAGATTGAAGGTGAAATGGGCGATTCGAAGATGGGACTTCAGGCCCGTCTCATGAGCCAGGCCATGCGGAAACTCACCGCTGCCATTGGTCGCACCGGAAGTTGCTGTATTTTCATCAACCAGTTGCGCGAAAAAATCGGCGTGATGTTCGGGAACCCGGAAACTACGACCGGTGGTAATGCCCTCAAATTCTATGCTTCCGTGCGGTTAGATATCCGGAAAAGCGGGGCTGCCATGAAAGATAAGGACGGAAACGTCATCGGCAATCAGGTGAAGGTTAAAGTGGTGAAGAACAAATTATCTCCCCCCTTCCGGGTAGCCGCTTTCGACATCATCTTCGGGGAAGGCATCTCCAAAGTAGGCGAGATCATCGACCTGGGCTCTGATCTGGATATTATCCAGAAAAGCGGCGCCTGGTATAGCTACGATGGGGCCAAGATTGCACAAGGGCGCGATGCGGCCAAGCAATTTTTACTCGACAACCCGGAATTAACCCTGGAGATAGAGCACAAGATCAAGGAGAAATTACATTCCGGCACGGCAGTTCGTTCCTCTGCAGCAGTGGCAGTGAGCGACAATGGCGAGGAAGACGAGGATTGATCGCGTTTCTATTGCATCGCCTTTTCCAGCGCGGTGCGAAGGAGTTGGACGCCGTTTTCGCTCATGGGTACCAGGGGTAGCCGCATCTCGCGGCTGCAAATTCCCTGTGTCTCAAGGGCGGCTTTGACGCCGGCCGGATTGCCTTCCAGAAAGAGCAGGCGGTACAGATCGAGCAGTTTAAGGTTAAGTGCCTGCGCGGTGGACATATCCTGCCGCAATGCTGCCCGTACCATATCGGTAAAGGGACGCGGCGTGGTGTTCGCTATAACGGATATCACGCCGTTTCCCCCCGAAGCAATGAGTGGCAGCGTAATAAAATCGTCGCCACTCAATACCAGAAAGTCATTGGGTTTGCCCTGGATGATTTTCATTACCTGGTAAATATCATCGCTGGCCTCCTTGACTCCCAGGAACTTATCGCTGGCGTGGGCCAGTCGAAGGGTCGTTTCGGCAGTCATATTCGAAGCCGTTCTGCTGGGCACATTATAAATGATGATCGGCAACGGCGATACCTCTGCCAGCGCCATATAATGTTGATATATCCCTTCCTGGCTGGGTTTATTATAGGCCGGGTTGCTGGAGAGCAAGGCGTCGATCCCCTTGAAATTGAATGTTTTGATCTTATGGACGAGTTCAGCGGTGTTGTTGCCGCCAAAAATACCCGCCACCAGCGGCAGGCGACCACGGTTAACCTTTATGGTGAAGTCAATAATTTCGCGGTGCTCCGCTTCCGTGGTCGTAACGGATTCGCCGGTAGTGCCCAGGCTTACCAGGAATTCCACACCCCCCGAAATAACGTGTTCTATGAGGCGTTCCAGGGCACCCCAGTCAATTTGGCCATTTCGGAACGGGGTGACCAGGGCGACACCGGTACCGCTAAAGCGTTGATGCTGACTCATATTTGGAAGGGATAATTTTATCCAGGTAAAGATCGAGTTGATCGACAAAGTATGGTATTCCCTTTTCTGCCGGTGTCTCCAGGATCATATCGAAGTCATGGGGCTCTTCTGCGAGCGTTCCAATTTTCATGGCAGCGAGGGAAGCGGATGCTACCCAGTGTATGGATGGCACCTGTAGTTTGTTCAGGCAAAGCAACAGATCAAATTTTTCACCAATAAATGCCTGGACAGCTTCATTGTCGGGTTTTCCGTTCCAGCGCAGGTCTTTTTGTGTGAATTGCGGGAAAAGCGTCTGCCCCAGCGGTTGCTTGACATCAACAAACCCCAGCAAGCGCACTTTTTTTCGTTGTTTTTCCTCCAGGGAATGGGCAAAGTCCAAAACCTCTTTTCGCTCCTGTTCCGCAGTTGCATCAAACAGAATACCAATACTGTGTGCACTTTGAAGCGTATGAATTTTGCGCTGCCGTTTCCGGGTTGCCAGCGTTTGACGGAGCAAGCGGGGAAAAAACGCTTTACGCAAGAATTTAAGCATAATTGAAAAATTAGTTTGATTGGATCTGTTCCAAATCTATTTACCCGACGATTTGGTGCTTAAACGCCGGTACTGACCCATTTTGCTGTACTTGTCAATCCGCGACAGGATGCGCTCTTCGGGATCCTGTTTGATGATTTTTTTCAACTCTGCGTGGATGTGTTTTTTAAGGTTCAGGGCCATTTCCTCCGGTGCATTGTGCGCACCGCCCAGAGGCTCTTTTACGATTCCGTCGATCAGTCCAAAACTGAGCATGTTATCCGCATCCAGTTTGAGGGCTTCGGCCGCTTTTTCTTTATAGTCCCAGGAGTGCCAGAGAATGGAAGAGCAGGATTCCGGCGAGATTACCGAGTACCAGGTATATTCAAGCATGAACACCTTGTCGCCCAGGCCTATGCCCAAGGCTCCGCCGGAAGCTCCTTCACCGATAATATAGCAGAGAATAGGGACGCGTAACTGGGCCATTTCGAACAGGTTGCGGGCGATTGCTTCTGCCTGACCGCGTTGTTCGGCTTCGAGGCCAGGGAATGCGCCCGGGGTATCGATCAGCGTGACAACAGGAATTCCAAACCGTTCCGCCATTTTCATCAGGCGCAAGGCCTTGCGGTAACCCTCCGGGTTGGCCATGCCAAAATTGCGGTATTGCCGCATTTTGGTATTCACCCCCTTTTGGTGGCCAATTATCATCACAGTCTGACCCTCCACTTTGGCGAGGCCGCCGACAATCGCATGGTCATCGCCGCCACACCGGTCGCCATGCAGCTCGATAAATTTTTCGCACATGGTGTCGAGGTAGTACAAGGTGTACGGGCGCTCCGGGTGGCGGGAGAGCTGCACCTTCTGCCAGCCGTTGAGCTGTGCGTAGATCTCCTTCCGTTTTTTCTGGATTTTGGACTCCAGTTCGTGGATCATCTCCGTCACATCCACTTCGCCCTTTTCCCCTACTTCCTGCAGTTTTTCCAGCTGCTCGTACAGGGCTTCAAGGGGCTTTTCAAAATCCATGAAGGTCATAGCCATGGTGGTGTAATTGTTGGTTTTTGACATTGAGGTCTTTCAACGGGCTCTGATGATTGTTTTCATACCCGCTGCCAACACAGCCGGCGGAAGAGCAAAGGTATGGAAAAAGAACACTGGAAAAGTTTTTTGCACGCTAAAAGAAACCGCCGGTACAGTGCAGCAGGCACCATACCGGCGGTTGAAAGCGCCATTCCGGGGCGTCCCCGGGATACTTTTTACCGGACAATCAGTTTTCGTACGCCGGTACCTTCCGCATTATCCACGGTAACGGCATATATCCCTTTAGGCAAATTCGCGATCTGGAGTTGGATGCTTTGTTGTCCAACTGCCGCGGTAAGGGTTTGTTGCAGTTGCCCTGCCGAATTGAACAGACGGATCCGGGTATCTGAACGAAGGGTTTCGCCAAAGGAAATCCGCACCGTTTCAGTGGCGGGGTTTGGCGCAAGCAGGAATTCCAGCGAATGGACTGCTTCCCCGGCGCTGAGCGGCAAGGGTGTAATGGTGAAGCAGTCTTTAATAAGCCCTCCTTCGCCGTCAGTGACCGTGAAGCAAAACTGGTCATTGCCGGCATTCTGGCCATAATCGAAGTAGCGCAATCCGTTTGTGTTGAGATCACTTTGGGTAAACTGGGCGCCCACCTGCATTTCACCGGTCCAGTTGAGTTGCAGCTGGCCATGCGCCGGTTTGGTCAGCAAAGTGTACACCAGTTCGTCATCGCTGTTGTTGGCGTCTTCTGTTTTCAATAAGTCGATACCGACTTCGGCATTGTTACCTGGCGCCAGCTGCAGCGGGTTATTGTTAACCAGCACGGGAGGATTCAGGGTTGTGCTGGAGCAGAGCTCAAGTTCGAAGCCGGTGATGGCGCCTCCGGAGCTGATCTGGTTATCCTTGACGCGGAGTATCCAGGCGCCGCCTGCGTTCTGGTTGTTAAAGGCGCTCAGGTTTTCCACCGGTTTGTAAACCGAGCCATTGTTCGGAGGCGGGCAGCCAAAAAGACCGGGTTTACTGTCGTCAAAACCAAAATTAAAGTTGCCGTTGAAGTTCGGACACTTGTCTTTGAACAACAGGACATCGGTGCCCAAGGGGCTGATCAGGTGCATTTCCAGGTCTTTAAAATATTCGTGATAACCCTGGATCTTGGGAATATTCACATCGCTGACCACCCCTCCTGCCGGCACATTGATCTTGGATTCCACTGTAATTGCCAGGCTTCCTGTGATATTTTTCGGCAGATCATTGGATTCAAATTTGGTACACACATCCAGCAGGGTGGCAAAGGCGAAGGGGCCTACCCAAGGGCCCTGACCGCATTCGTTTACACCGCGAAAACGCCAGTAATACACGGTTCCCTTCTCCAGCAATACCGGAAGCCGGAAACTGTCGGAAGTGATATTTGCCCGTTCCTGCACAATAACGCCTGGGTCAAACGTGGGGTTGCTTGCCACCTGGACCTCATAGGTATTGGCATTGGTTGAGGTATTCCAGCGCAGGGTTGGTGCGGGATCCATACCGGTGGCGCCGTCAGCCGGTGCTTTCGGCGATAGCCCGGAAAGATCGTTGAAATAGACAGCGAGGTTGTTGACGATGGAATCCGTAAGGGCGCCGGCTTCGGCCTTGAGCAAATAGTTGAAGGTGGTTTCCTGTTGGTTACCCGGCATATCCAGCGTCAAAACGGCCTCGGAGCCCGGCACTACCGGGTTGGGGGAAATGGATGCCGTAATGCCATTCGGAAGCCCGGAAACACTGAAGGTAACCGGGTCGCTGAAGCCCATGAGTGCAGCTGTGCTGATTACCGTACTATATTGTGCCGGAAGGCAAATAGTGTCAAATACAGCGGCGGGACAGAAGGTGAACGCCGGTTGTGCATTCGCATTTATCTTAAAATTGACATTGGAAATATCAAAGAAGATATTGTCAGCCGCCTCTACGCGTATGCGGGCCAAACTGGTGGACACATTAGGGACCTGAATACAGTAACTGCCTGTATTGGCGACATTGGTTGCGAGCGTTTGCGTGTAGGAAAATCCCCCGTTAATGCTCAACAGGATATTGACCTTCTGGCAATTTACCGGCGCTTTGTTGGTATTGGCAACGTCCCAGGTAACCACTTTGTATTCGCCCGGATGCCAGGTAACTCCGGAAGTGTTGGGGTAGCTTACCGTAAAGGGCCCGGCCTGGTCCGTAACATTGAAGAAGAGTTTGGAGGAAATAGCTGTACCGCCGCCGCCCGGGTGGTTATCCCGTACGGTAAGTTTGAAGTTCATTTGCCGGGTATAATTCGGCAGGAACTCCGTAAAGTCGGTGGCATTTGCCATGAGGGTCTGGATCTTCGGAAAGGTGCGGGAAGGGCTTGTTACCGGCTTGTACGACCGGAATAAGGGGCATGTCCCCTGTGGAGCGCCCAGTGAAGTAACCGGGCCGAGGTCATATTCTTCCCAGCAATAGGTCAGGTTATCGCCGTCGGCATCGGTGCCGGCGCCGGTGAGTACAAAGGGTGTGCTGATGGGAATATAAAAGCCGTTGCTCAGTGGAATGCTTACCTCCGGCGGCGTATTGCCGGTATCGGTATTGGTGCCACAGGTACTGCCCTCTTCCTGTGCGATAAACCGTTGGATCTGCTCCAGGTTGCCCACGTGATAATAGGGATCGGCATTGTTCTGAATAACATCCTGGCCGCAAACAGCGTTGTAGCTCATGATCGTGGAGCCGCTGCCGGGCTCAAATGCCGTACCGGGCGTTTGAGCATCCTGCGAAGAAGGGCAGCTGTTGAATGAGTGCGTAGCGGATAACTGGTGTCCCATTTCATGGGCCGCAATCAGGTAAAATTGTTCACCGGTCGGGCTGGGAAGGGAGGATCCGCCGCTGGCTTTATTGATCGTGCAAATGGAGGATAGCGAAGCCTGGCCAGCAACATAGATACCACCACTCGGATTCACCCGGGCAAAAACGTGGCCGAAGTCATAGGTGCTCAATCCAATCCTGCTGTTTGTCGCGCCAATATTTTGCTGCCGCCAGCTGGTAACAAACTGGCCCGAATAGGGGTCGGTGTCCGGGTCAAAATAGATAAGCGTGTCGTTGTTCGGAATAAGTTCGAGGCGCATGGCAAAGTCCCGCTCCTGGATCATAACGATAAAATCGATCGCTTCTTTAATGGCATTCATCACCGAGGTCTTGGTACCGCCATGAAACAGGGCATACTCGGCCTGGGCAGAAATGGCCGTCCGGTATTTTTTTAGTTGGACAGGCGCAGTGCCGCGTTCGGCAACCGGCTGGGAAGACGGTACAGTGCCGGCAGGAGCAGAAAACGCATCGTCTTCCACACCGCATACCGCCTGTGCTTCCGGATAGTCCGTAGCATTGGGCAGGTCCTCCAGACGATAGCTCATGTAGGTGCCGGTCATGCCATCTGCATAGGGGCGCACGGTTTGTATCTTTCCTTCGGGGCTCAGGAAAAAGCCGTAGAACCCTTTCGGACCTATGCCAAGCCGGGCCGTTATACCAGAATCATCCGCGGCAGTGCCGGCAAACGAACGAAGCTCGGGATATTTAGCCTGCAGTTCAGGAGCCATGATGGGCGACTCCCATACGCGGAAGGTACGTATCGTTCCGTCGGCTTGTGGAAGATCCAGCAGAAGTGGTTGACGGGCTGCTTCTGTGTATTCCAAAGGCGCCTGCCGGAGCGCTGCCGTGAGCTCGGCATACGCCAATTGGTAAGTCTGGCAGGTTATTGGAACAATATCCCGCCTGGCATTATCAGGAAGATTGATACTTTCCTGGGTAACGGGTTTCCAGAAGTTGTAGGCTTTTTGTGCAGACAGAACAGTAGAAATGCCCAGCACGAGCAAAAGAACGGCGGTAAAACGCATGGATATGTATTTTAGTAATATCAAAACATATAGGGTGTGCAAAGCAGCGCACAAAAATCCGGCTTTTAACGGTGTCCGGAGCTGTTTTTCAAAACTTTGCTAATAATGACGTAAGAAAATCACTTCAGAGCAATACCCGGACGATCAGCACGACCCCGAACACCAGCAGCGTGAGCCCGATGCCCCGTTGTATCCAGCGCGTATGCGCCGGTGTCAGAAAGTGCCGAACCCGTTTGGCAGCATAGGCTTTCAGGGTGTCGGTAAGCACCAGGGAAACGAGCATGCCGGTAAAAAAGGAGAGGGTTTCCCGGGGTATCCATTGGTTCGGAACGATTACGGCGCTGGCAAAACCCAGCCAGAAGAAAACAGTAAAAGGGTTGATCGTGTTCAGGAGAAATCCGCGCAACCAATAACCGGGATATCCCCAACGCATCCAGTTGTGCTCCACTCCAACCGGCTCGGGGCCATCCAGTACGTCCAAAACCCGATCGGCCGCGGTGTGGTGATCATCGCTGACAGGCACTTTGCGGCGCAGCAAGGTACCCAAACCAAAGAGCATCAATACAGCTCCCCCCGCCAGGCCGGCCCATAAGCGGAAATTTGGCAAAGCCGTGAATGCGGCAAGTGCATCCATGCTGTGATATACCAGGGCAATGTACAGCGCATCGCTGGTCCAAATGCCGGCTGCCAGGGCAAACCCCGCCCGAAAGCCTCGCTCCAGACTGGCCTGCACAATGGCAAACAACAGCGGACCGACCATAAAACTGAGCGATAGACCCAATAGTGCGCCTTGTACGATCATAAAGAAAAGGGCTGGTTCCTGCGGCGAAAATAGACAATCGCGCCCGGAGTTTAACCCCGGAACGCCCGCTTTGTTCGCCATCGAAAATCGTACGGCAAAGTCAGGCTACATTTTTTCAACCCCAAACCCAAAAAATAAATATCCTTTCAACACTTGCCGGAATCAAAAAGTATATGGAATTTTGCATCATTGTACCAGTACGTTAATACAAAAAATTTTCTCTAATAACACCGGCAGGCATGTACCAAAACGTCCTTATTCTCGATAATTTTGACTCGTTTACCTATAATCTGGTGGATTTTTTTCGCTTGCTGGGTTGCCGGGTAAAGGTGTACCGCAATACGGTTGACCCGGAGCTCCTGGCGCAGGAGGCGTTTGATTTGCTCGTCTTGTCGCCCGGTCCGTCAGTTCCCCGGCGGGCCGGAAATCTGATGCAGGTGATCGGACGATTTTACCGCCATAAACCGATTTTGGGGGTTTGCCTGGGCCACCAGGCGCTGATCGAGTTTTTTGGCGGTACCCTGGAGAACATTGCACCGGTACACGGTAAAGCTGAAGTGATTGAGCACGACGGGCGCAGTATTTTTACAGGGCTGGAGCCGGATATCCGGGTGGCCCGTTACCACTCGTGGGCTGGCGGGGTGATCCCGCCGGAACTGGAGGTAAGCGCCCGAGCTGCAGATGGCACGGTGATGGCATTGCGGCACAAACGCCTGCCAATCGAAGGCATTCAGTTTCACCCGGAGTCGGTGCTGAGCATGACCCGGGATGCCGGTATGCGACTGTTGCGCAATGTTGTGGAGGGTCGCCTGTCATCGGGAAACCGGATTTACCACGAGCTGTCGCAAAAACTTCAGGGGGGCGCCCCGCTCCAGCGCGAATTGCTGCAGGCTTTTTTACTGGCGGTGGAGGAGGGGCAATTGTCGGACGATCAGAAGCAGATCCTGCTCGTGGCGCTCAGCCTGCGCTTGCGGGATGCCGGGGCACTGAAACAGTTTATCGATGCGCTCCAGCCGAATCTTTCTGTCCGGATAGGTACCGAAGCGGTGGATATCTGCGGTACCGGCGGGTCGGGGCTGCCACGGATCAATACCTCCACTCTGGCCAGCCTCTTGCTGGCGCATTGCGGGTTGCCCATCGCCAAACACGGCAACCGCGCAGCCGCGGGCCGTTTCGGTAGTTTTAACCTGTTGGAGGCGCTCGACATCCCTGTTCGATTCGATGCGGCGCAGGCCCGGCAAACGCTCCGGGAAAATAACCTGGCCTTTCTTTTTGCACCCGACATATACCCGGTGTTCCGGCATTTTGCACCGGTGCGCTCCCGGATTGGGGTTCCCACCGTATTCAATGTGCTGGGCCCCCTGCTCAATCCCCTGCAGCCCCGGCGCCAGTTCATTGGTACCGCCTTTGCCGATCTGATGGACGTAATCTTTGAAACCGGTATAAAAATGGGCAAGGAACAACTTCTGGTGGTGCGTGGCTGGGACGGACTGGACGAAATCTCCGTGAGCGCCCCTACCCGTGTACTGGAATACCGCCGGGGCGAACGCTTCGACTACGAGGTTCGCCCGGAGGATTTTGGCATTGAACCCATGCCCTTTGATGCCGTGAGTGCCGCCAACCCGGCAGAATGTCTGGCCATCGCGAAGGCCATGCTCAGCGGCGCCCCGAAAAGTGCGCATTACCGGCTTGTGGCGGCCAATGCTGCCTTTATTTACACGCGCTTTGTGGAGGATATTCCCTTGCCCGAAGCCTTCCGTATGATGGAGCGCCTGATTTTGGACGGCGCGATGGGGCGGGTTTTGGAAGCCTTGAAAACGACCCTCGAAATGCCGCTTCTGGCCGCATAAACCAACCGTTATGGCTACAATCCTGGATCAGATTGTCGAACAAAAGAAAGCGGAAGTCAAACGGCTTTACGAGCAGCTTGATTTTGACACTCTGCGGCGTCAGGCCCAACCCTGTACCCGCAGCTTTTACCGCGCCCTGAGTGCGGCCCGCAAACAGGGTCGGCCGTTTTTAATCGCCGAATTCAAACGAAAAAGCCCCTCGGAAGGCTGGATCAACCGGGAAGCCGACCTTTACAGGCAAGTGCTCGGATATGCCGCTTCCGGAGCTTCCGCGGTATCCGTGCTTACCGATACGGATTTTTTCGGCGGTTCGTATGCCGATCTGCAGCAGGCAGCACGAGTGTTGAACCCGGAAGAAAACCCACAGGCCCCCCTCTTGCTCCAAAAAGACTTTATCCTAGATCCCATCCAGATCTACCTGGCCCGGCTGCATGGCGCCAATATTATCCTGCTGATCGCTGCTATTCTGGCACCCGAGCGCCTGGCTATGCTCCGGCATACAGCCGAACGACTCGGCATGGGTGTGCTCGTGGAAGTGCACGACCAGGAAGAACTGGAAAAGATAAAACACCTGGACTTCCCGGTGCTCGGCATCAACAGCCGCGACCTGCGTACCTTCCGGACAGCCCTCAACCGGGTGAATGTACTGGCCCGGCTGGCGGGCTCCCGCTATATCATTGCCGAATCAAGTATCCGCGATTACCGCGATACGCAGATCGTCCGCCGCGCCGACGGCTTTCTGATCGGGACCAGCCTGATGAAAAAACATTCGGGTAACGAGGATCGGTTTGCGTTGTTTCAGGACCGCATGCTCTTCAAGGCATGCGGGATCCGGACGGCTGATTTGCTGGACCAGGGCATTGCGGATTTTACCGGCGTCAATTTTTCACCGGTTTCCAAACGCCGGATCGATCCAGGACTGCTGGAAAACCGGAATATTCCCGAACATGCTGTCGCTGTTTTTTATAAAAATACCGGGGAGGAGATCCGCGAGATACTAGCGCGTTTCCCTTTTCGCATCGTCCAGCTCTACGCCGGCGATTTTGAACCGGAGCTGCTGCGCAGCCTTCGGCAAAAAATATTCCTGGCCTGCCGGGTACGGGAACCGGCCGATCTCGAACAACTGGAAACGTATGCTGCGGATGTGGACCTGTTTATTCTCGACAGTGCTGCACCGGGAAGCGGCACCCGTATTGACACATCGCTGCTGTTGAATTTTCCCTATCCATTCCTGTTGGCAGGTGGACTGCATGCCGGCAACCTGGAAACCGCCGCTATGCTACCCAATTGCATAGGCGCAGATATCGCTTCCGGTATCGAAACGGATGGGTGCGTGGACAGGGGAAAAATGCAGGCTGTTGCGCAGCGTTTACAGGCGCCGCGCGCTACCGTCCCAGGTGGATCAGCAGTACACTCACATCTGCCGGGCTGATCCCGGAGATCCGGCTGGCCTGGCCGATGGTGCGCGGTTTGTGTTTGGACAGCTTGTCGCGGGCCTCGGCGCTCAGCGCAGTGAGCGCTTTGTAGTCAAAATTTTCGTGCAAGTGCACATTTTCCAGCCGGTTCATTTTTTGCACCATTTCCTCTTCTTTGCGGATATAGCCGTCGTATTTGATGTTGATCTCGGCCAGTTCCACAAATTCGGGGTCAAAGGGATGCAAAAAGCGCTGGAGTTCGGGCAATGCGGTGGCTAGCGTCTGGATATTGACCTGCGGGCGCAGCAGGATATTGTACAATTTGACTTTCTGAACGACCGGCGCCGAATCGACGGATGCCAAATAACCATTGATATCATCCGGGCCAACCGATGCATTCCGGAAGAAGGTATCAATCTCTGCGGCAGACTGCTGTTTGCTGCGCACCCGCTCCATGCGCATATCGGCGCCGTGCATACCCAGGCGGTGTGCAATGGGGGTGAGGCGAAGGTCGGCATTATCCTGACGGAGCAGAATGCGGTATTCGGCGCGGCTGGTGAACATGCGGTAGGGTTCCTGTGTGCCTTTGTTCACCAGATCGTCAATCAACACGCCGATATACGCTTCGGAGCGTTTCAGTACGAGGGGTTCTTCTTCTTTTACGGCCAGCGCTGCATTGATACCGGCCATGAGTCCCTGGCAGGCCGCCTCTTCGTAGCCGGTGGTACCGTTGATCTGTCCGGCAAAAAAGAGGTTTTTTACCAGGTTGGTTTCCAGGGTAAGCTGGAGTTGGGTAGGCGGGAAGTAGTCGTATTCAATGGCATAGCCCGGGCGGAACATTTTTACATTTTCAAGTCCCGGTATTTCGCGCAACGCCTTGTACTGAACGTCCTCCGGCAGCGAGGAAGAAAAGCCGTTGATATAGATCTCGCAGGTATCGCGGCCTTCCGGCTCGATAAAGAGCTGATGCGAGGATTTATCGCTGAAGCGGTCGATCTTATCCTCGATGCTGGGGCAATAGCGGGGACCGACACCCTGGATGCGGCCTGCAAACATGGGCGATTTTTCGAATCCGGTGCGCAGGATATCGTGTACCTTTTGGTTGGTGTAGGTAATATGGCAGGGCATCTGTTCTGTGAGCGCCGGAGTATCGCTGTAGGAAAACTTGCCGGCCGGTTCATCGCCCGGTTGTACTTCCATTTTGGAATAATCCAGCGAGCGGCCATCGATGCGGGGTGGCGTTCCGGTTTTCATGCGACCGGCCTCAAAGCCGAGGCCGACCAATTGTTCGGTGATGCCGCGGGCTGCGCTTTCGCCGGCACGGCCGCCGCCAAATTGTTTTTCGCCGATATGGATGATCCCGTTCAGGAAGGTGCCGTTGGTGAGCACCACGGATTTACCCGCAATTTCGAGTCCCATCCCTGTGCGCACGCCGCAAACCCGGCCGTCTTTTACGACCAAGCCGTTCACCATTTCCTGCCAGAAATCAATGTTCGGGTGCGCTTCGAGCATTTGCCGCCACTTGCGGGCAAACTGCATCCGGTCGCTCTGCGCACGGGGGCTCCACATAGCGGGGCCTTTCGATTTGTTGAGCATGCGAAACTGCACCATCGTATGGTCCGTAACGATGCCGGAATAACCGCAAAGCGCATCCACTTCGCGCACGATCTGTCCCTTCGCTACACCGCCCATGGCGGGGTTGCAGCTCATCTGGGCAATGGTCTGCATGTTCATGGTAGCCAGCATGACCTTGCAACCGAGGTTGGCTGCGGCTACCGCTGCTTCGCAACCGGCATGGCCGGCGCCGACTACTATGACGTCATAGGTGGGAAACATGAGCGTTCTAAGTTTTGATCTACGCGCTTTGAAAACGGTTTTCGATGCAAAAAGGTTGCAAAGGTAGGGAATTCGCGTAGCATTCTAGTCAGTCTGGATCGGGTCACATTGACAATACGCAAGGGGTTCCTCAATCAGATAAGGTCTGGAACCTCAATACAGGTTTGTTGAAAAAGTTCTCGGGTATCCAGGCAAAGTGCAAGCAGCCGGCCCAGGTCGCTGTGCAATTTACCCATGTAGGCATATACGCAGCCATTGTCCAGGTTAAGGTAGCGCTGCTGTTCAAGTGCCTGGTATTGCGTTTCAATGACGGAAATATCCTCGGGCGTGTGACCGTGCAGGACGATGCGGCCGTTAAGCCAGGCGTAGTCTATATTGCCGTACCAGCGTCGGATCCAGAGCATCCGTTCGGGTCGGGTCAGGGGATCGGGATAAGAAAAATCGAGACCGCCATGCACGCACAAAAACCCTTTGGTTTCATACCAGAGGAGCATTTTCAGAAAAAAATCGAGGTACTCGTTCGGAATATCTTTTGGGTGTTTGACGCCGAAATTGCGCAAAACCCGGGCGCCGCCGTTGAAAGTCCAGAGCTCCAGTTTGGCAGGATCAAGCAGGGCATCGAGCAGGAGTTGTTCGTGGTTGCCGCGCAGAGAGATTACCTCAAAGCCATCCTGCTGATATTGCCATACGGTATCCACCACGCCTTTGGAATCCGGCCCGCGGTCGATCAGGTCGCCCAACAACACGAGGCTGTCGCCCCGTTGTAACGGGAGTTGCTTCAGCAGGTGCTGGAAGGTGCGGTTGCACCCGTGTATGTCGCCGATGGCATAGGTGGACATGTGTTACACAGGAATGCCCGTTCAGAGCATTCCTGTGCAAAATTACGCAAACAAGTATTACCTCCGGATCATCATCCGGATTCCGGGTCTTCCGCCGCCTGGTCCGCCCATTTTGTTCAGGGCATAGGTGAATCGCAGGGTGGCGTAGCGTCCGAGGGAAGCGGTACGCACATCTTCCACATAGTTCAGGTTAGCCGTGCGGTTGATGCCGACGTTGCGGTTGAGGAGGTCGCGTACCGTCAGGGTGAGTTCGCCGCGTTTGTTTTTCAGGAAGAATTTGGAAATACCGGCGTTCCAGATTGGGATTGCCTGGTCGTAGCCGGCAGCCAGACCGGTGTTGCGGACGAGGTCGAGTGAGGAGTTGAACGCCCAGTTTTTGGGCAATTCCAGGTTGAGCTCACCTGTGTAGGTTTGGCGCAGGTAATCCTGGTTGAAGGCCTGGTCGATGGAGTAGCGGGTCTGGTTCCAGCTGAGTTCGGCGGAGGCATTCAGGTTAATCCATTCGGCCGGGTTGAAATCCCAGGAAACGGACTGTCTGATTTGGAGGCTGGTGGTATAGTTTTCCGTGTTGTTGATCAGATTGAGTCCGCGGTTTACCGAGCCTTCGGAACGCAGGTTAAAGCGGCTTTTGATCTTTTTCCAGGGCAGGCCGAAGGACAAGTTGCCGAACAGGCGGGAATCGGAGGCGACATTGACGGGCTGATAATGGCGTACGAAAAAGGAATCGACCGATTGGGCGTTCACGATACGGTCCTGTGTGTACGTAAAGAACAGCATGCTGAAAAAGCTTCGCATGGTTTCCGGGTTGAACTGGACGTAGCTCAGATTCATGTTGTGGGCATACTCGGGTTTCAGATTGGGATTGCCTTCCACGATATTGAGCGGATCGCTGAAATCCGGGACGGGTTGAAGTTGCTGCACCGAGGGTGGATTGATATTGGTGGTATAACCCAGGCGCAGGTGTTTGGAGGGGGTAAAGTCGTAGTTGAAGTCGAGGCGGGGCAGCAGGTGTTGGAAAGTTTGCCGCACGGGTTGGCCCTGTCCGCTGCGCACCTCACCATCGAGGGTGGCTGTTTGGGCATCGAAGCCGGCGCTACCGTTCCACGATTTTTTATTGAAGCGAAGTCCCATGCCTGCCCGGTGGTAGTCGAAGCGATTGGTATAGGCATTGGAAAGCAGTGGGTTAAAATTGCGTTCGCCGGCGAGCATATCGTACACCTCCTTGTCGGCGCGGCTTTCAGACAGGTTGTAGTTGTAGGAAAACTCGAGGTAACGCCGTTTGCCGAGCGGCTCGGTGTAGGATGCACGGGCGCCCAGGGTCAGCACGTCGTTTTGGAAGTTCTGGTCCTGTGCGATCGTATCGGTTCGGAAGGGCAGGTTATCGTCGCCGAAAAACCGGTTGACCGATTGGTTGTTGCTTTCCGATCGGCTGTTGTTGAGCCCGGCGCTGAGGTTTGTCGAGAAGGTGCGGCCTTTTTTGGCGAATTTGTGGCGGTAGAGCAGGCCGCCGTTCCAGTTGGCTCCGGTGGCATCGGAACGGTATTCCCGTGCGCCGTCGTTCAGGCGGCGGCCGGCGGGGTCGAGTGTTTCGGACGAGTTGTTGGAGATCGAGTTGGAATTGCTGTAGGCCAGGGCGGAGGTCAGCTGTACGGAATTGAAGGAATCAATCTTCTGATCCAGGGTAAGGTTGAGACGGTGGTTATCAGTTTGGGTGTTTTGGACGGAGTTTTCGGTGGCAAAAAAGCTGCCGTTTGGCAGAAATGATTCGCGGTTGCTGCTGCGGTCGTAGTCTTTGTCTGATTGGCTGTAAAAATAGCTGGTATTCAGGTCACCGGTGTATTTTTTACCGTATTCCTGATTGAAATTGACGCCCCCAGCCCAGGTTTTGAGGAAGCCATCGTTTTGGCCGCCAAAGTCGAGCGGGATGCTGTTGTTATCGTCCGAGTTGATCTGGATGCGCATGGCGCCGCCGCCGCCCATCATCTGGCGCATGGCGCCGGAAAAAGCCATGTAGTCGTCGATGGAAAAACCGGCCTGGTTGACGTT
>CAYVDV010000004.1:0-23915 GCA_964450465.1 uncultured Saprospiraceae bacterium
CCTGCATCAAATCGATCAGCGGGTTGCTGAACAGCCACAAAACGGTGCCCAAGGCTGCAATCAGGATGAGGTTGCGCTTTCCCCAAATGAAAATGAATCGGTAACTCTGTTTCAAAAAACGCAGGGCGTAACGCAAGGCCAGCTGGATCAAACGGAGCGCCTGCAAGGTCAAATACACCAACAGGATACAGGCAATCCACCGGAGCCAGGTATCCTGGTTCAGCAAATACTGGATAAAGTCGAATACTGCCTTACTCTCTGCCCGGGAACAGCTGCCCAGGAACAAAAAAGACAGGATCCAGAAAGTGCGGTACTTTATTATTGCCCTCATTAATCAATCATTCCACGCCAATTATCTTCCGCAGCAGCGCCTGATCGACGGCGCCCCCGGCAAAATCGTCGAATGCTTTTTCGGTGACTTTTATGATATGCTCGCGGATAAAGGGAGCGCCTTCGCGGGCGCCTTGTTCGGCGTCTTTGATACAACATTCCCATTCGAGCACTGCCCAGCCGTCGTAGCCGTATTGGGCGAGTTTGGAGAAAATACCTTTGAAATCGACCTGCCCGTCGCCCAGGGAACGGAAGCGGCCGGGCCGGTCCACCCAATCCTGATAGCCGCCGTACACCCCGCTGCGGCCGTTGGGGAGAAACTCGGCATCCTTGACGTGGAACATTTTGATGTGTTCGTGGTAAAAGTCGATATACTGCAGGTAGTCGAGTTGTTGAAGCACAAAGTGGGAAGGGTCGTAGAGGATATTGCAGCGGGGGTGTTTACCGGTAGCGGCAAGGAAACGTTCAAAGGTAACGCCGTCGTGCAGGTCCTCCCCCGGGTGGATTTCATAGCAAACATCGA
Organism: uncultured Saprospiraceae bacterium; assembly: GCA_964450465.1. Classification (GTDB taxonomy): domain Bacteria; phylum Bacteroidota; class Bacteroidia; order Chitinophagales; family Saprospiraceae; genus M3007. Next base: position 854 of record CAYVDV010000004.1, read on the forward strand.
CGCCGGCCTCGTCAAAAGCGTTCAGGATAGGCAACCAGCGGCGGGCCAATTCTGCAAAAGCGGCATCGACAAGGCCTTTTGGGCGCTGGGGCCAGGGATATACCGTATGCCAGATCAGGGCGCCGGAAAAGGTGGCATGCGCCTGAAGCCCGAGGTTTTGGCTTGCTTTCGCGGCGTTTTTAAGCGTTTGCACGGCCCAGTCCGTGCGCGCTTTGGGCTTGCCGTGCAACGCTTCCGGAGCGAAGGCGTCGAACATGAGGTCATAGGCCGGGTGTACGGCCACCAGCTGGCCCTGCAGGTGCGTGCTGAGCTCGGTAATCTGCACGCCGCAGGACTCGACACGGCCGCGCAGTTCATCGCAATAGGTCTTGCTTTCGGCCGCCTTTTCCAGATCGATCAGGCGGCTGTCCCAGGTAGGAATCTGTACACCGGCGTAGCCGAGCGCAGCAGCCCAGGAGCAAATACTTTCCAGGGAGTTAAACGGGGCATGGTCGCCCATGAACTGGGCCAGAAAAATGGCCGGACCTTTAATCGTTGTCATACCGTAAACGTAAAAGAATTTAAATAAGATTGAATCGGCACACGCCGGAATCTTCCGGGATTTTCGCTTCTTTGCAGGAGCCAAAACTAAAAAACTTGCATGCAAAACCTTTCGGCATATACCGTACTTTTTATTTTTTGCGGGTTGATCATCCTTTCCTACCTGTTTTCAGTGATCAACCGGCTGACCCGGATCCCATCTGTGCTCCTCTTGCTGGGCACCGGTATTTTGCTGGGTCATTTTTCAAACATCCGGATTCCGCCTGAAATCATCGAGGTGTTGGGTACGGTGGGTTTGATCATGATCGTACTGGAAGCCGGCCTCGACCTGGAAGTGACGAAAAAGAAACTTCCGTTGATCCGCAGCTCGTTTTTTTCTGCGCTGATCATTTTCCTGGTTTCCACGCTTGGGGTGGCGGGCTTGTTGTTGTGGTATATGCCGGGGGCCCCGTTTATTCACTGCGTGGTCTATGCCATTCCCCTGAGCATTGTCAGCAGTGCCATTGTGCTGCCCAGCGTACACCATTTGAGCGATGAAAAAAAAGAGTTCCTGATCTACGAAGCATCCTATTCCGACGTGCTGGGGATCATGGTGTTCAATTTTTTCACCACCAGCCAGACGATTACCTGGAACGATGGCTTCTGGTTTGTGCTCAGCATTCCCGTCGGGATAGCCATGTCGATACTGGTATGCTTTATTCTGATGCTGCTCCTGGTTAAAAACCGCGTAAACATCAAGTTTTTTCTGGCTTTTGCCGTACTTATCGTTATCTATGTGGGTGGGAAAATGCTGCACCTGCCGTCCCTGCTTACGATCCTGCTTTTCGGGTTGGTGCTGAACAACTGGGAGTTACTCCGCTGGAAGCCGCTGCACAGTTATTTCAGCATTGAAAGCGTTGACAATGTGCGCAGGCTGCTCATTTCCATCACGGCCGAGTCCGCCTTTCTAATCCGCACCTTTTTCTTTATTATTTTTGGCTACGGCATCGACCTGGCGTTCCTTCAGGATCCGGATGTGCTGATCGTGGGATCGGCTATTGTAGTCGCCTTGTTGGTTTTGCGCTATATTTACCTGCGCATCATGCACCATTACGACCTCTTTCCGGAGCTGTTCTACATTCCCAGGGGCCTGGTTACGGTCTTGTTGTTTTACAAAATTCCGGAGTGGCAGCGCCTCGATCGGTTCGACGAAGGCGTCATGTTTTTTGTAATCCTGGCAACCAGCCTGATCATGATGCTGGGGACGATTTTGTATCGCGATGAGCCTAAAGAACTGGAAGTGATTAACCAGATACTTCTGGATCAGGAGGCGCGCGCCAAGGCCGGCAAGGTCTGATTTTGCCGGGCTGAAACCCAAAATACGTCTGCAAGGGTAGCCGGGAATGCAAATTGTCGGATAGATGTCATTTCGATTGAAGCAGTGGCGCGAAGTTTGTATAAGTAAAGCGGGACAGAGAGTGCTGCTTTGTCTCCACTGAACCACTTGTACGAAACATCCTTTTTATGCGGAAGATTTACGTTTTTACTGCCATTGTCGCTACCGTTCTTATTGCCTGCAAACACGAACCGTTGTGGGCTCCACTGGACTTTGAACTGCGGCAAACCATCGCCAGCCGCTCGCATACCGGCGATGCAGATTATTTTATCCTGCCGGAAAGCAGCGATCTTGCTAATATTCCGCAATCGCCGGCCAACCCGCTGACAGCGGAAAAGGTGGCATTGGGTAAAATGTTGTTTTTTGAAACCGCTTTTGCGGTGGAGGCCAAACATACTTCGGGGATGGCAACCTTCTCCTGCTCTTCCTGTCACGTCCCGGCAGCGGGTTTCCGCCCCAACAGGGTACAGGGTATCGCCGACGGCGCCTATGGTTTTGGCGACAACGGCGATGCACGCGCCAAGCGCCTGGAATACGGCGAACAGGAAATTGACGCACAGGGCGCCCGCCCGCTGAGTGTGCTCAATGCAGCCTATGTTACCAATACCATGTGGAACGGCTCCTTTGGTTCGGACGGGGTGAATGCCGGTACCGAAAACTTGTGGGGCGTCTTTGATGCCAGTACTGCCATAAACCATGAGCATCTGGGTGCTCTGGAAGGGCAAAATATAGAAGGCCTGAAAGTACACCGTTTGCTCATCAACCGCGATCTGGTGGAATTTTACGGCTACAAGCCGTATTTTGATGCAGCCTTCCCAGATATTCCGGAGGCTGATCGCTATACCCGCAAAACGGCCAGCTTTGCTATTTCAGCGTACCTGCGGAGCTTAATGTGCAACGAAGCGCCTTTCCAGAGCTGGCTCAAAGGGGACCAGAATGCCATGACTGAAGAGCAAAAGCGAGGGGCCTTACTGTTCTTTGGCAAGGCCGGCTGCTATCGTTGCCATAACGAGCCAAACCTTGGCTCTATCACCTTTCACGCCTTGGGTGTGCGTGACCTGTATGAAAACGGCGGCCTGAAAACCAATGAGAATGACCGCCGGAATCTGGGACGCGGTGGCTTTACGGGCCATGCAGATGATATGTTCCGCTTCCGGGTTCCGCAACTTTATAATTTGGGTGATGGCGGCCCCTATTTCCACGGCAGCAGCAAACAAACGCTGCGGGAAGTAGTGGAATATTTTAATGAGGCGGTTCCGGAGAATCCGCGCGTGCCAAATGCACAGATATCACCGTTCTTCCACCCGCTCAACCTGACCATCAACGAACAGTCGGACCTGGAGATTTTTCTGCGAGATGGTCTGCGCGACCCCAACCTGCAGCGCTATGTGCCCGATCATGTGCTGTCCGGCTTCTGTTTTCCGAACAACGACGAGCAGTCGCGCCGGGATATTGGGTGCGAATAAGAAGCAGCCGAATCCGGCCTGACGGGACCGTTTGACCGGTAATTTAAATAGGATCAAGGGAGTGCTTAACAGATTGGGGAATTTTTGCCACTGGCAAAAATTCCCCAATCTGTTTGTACGGGCTGGCCCCTTCAAAACAGCCGGAGTTGCGCTGTTTTATGGTATTCGTGCAGTTCCAGGTTGTATTTGGGGATTTGCCGGCCTGCAAAATATTTTTCCTTGGCCAGGCGGAATTGGTCCCGGATGATCCCGGCAATCTTCCCTTCTCCCCGCATGCGCACACCCTGGCGATGATCGTGCAGGTTACCGCCATGCGCTTCGCGGATTTTGTTCAGCACTTTTTCAGCCCGGTCGGGCATGGTTTTGCGCAGCCAGTCTTCAAAGATCTGGCCCACGTCGCCATTCAGGCGGACCATCGTGTAGCCGATGCCCAATGCGCCGCGATCTCCCACGGCTTTGGCCATGGCAAAGATCTCGTGTTCGTTGAGCCCCGGAATTATGGGGGCCAGCATGACAAAAACCGGGATGCCGTTGGCTGTGAGAGTTTCCACGGTTTTCAGGCGTTGGGCTACAGTGGCCGTACGCGGCTCCAGGAACTGCCGCAAGGGTTCGTCCAGGGTAGTGATGCTGATGGCTACCTGTACCAGTTGTTCGCCGGCGAGCTGTTTGAGCAGGTCCAGATCGCGTAGCACCAGACTGTTTTTAGTGATTATACCTACCGGGTGCCGGTATTTCCAAAAAACCTCGAGACAGGCCCGCGTGATCCCAAACTTTCGCTCGGCCGGTTGGTACACGTCGGTGTTGCCGGCAAACATGACCGGTGCAGCTTTCCAGGATTTTTTCCGGAGCTCGTTTTCCAACAGTTCCGCTGCATTTCGTTTCACCAGTATCTTTTGCTCAAAGTCGAGTCCGGCGCTGTAGCCCCAGTAGGGGTGTGTATTCCGGGCATAACAGTAGATGCAGCCGTGTTCACAGCCCTGGTAGGGATTCATGCTCCATTCCAATGGAATATCCGGGCTTTCCACCCGGTTGAGGATGGTTTTGGGGTGCGTTTCGAGGTATTCGGTCTTCAGGTCGGGTTCCTCCCAGCCGGCTTCCTGCAATACCCAGTCCACCGGCTGGTCATCACGCTGGATCTTTTCGTATTTGGATGCCGGGTTGATCTGCGCGCCGCGGCCCCGAAGGAAGGGTTGTTTTTCTTGCATGCTTATTATTTGACACAAATATAAAAACTATTTGTTTTGATATTCGGATTTTAAAACAATTTTGTAATCCTGAAAATCCTGTTCAACTTCGCTCCATGCAAAACACCGCCATGCCTGTATGGCTGTTTCGGATATACGCTCTGTTATTCCTGCTTCTGCCCTGGTCGGTGGAAGCGGATTTTGGAGCCTGGAAGCTTACCGTTCCGGCGGAGCCGCTGATCGCGACCGCCGGTATCGGGGTAGTCGTGGTTTGGCTTCAGCAGCGGCGTCTGCCGGCTGTATCGACCCTGGGCTGGTTGAGTTTAGGCTGGATTCTGTGGCAGGGGGTAGCCGCTGCTTTCTCCAGCATGCCTTTGGTTTCCTGGAAATACTGGCTGGTAGAAGCGGGACAATGGTGGGTGTTTTTTGCCGGCTTGCTCCTGTGGCCGGCGGCCTGGCCCCGCCTGCTCCGGCTGTTTATCTGGTCCATGGCGGGGGTAGCAGTGTACACCATAATTCACCACGGTTTTTACGGATTCCGAACCGATCAGTCCATGCTGGCGCCCATGCCGTTTTTTGCCGATCATACCGTGTACAGTGCGGTTTTGGTCCTGGTTTTGTTGGCTCTCCTCAGCCACTCCGGAAGGGGGCAAGAAGCAGGCAACGGAACTGCCTCGGAAACGGACAGCTTTTTTTCTTCATCAGCTCCGGCTCCCTTTTCGCCCTCCCTTCTGGGGTGGTTGGGTGGGACCTCCCTTTTCCTCGCCGGATCCCGGGCGGCCTGGATAAGCCTGTTGGTTGCCCTGCTTGCCGGACTGGCAATGTATTTCAGGGCAATCTGGCGCTGGCTGGTACCGGCCGGAATACTGACCGGGTGCCTGCTCCTCTTTTTTAAGGAAAACATAAATACCCGCCTGGCCAGCGACGTATCGACCCGCGAACGCCTGAACCGCTATGCCTGTGCCCTGCGCATGGTTGCTGACCGGCCCTGGACGGGTTTCGGGCCGGGAACATTCCAATTTCAATATCTGCCCTATCAAAAACCGGAAGAAATGACCCGGATCAGCAGGAAAGCGCCGCTGGAAAAGCGCGGACCGGAAAATTACGGGCGCGGAGGCGGAGCCCACTCGGAGTACCTGCAGGCACTGGGCGAACTGGGTTGGCCGGGCCTCACCCTGTGGCTTGCGCTGTTAGCAGCTGGTCTTGCCACAACTCTCCGGCGGTTCCGGCAGACCAGGGAGCAAAAATGGCTGTTCCTCAGTCTGATGCTTCTCAGCTACCTCACCCTCGGGCTTGTGAACAATTTCCTGCACGATGCCCGGGTGGCGGCATTGGTTTGGGGGGCCTTCGGTAGAGCCGCGATGCATCGCGGCTAATAACATCGCGGCTGATAACATCGCGGCTGATAACATCGCGACTAATAACATCGCGGCTGATAAACGCGAGCCGCGATGCATCGCGGCTCTACCTAAATACCCCTGCGTTTGACCTCCCGCAGGATCATCGACAGTTCCCGGCTGGCGTCGCCGGTCACGGAGGTGTTTTCCTGGGCACGGCGGATCAGGTAAGGAATCACCTCGCGCACTTGTGCATAAGGCACGTACTTGCCAACCCGGAAACCGGCGTTGGCGAGGTTAAACGTAACGTTGTCGCTCATCCCGAAGAGCTGGCTGCAGATGGTATGCGGATGGTCACGCGGGATGCCTTTTTTCTCCATGAGCTCAGCCTGCAGCAAGGCGCTTTCGGCATTGTGGCTGGCATTGCAGAGGGCAACGTGCTCGATGTGGTCCAGGCAAAAACGCACAGCGGTATTGTAATGGTCGTCAGTGGTGTTTTTGTCCGGATTAATGGGATCATCGTACCCTTTTTCCGCGGCGCGCAGGCGCTCTTTATCCATGTAGGCGCCGCGCACCAGTTTGGCGCCCAGCATAAAGCCGGCCTGGCGCGAGCGGTCATAGCTTTCGATCAGGAACTGGAGCCGGTCTTTCCGGTACATCTGGAACGTGTTAAACACCACAATGCGCTCGCGGTTATAGCGCTTCATCATCAGCCAGACAAGGTGGTCAATCGTATCCTGGATCCAGCTTTCCTCGGCATCGATATAGATTGACACCCCTTTCAGGGCAGCCTGGTTACAGATTGCATCGATTCGTTTGAGGGCATTGCGGTATTCCGACAACTCTTCGCGGGTCAGGGTCTTGGCGCTTTGGATACGCTCCAGCAGCCCAAAACGCGCCAGCCCCGTCAGTTTGGTGCTGACGGCAGGGATGGACTTCGATCGCGAAGCAAAGTCGATGGCCCGGAGGTTTTCGTTCATTGTGTGATTGAAATCGAGCTCCGTTTCCTTGGCCTCCACCCCGTAGTCGAGGACGGTGAGTGTATTGTAGGCTGCCAGGCGATCGATGTTGCGCTGGCAATCAAGCAGGGTGGTGCCGCCGACAAATTGCTCGAAGACCGTTTTTCGAACGATGGTTTCGGCAAACGGAAGTCCGTACTCAACTGCCCGCAGCGCTGCGGCGGAGCCAAACCGGACAAGCCAGGGTTTGCTCATCATGCGAAACAGCCAGGCCGATTTTTTCAGCTCCTGGTCGCTCAGGTGGGCAAAGGCAATTTCGGTATTGGAAAAGTCTACCTCTAATGGGCGATTTTCCGGTGTTTGGTTAGGTAATGCGCTCATGAAATCCGGATTATAAGCGTTAGGGAGAATGGATTTGAAGTCCAGGGTGTGTCTGCCAGATTTCCCAGGCTGCCTCGGCCTGAATATGCAACATTTCCAGGCCATTTTTGATGGCGGCGCCTTGGGCCACTGCGCGGCGCAAAAGTAGCGTTTCAGCCGGATTGTAAACTAAATCATAGACTAAATGTCGATGGTCAAGCAAGGAAAACGGAATATTTGGACAGGTATCCACATCCGGATACGTACCCAGGGGGGTTGTATTGACAATCAGCGTGAAATCATTGCCGGAAAGGGCTCTCATTTGCTTGTAGGAAATATGCGAAGCATGCGTTGGACGCCGGGATACATATTGAAATGTAAGGCCCAGTATTTCCAAAGCATGGGCTACGGCCTTCGATGCCCCGCCCGTACCCAGGATCAGTGCGTGGACTTCTCGGGGGAACTCCCAGGGAGGGCCATCCAGGGGGAATGCAAAGGCGTATTCCGGGATTGGCTCCGCATATTTCGGCATGTTCCCCGTAGCAGTAAGCCAGCTGGCCAGCGAGCGCCGGAACCCAATGGTATCCGTATTGAACCCGGTGAGCCGGCCTTCGTGTATCCGGATCACATTGACCGCCCCTACAGCACGCGCCGTTTCGTCCAGACTGTCGAGGTAGCGCATGACCGATACCTTGTGCGGAATAGTCACGTTCAATCCGCGGAGATCCGGATGATCAAGGAGCAATTTCGGGAAGTCCCCGATCTCGCGCAAAGGAAAGGTATCGTATCGCGCAGCGATGCCCTCGCGGGCAAATTTCTCCGTAAAATACCGCTGGGAAAAGGAATGCCCGAGCGGATAGCCTATGATACCGTAGTGTTGCAAATGTTAGAGTTTAGAGTTTTGAGTTGCCTGGCTTTGTGCGGAATTAAGCAGTACTGACGTTGTCCAGTTTCTTATGACAAAATGGCCGGTTGGCTGGTTTGGCACAATTGTCGCAAGCCCTTACCCTGAAAACAGCGGAAAAACCCGGAAATTATTTCATCCGCAACAAACAAAATTGTCATGTTCCAGTCGATATATGCTGAAGGGCCTTCGGCCAGCACAGATGATCCGCAGCGCCTGTTTCCACCGGCAGGTGATTCCGAACTACTCGATGCCTACTCGCGCACGGTTGTAGGCGTCACACAACGGGTAAGCAATGCAGTTGTACACCTGAAAGTAGAAAAAAAACAACAAAACCGCCGGCAAGCGGCTCCCGGAGGCGGCACCGGCAGCGGCTTTATTATCAGCAGCGACGGTTTTGTGGTCACCAACAGCCATGTGATCAGCGGGGCTGAACGCATCGAAGGTATGCTGCAGGACGGCCGCACGTTTCAGGCACGCGTGGTGGGCGACGACCCGGCTACCGACCTCGCTGTGGTAAAGATGGATGGAGAGAACCTGGCCACCGTGTCTTTTGGTGAAAGCCGGCGACTCCAGGTTGGCCAGATCGCCATTGCCATCGGAAATCCTTACGGTTTCCAGTATTCGGTCACAGCCGGCGTAGTGAGCGCTTTGGGGCGTACCCTGCGCAGCCAGTCGGGCCGCCTGATCGACGATGTGATCCAGACCGATGCGGCGCTCAATCCGGGCAACAGCGGCGGCCCGCTGGTCAACTCGCATGGCGAAGTCATCGGTGTCAATACGGCTGTCATCCTGCCTGCGCAGGGCTTGTGTTTTGCCGTCGCTTCCGATCTGGCCCGCTTTGTCGTGGGCAAGCTGATCCTGGAAGGCCGCGTGCGCCGTGGGGTGCTGGGCATCGGTGCGCAAACGGTACCCCTGCCCCCGAAATGGCTCAACACGCTGCAACTCACCACAAAAGGCGGCATTCAAGTCCAAAGTCTGGAACCCGGCGGCGCAGCGGCACAATCCGAGCTGCGCCCCGGCGACATCATCGTACAGTTCGAAGGGAAACCCCTGGACTCGATCGATGCCCTGCATAAAGCCCTGGACGAACACACTATTGGCCGGCCGGTGAGCCTGTGGGTGCTGCGCGACGGAAGTCTGAAGCAGATCACCGTTGTTCCTGGCGAATTGAAATAGTCGATTCATTCCGCCTTCTTCACCAATGAATCCGGTTTTCTGACGACTCAACGGAATGGGTTGGCGTCTGACTTATTTTATGTCCACCTTTGCAACATAACAAAGACATAAAAACATGCATACAATTCTTGGTATCAACGGCACTACGGGCGGTGATCTGGCGCGTGCGCTCCGCCAGCGCAATATTCCGGTACGCGGGGTAAGCCGCCGGGCACAAACGGAAGGAGACTGGGAGCATATACAAGCCGACATCACCAATCCGGCTGAAACCCTGGCAGCAGTTGACGGCTCGGAAGTAGTCTATTTGCTGGTCGGCATCGAGTACAGCCGCAGGGTCTGGCAACGGGACTGGCCTGTTATTATGGAAAATGTCATTATGGCCTGCCAGGCCAACGGCGCAAAACTGGTCTTTATGGACAATGTGTACGCCTACGGACTGGTGGAAGGGGTGATGACAGAAGAAACACCCATGCGCCCGAGCAGTGAAAAAGGGAAAGTCCGGCAAAAAGTTGACCAGATGATGCTGGATGCGATGGCCGGAGGCATGCGGGGATGTATCGCCAAGGCCGCCGACTTTTACGGGCCGGGCTGCAAGACCAGCGCCCTGAACGAGACGCTTTTTTCCAAATATGCAAAAGGAGAATCCGCGATGTTGATGGGTCGTGCGGATAAAGTGCATACCTATACCTACGTGCCCGACATTGGCCCGGCGCTGGCCATACTCGGTACCGACAGCCGGGCCGACGGACAAGTATGGCACCTGCCTACATCTCCGGAGCGATGGACGGGCGCCGATTGGGCCAAAGCAGCCGCAGAAGCTTTTGGCGTGAAGCCCAAGTTCAGCGTTGTCCCAACATTTGCCTTGCGTCTGATCGGATTGTTTCAGCCATTAATGCGGGAACTGGCGGAAATGAATTACCAGTTTACCCACGATTATGTTTTTTCGTCGGAAAAGTTCGAAAAAACCTTCGGCATTAAGGCTACACCTATTGCCAAAGGGCTGGCGGAAACCGTGGCATACTACAAAAACAATCCGGGTTAAGGATCTACTGCACCACTTTCACCCACATCCGGATATCTTCCAGCGGACGATCGTTGGAATCCCGGGGTACGGCGGCGATCTTGTCGATCACATCAAGTCCATCCACTACTTCGCCAAACACCGTGTATTGCCCGTCGAGTTGCGGGGTACCGCCCTTTGCCTTGTATTTTGACCGCCATTCGGGGCTGTACTTTACTCCCATGCGCTTTTCCCACTCGTCGAGTGAGGCATCGGTTTGGGGTTGGCCCTGTACGATATAAAACTGGGAGCCATTTGATTCCCGTTGCGGATTGGAGCGGTCACCCAGACGGGCCGCTGCCAGAACCCCGCGGATATGCGGCGCGCCAATCTCTGCGGGAATCGTGTACCCCGGACCTCCTTCACCAAGCAGCGTGCCGGCAGGTGCATTTTTTGAATCGGGGTCGCCCCCCTGGATCATAAAATCGCGGATTACGCGGTGAAATAAGAGGCTGTCGTAAAAACCCGCCTGCGCCAGTTTGATAAAATTGTCGCGATGCTTCGGCGTGTCGTTATACAGGCGAAGGGTCATGTCGCCGAGGTTGGTCTGTATGCGAACCAAAGTATCTTTTTGCCCGCAGGCTGTCAAAAAGACGCATCCTGCCAAAATCCAGATCAAACGTTTCATTGCGGAGATTGATTTATTCATTGGCCCCATTCCCTCACCCCTCTTCTTCGAGTTCCTTAAAATACCGTACGGCATTCCGTTTGAGCATTTTTTCCTGTTCACCGACCCCCTGAACGGGTATTTCGAGCACCTGGCGCCAATGCGGCCATCCGTCTTCATCGCGCCCGACAAAATCGTAGTAGCCCTCGAACCCCAGCAGGCGGCATACGGCAATATGCATCAGATCCTGTTTTTCTTCCTTGCTGAAGTCCTTTTTCCAGCGTCCCAGTTCCTGGATACCGATAAGGAACAGCACTGTGTTCAGATCGGGCAGGGTATCCCGTCGCATGGCATCTTTTACAAGATGCTGCACCCGCAGCCATTCAAAGTCGAGTTCCCAATCTTCCATAGCAATGGATCATTCCTTTTTAATCCGCAGATCGCAGTGTTCGATAATTTCTTTTCGCGCTTTATTGGGGTTCTCGAGGACCGTGAAAAAGTCTTCGAGATAGGCCCTGATATCTCTTTTTGAAGCATAGGAGAGGTCGGGATACGCATCGCATAGGTTCAGGATCTCTCTTTTATGGGCCAGGTACTCCTGAAAAACCGACTCATAAAGCGCCGGGCTTTCACACAGGCCGAGGTAATAGCGTTCGCGCACATGTTTGATCGGCACATCGGGCGCCGGGGCTGCGTAATCGGCATCGACCATGCCGGCGTAATCGAAATCGTAAGGCACTGCAATAATATGGTGGCTCCCAAGTGCAATGATCTTCATATTATGCCGGGTATAGGCGCCCCAATCGGTATTGCCGATCATGTATTGAAAAAGGCACATGCGCGCATAAGACGTGGAATCCATTACATTCGGACTAATAAGGCGGGGTTTGAGCGGACGTCCGCCAAGACGGGAGGCCAACTCCCGTTCGCTTTCAATAAAGAAGGCCTTGCTTTCCTGACTGACCTTATTGCGGCCGGGAGTTTTAAACTGAACCACAGCCGATTTCACCCGGAAACTTTCATCGGTGAGCCGGTTGTACAGGGCATAGGCCAGGTTCTCCCGTAATACGAGCTGGTCGTCGTCGGTCGTATTCCGGCAGCTGATCACTAATTTCAATTCGTTGATGTCCGCCAGGCTGTCGTCTTCGGGCTTTTCATCATAAAAGCGGATCTTGATCGGAGGGAACTGGCAGATCTTTTTGCGCATATTACCCCGGGCCGTCACTTTTACCTGCTGTTCAAAGGCGACATTATCGCCGTCCATGATCCGGAAAACAGCCGGTTGCCATTCCCCGCTTTTGCGGTCCTGTTTCAATGGTTTCAGATTGGTCTCAATGACTACATGCAAGGGGGTATATCGTTGCAGACGGCTGAAGATATTTTCCAGTGAATCTGTGGCGACCGGTTGCGCACTGAGGCAGGTCTCTCCGCTTAAAACAAATAGCAGAGAGAGCCAAAAGAAAAAATGCGTTTTCATTTTGTCAAAAAGTTGATAAACCTTGGAATGTGGACCAAGGTGGCAATTTTTTCCGAAACGGGACCCGGGAGCATGGATTAATTCACGGAAAAAGTCGGGGCGAAGGCATTGGCCGAATGAAAAAAAGTCAGTTCACTGATGTGTACCTTCATGTAATCGGTAAGGGGCAGGCTGGAGATCAGTTCCATGAGTTCCGCTTCCGATTGTGCCGAAAAGACCGTCCAGAGTTTTGACGTCTCCAGGGATAGCGAATAGTTCAGGATTTTCCCTTCTTGTAAAAGCCGGTTAACGGCCTGCCGTTGCTGCGGAATACAACTGATAAACTCTTCGGACAAGGGCTGCGGCAGCGTAAAAACCACCATGTATTGGGTTAGGCCTGTGTGCATGTATCGTGGTAGTGTGTACGATTTTTCTGTAAATTGCAGAAAATAAGATGCAAATATATAAACTAAATAATTTATGGGTCTTTAGTGGGTGTATTGGGATTTTGTAAGGCAAAAACTGTGCAAATTTTCTAAAAAGCCCGCCAAACCTGTCTAATTGTCGGTTGTATTTAACAAAAACAAAACACGGGTCGGTTGTTTGGTCAATAGCCGATACCGAGTGCTTTCAGGGTTTCGAAGTCCACATTGCCGTCGGCTGGCAGGTCCCGTTCCTCCTGAAATCGCGCAATTGCGGTTTTCGTTTTTGCGTCCATTTTTCCGCTTACAGTGCCCTGAAAATAGCCCAAAGCCTGCAAAGCCTCCTGGATCTGGCGGATAGTGAAGCCTGTCATTTTTTCACCGCAAAGGATTTCCCGCCATTCCGGGAATCCCCCCTTGCGCACGAGTACGCGTTTGGTAATGGTGATGTATGCCGCAGGAACGGGATCCAATTGGAGCCTGGCCGGCGCTTTGAGGGCTTTACGCGTCAGCGTTTGATATTCTGCCGGAACGGTTTCTTCCCGCACAAAAGCCGGGCGTTTCAGCACTTGTTTGGCAATCGTGACCATCTCGCCCGGCCCATCGCCGGCTGGCGCTGTAGCGCCGGGCCGGAGCACCCATTTGGTTATGGTTTGGTATTCCGCCGGGGCTACCCGCTCGCTAACAGAAGCGGGAACTTTGACTCTTTGCAGGGGTTTGGATATGGTTTTGGCAGGAACAGGGTTGTAGCGTACGCAATCGTCCGAGCCTTTGCCGTCGCATCCCCGGGGTATTTGTTTGTATATCGTCTGGTATTGGGCCGGCACTTCCACCATGCACCAAACGAAACAGTCATCCGGATCGGAGCCCAGACAGTCGCGGTCCACGTTTCGGCGCACCCAACGGGTAGCCGCCGGGCGCACTTCAATGCGTTCCACCACCGGTTCGTATTGCATGGGCAGCACTTCCAGTTCCATATAAGCCGGTTCGATCTCCACAGGCGCCTCCACCGTTTCAAAAACCGGTTCTGTGTACTCATAGTACTTGGTGGCGGGCTTGATCAGTACCTGCTCCTCTTTGGCTTCATAGGCCGATGGATTAGCCTGCCGGCCTGCCGGAGCAATCTGGATCTGTTCGTTCACCGTTTCGAACAGGGCAGGTTCTGCGACAAGGCGGGTATAACTTTCCCTGGAAATGTAGTGGCCGGTTACCTGTTCTATCTCGGCAGGAATGACCGTCGTTTCACTAGAAGGCTCCTTCAACATCACCTGCTCGGTGACCATCTCATATTTATCGTGTACCAGGCATTTGGCGTAGCACCTGCCCGGTTGCGCATTGGGAATATCGCCGGGCTGGGCGCTGCCATGAATAGCCAGGCTGCACAGCAATGCAGTGATTACAGCGTATTTCAACATACATCGGTTATTTTTTCTCAGCGGACAAAAGTACAGGATTCTGCGACTTGTGCTAAGCATCATCGCATCAATCCCCTTTCGGGCAGGGCATTTCCCTTTAAGACCAAAGGAAGCTGCATCCTGATTTCACCCTATCTTTGCATTCCCCCAATGACCTTGAGGCCGCTTGGTGACAACACCAAGCGGGGCGCAAATGGAAGCTGCATCCTGAATTCATCCTATCTTTGCATTCCCCTAATGACCTTGAGTCCGCTTGGTGACAACACCAAGCGGGGCGCAAATGGAAGCTGCATCCTGATTTCACCCTATCTTTGCATTCCCCCAATGACCTTGAGACCGCTTGGTGACAACACCAAGCGGGGCACAAATGGAAGCTGCATCCTGAATTCATCCTATCTTTGCATTCCCCTAATGACCTTGAGGCCGCTTGGTGACAACACCAAGCGGGGCGAATGACCCCAATGACCCTAATGACCCCAATGACCATCTAATGACTCCAATGACCATCTAATGCCCCCAATACCCACGTTAAAAAAATGTTCAACTCCCTTTCGTCCCTCCAATCTGCCCTGCTTGCCGGTCAAACAAGTTGCCGGGAGCTCGTACTGCACTATTTGGCGCAGATCGAACGCAGCAGGCACCTGAATGCGTATGTGGAAGTGTGGGAAGAGGAGGCGCTGGCACAGGCAGACGCGCTGGATTCGCATTTGCGGGCAGGCGCTGGCGCCGGGCAGCTGGGCAAGCTATTCGGCGCAGTCGTCAGCCTGAAAGACAATATTTGCTATGCCGGGCATACCGTAACGGCTGCTTCCAAAATTCTAGAAGGCTTCCAATCGCAGTATTCGGCCACGGCCGTGGAGCGTATTTTGGCAGAAGGGGCCATTCTCATCGGACGGACCAACTGCGACCAGTTTGGCATGGGTTCTTCCAATGAAAACTCCGTGTATGGCCCGGTGCGCAACGCCGCCGACCCCGAACGGGTACCGGGCGGTTCTTCGGGCGGCGCTGCCGTAGCGGTACAGACGGGCACCTGCCTGGTAGCCATGGGCAGCGATACGGGCGGCTCGGTACGTCAGCCGGCGGGCTTTTGCGGGTTGTGGGGTTTTAAACCGACCTACGGATGTATATCCCGCCATGGCCTTATTGCGTACGGCTCTTCTTTTGACCAAATCGGCTTTCTGGCACATCATCCGGAAGATATCCTCCGCTTTCTGGAGGTATGCGCCGGGCCCGATGCTTACGACAGCACAGCGGGAAAACCCGGACTTAAGATACAACCGGCGCCCCCGGCCCATACGCCGGCGCGCGTGGCATATTTTCCGGAAGTGTTGGAGAGCGATGGCCTGGACTCCGGCGTGCGGGCCACACTGCAGGAGTTTATGGCGCAGTTGCGCGCGGCCGGGCATGTTGTGGAGGCAGTGCCATTGCCCGGTGTCGGCTCCGGCACCCTGTTCGACTATATCATTCCAGCCTATTACGTGCTGACTACTGCCGAGGCTTCCAGCAACCTGGCCCGTTACGACGGAATACGCTATGGCTACCGCTCGCCGAATGCCCGCAATCTGGAGGAGACATTCCTGTTGTCGCGCAGCGAAGGTTTCAGCGACGAGGTGAAACGCCGCATTTTGCTGGGCACCTTCGTGCTGAGCAGCGGTTATTACGATGCCTATTACCGCAAAGCGCAGCAGGTACGCCGGATCATTCAGCAGCAAACCCTGGCGGTGTTACAGGATTACGATTTTATCCTGCTACCCGTGGCGCCTTCCGTGGCTTGGCGTTTTGGCGAAAAATCGGATGACCCGGTAGCCATGTACCTGGCCGATATTTTTACCGTCCAGGCTAACCTTGCCGGCGTGCCGGCGCTGGCTATCCCGGCCGGTACGCACCCCGAAAACGGCCTGCCTGTGGGCGTTCAGCTGATGGCAGGGCTGTGGGAAGACGGGAAATTGCTGCAGTTTGGCGGATCGCTGATTTCGGAATAAAAAATCAGGCGCGCAGTCTGCGACCTGTTTAAGCCATACCGGTGTATCTTGGCATGTTAAACCAAACCTTTACCTGCCATGCGAGGCCAATTATTGCTTCATATTCTTGCATTTGCCGCTGTATTGACCGTCAATTACCTGTCTGCCGCCCTTCCGCTCAACGGCAAAACCCCCGGAGCGCTTTCCGATCAGTATCCCAATCTGTTTGTACCCGCCGGCTTGACCTTCGCCATTTGGGGCATCATTTATACCTGGCTTTTGGTTTGGATCGGCTTTCACGCAGTAGCCTTGTTCAAGGAAAAAACACGCCTGCAACTCGAGCCCGGTTTGAAAAAAACCGGCCCCTGGTTTATCCTGACCTGCCTGCTCAACATCGCCTGGCTGTTTGCCTGGCACTGGCAGCTGATCAGCCTGTCGGTTCTGGTCATGATTGGCCTGCTCTTTGCGCTGATCCGGCTCAACCAGGAGACCGGAGTGGGGCTCCAAAAGGCCAACAAGTTGGAGAAATGGCTGGCACATGCGCCGTTTGGCCTCTACCAGGGTTGGATTACCATTGCGCTAATCGCCAATGTTACGGCATTACTGGTATCGCAAGGCTGGAATGGCGGCCTGGGCTTGTCCGCCCTTAACTGGACTATCCTGTTAATTTTCGCCGGCGCTTTGCTGGCAGATCAGGTAATCCGGAAAACCAACAACATCTTCCACGGCCTGGCCGTCGCCTGGGCGCTTTTAGGCATCTACCTGAAGCGAAACGGGCTGGGGGACCCGGAAAGCCTGGCTGTCGGCCGCGCAGCGTTGATCGCGCTCGCGCTGGTGTTGTTCTGGGTCGTGCAGCGCAGCCGGCGCTGGTTTGCCTACTGAGCGATGGCGGGCGTCCCCAGCGAGATTTGATATCCCAGGTTTAAAAGCAGGACATGTATATGCGCATCCACACTGGAGGCAGTATTGAGCCGGCTCAGGCCTATGCCGTACCGGGCTTCAAAGACAACCTTGCCGCGAGTTCCTGTGGCAAAGGACGTCCCTGCTCCGGCATTGAGGAAATATTGCATCGGTACTATACCTGCTTGTTCCAAATCGATGGTGTGCACCCGCTCAATCTTCGAATTTTGTGCAAGTGTTTTATCGAGGCGAATCCGGTTTTTAGCAAGGTATGCGGCAGAAGGCCCTGTCAGAAAATACAAATTCGATTTCCGGAAAGGCGTCAGTTTGAACAGCAGGCTCCCGGTCCAGGATTGCAATTCGTCTGTAGCGCTTCCCAGACTAGGGGCCCCGTTTTCGTCCGTTACTTCCAGGTCCAGACCATTGTGCCACAACTGAAACCCGCCTTCCCCACGCAAGGATAGGACGGAACTGCCCTTCCATTCTGCGAACAGTGCCATTTGGAACGCCGGGGCAGGTTTATAAGCTAAATCAATAACGTTTCCATCGGTGGTTTCTGCGCGCCATTCCCGGAAACTCAGGTTGGGTCCGGCGGAAAATCCAAGCGAAATTTGGGCCTGGGCGCTGGTGACGGTACAAAAAAACAGCACTGCGAAAATTTGAATAAGGCGGATCATACTTACGGAAATTTTGGTGTGATAAAAAGTTCTTACTCCGATTGTAGCTTTTTCAACGGCATCGGTTGCCTGCTGCATAACACAGCATCGATTTTGGCGTTCTTTTGTCAAAATAATCGATCCTTAATCATGTTTCCATTTATGCTTTCCCAATTCCCCCCTGCCGGCCGCATGTTGGCCTTTCTCGGTTTATTGTTGTTTTCCCAAACGCTGTTTTCCCAAAACTTCACCACCCTGCAGACCACCTCCCCCAAGGCCCGGGATGCCTATGAAGACGGGCGGCGTTATCTCCAGCAGGGCGATGCCCCGCGGGCGCTTCGCGCCATGGAACAGGCCTTGCGCATTGACTCGAATTTTATCGAAGCCCGTTTGGTCTGGGCAGAAACGCATTTTGACAATGGCCATTGGGCTGAAGCCGAATACGGCTTCGAGGCGGTGCTTCGTCTCAACCCCAACTTCCACCCCTCGGTACCCTTCAACCTGGCACTGGCCGAGTGGCGGCAGGACAAGTACATGGAGGCCCATGCCCATATCGACAACTTCCTGGCCGCCGGCATCAAGAATGTCGATCTGGTGTACAAGGCCCAGCGTCTGGCAGAAAATTGCCTCTTTGCCGCCGAGGCGGTAAAAAATCCGGTACCATTCAATCCCCGGCCTGTCGGCGAGGGCGTGAACTCGCCTTCCGATGAATACTTGCCGGCCCTCACCGCCGATGGCAGCACCATGATCTTCACCCGCCGGGACGATTATGACGAGAATTTTTACGCCAGCACGCTTCAGCCCGACGGCTCCTGGGGCAAGGCGCAATACCTGGAAGGGGTAAATACCACGCAAAACGAAGGCGCCGAAACGATCAGCGCCGATGGCAGCTGGCTGGTATTCACTGCCTGCAACCGCCGCGACGACGGCTCGCAGGGTAGCTGCGACCTGTACTGGTCGCAACAAAAAGACGGCGCCTGGACCCGGGCCGTACCCTTCAGCAGCGCCATCAATTCCCGCGACTGGGATGGGCAGCCGAGCATCAGCCCCGATGGCCGAATGCTGTTCTTCAGCAGCAACCGGCCCGGTGGCTATGGCGGCAAAGACCTGTGGTTCACCATCCGCCAACCCAACGGTCGCTGGACTACCCCCGAAAACCTGGGCCCGGAGATCAACAGCCGGGGCGATGAGCAGACCCCGTTTATCCACCCGGATGGACAAACGCTGTATTTTACCTCAGACGGCTTGCCCGGCATGGGGGAGAACGACCTCTATTTTGTGCGCCGAACTGCCGATGGCAGCTGGGGCAAGCCTGAAAACCTCGGCTACCCCGTCAATACCAAAGCCGAGGAAGGCACCCTCACCGTGAGCCTCGACGGCAAAACGGCCTATTTTGCCGCCAACCCGCCCGGCAGCGCCGGCGGCATTGATATCTACCAGTTCGAACTGCCCCTGCAGGCACGCCCCCAACCGGTGACCTATGCCAAAGCCCGGGTGACAGACGCAACCACCGGCAATGCCCTGATAGCGCAAGTGGAGTTTACCGACCTCAAAACCGGGCAGTCTTTTGCATCAGCCCGTACCAAAGCGGACGGTTCGTTCCTGGTCTGCCTGCCTGCCGGCAAAGACTATGCATTGAACGTATCGAAGGAAAAATACCTGTTTCACTCGGAGAATTTCAACCTGCTGGAAACTGCCTCCTTTGACAAACCTTTCCTGCTGGAGATCGCCCTGCAGCCGATCAAAACAGGCGATGAAGCCGAAGCCCGGCCGGCGCCTTCCCGGCCTGTGGTGCTCCGCAATGTTTTCTTTGAAACGGGTTCGGCGGCACTGCTGCCCGAATCCACCAATGAACTGGACCGTCTCGTGGCCCTGTTACAGGAGACCCCCAATCTGCGTATCCAGATCAGCGGCCATACGGACAATGTGGGCGACGACGCCAGCAACCAGCTCCTTTCGGAAAACCGGGCCCGGTCGGTCTATGACTACCTGGTTCAAAAGGGCATCGATACCGGACGCCTGCGCTTCAAAGGTTTCGGCGAAACCAAACCTATCGATACCAATGACACCGAAGAAGGCCGCGCACGGAACCGAAGGACCGAATTTATCGTTTGGTGATGGATTAGCTGGTACATTTGCCGGCCTATACTATGCAAACAGGAACCGTTATCAAATCGACCGGAAGCTGGTATCATGTGCGCCTCGACGAAGGCAACGTGGTATTGCAGTGCCGGATAGTAGGAAAATTTCGCCTCGAAGATGTGCCCCTCACCAATCCGGTGGCTGTGGGCGACCGCGTGGAAGTGGAACCCGAACAGGCGGGGCAGGGTATGATCAAAAATATCCTGCCCCGCCGCAATTATGTGGTGCGCCAGTCGCCCCGCCGCAAACACGACCTGCACCTGCTCGCTGCCAATATCGACCAGGCCGTGCTGATCGTCACCGTGGTGCATCCCAATCTGAAACCGGGTTTTATCGACCGCTTTCTCCTGATGACCGAGCCGCACGAGATCCCCGTTGTGATTGTCTTCAACAAGGGCGACCTGTACGATAACGAGGATGTGGCCACGTTTTTTGCCATGAAGGAGGTCTATGAAAAAATCGGCTACCGGGTGCTGGCGACTTCCGTAGTGGATCGCAAAGGCCTGGACGCATTCCGGGACGTCCTGAAAGGTAAAATCAGCCTGCTCAGCGGACAGTCGGGCGTGGGCAAAAGCAGTCTGATCAACGCCATCCAGCCCCAAATGGAAATTCGCACCGGCGAGATCAGCGACCATTCCGGCAAAGGCATGCATACGACCACTTTTGCCGAAATGCACGAACTCGACTTCGGCGGTTACATCATCGACACCCCAGGGATCAAAATGCTGGCGTTTAACGACAAAGACCCCCAGAACGTAGCGCACAGCTACCGCGAGTTTTTTGCCCTGTCCGAAGGGTGTAAATTCGGCGCCGACTGCCTGCACCGCAACGAGCCGGGCTGTGCCGTACGCAAGGCCGTTGAAGCCGGTGAAGTCAGCCAACTGCGGTATGCCAACTACCTCGGTATTCTGGAGGAAGTGGAGGATCAGAATTACTGGGAACGCTGGAAAGAAATTAAGTAAGCCCGCTTAAAGCGTCATTACTGTGCCGCAATGCTTGCAGGTGCGCGCCGTTTCATCCGACGCGAAAGCCTGAATGGCGGCTTTGATCTGGGTGCCGATATCGGTGAGCGGAAAACCTGCCTCGTGCAGTTTTTGTCCGCAATTGTCGCAAAACCACATCAGTTTGTCCACTTCGCCGGGGCGGCGGGTGCGCTCTACCACCAGACCCACGGTATTGGCCGGGCGTTGCGGGGAGTGCGGTACCCGGGCCGGCAACAGGAACATTTCGCCTTCGCGGATATCGATGGTTTCCGGCTTTCCGTCTTCATTGATGATCTTCACTTGAACATCGCCTTCCAACTGGTAGAAAAGTTCTTCCCCGTCTTCCCAGTGGTAGTCTTTGCGGCCGTTGGGGCCGCCGACGATCATCACGATAAAATCGTCGTTTTCGACATAAACTTGTTTATTCCCTACCGGCGGTTGGAGCAAGTGCCGGTTTTCATTGATCCACTTCTGGAGATTGAATGGTTTTGCAATAGCCATGGCCCTGATTTGATTTGTTTCCGGACAAAATTAAGCCGCCTTTCCTGAATATTGAAATTTGATCCGTTCGGGGTCTTTTATTGAAGTACGAGTTTCTCCGGGATGACGAGCACCTCCGGGTCGTCGCGCATATAGCCGGGCGCCTGCATGCCATCCGGATGATGGAATACGGCCATTTTTATCCCCTGGCTTTTCAGGTGCTGAAAATCGGCTTCATTGGGTGTCCATTGATAGGCCTGGCGGCCGGAAAAGAACATAGCCTCGGTGTCTTCAAAGGAAGGGCAGTTGAACACGAAATACCCTGGCGGTACCAGCGTGTCTATTTTCCGGTAAATGCGGGTGTTGTCCATTTTTCGCTGGCGCTGATGTTGTTCCGCCGCACCGGGTAAGTGCAGGTGGTTGCGATCGATCTTTTGCGGTTGCAGGGTAAGGTAAAAAGCCCCACACAGCAGTGCAGAAAGGACCAGCGGGCGCATTTGCCCGGACAGGCGAGCCAGAAAAAAAACCTCCGCCGACCGCAGCGCTATGCCAAACAAGAGATAGATCAGCGGCGCGATAAAATAAACATAGGAAGGCAGTTTTGTCTGTGCGACAAAGGAGAAAAAGCCATATACCACGGCGATCCAGATCAGGATTGCGTTGCGGTAACGGGGTGTGTCCAGGGTGAAGGCGATCAACAACAAACCGACCAAAGCGGCTATCCAGCTGCCCCTGCCGTAGTGATATTTGAAATAGTTGAAGTAGTAGTCCCACTTCGCGCCGTGCCCTTCCACCACTTCAAAAATATGCCGGGTATTGAAGGCGCGTTCGTGAGCGGCCTCTGCCGGGAAGGCCATTTGCGTATAGATCTGCCAGGGTAAAAAAACGGCAATCGCCACAGCAAGCGAAAGCGCCAGGGCCCGAAACTCTTTCCAGCGCTCATCCGAACGGCTGAACAGCCAATGCAATCCCCAACCGCTGAACACCAGCAAACCGGCCAGCCATTTGCACAACACTGCCGCCCCCGCAAACACGCCCACCGCCACGGCCCATTGCCAGGAGCTCTTATGTTCGGCCCATTCGAAATACGCCCACAGACTGAGGGTGACGTAAAACAGGAATGCCATGTCGTTGTGTTCCATGCTTTGCAGCCCCGCGATCATTTCCAGCTGATGGAAAGCGCCCGCATAGATAAAAGCGGCGTAAAATCCGGTTTTAGAGTCCTTGAGTAAAGTCCCCATCCGGGCGACCGGAAATACCAGCAGGGCACCCATCAGCACACTGGGCAAGCGCAGGCTCCACAGATCTGCCCCAAATATTTTCATGCTGAGGGCCATTTGCCACAAGAAGAGCGGTTGTTTGTGCAGCCATACATAGTTGCAGCACCAGGCCGTGTAGTCGTAGGGTAATACCGGCTGGGTTCGCAGCACCGGCAACAAGGGGTTCTCCAGCAGGTTTTTAGCGACGATAGCGTGGAAGCGCTCATCCCAGTCGTGCAAATAGGGATCCAGCCCGGCCATCCAGAAGCGGAGCAAAAATGCACCGGCAAACAAACACCACATCCCGGCCCGGGTCCGCTGCCGGAACAGGAACAGGTAAAGGCTGAGTAGCAAGAAACCGGTGGCGAGTAGCAACATCTTTTAATGTGACATTAGGGGGCTTTGGGGTCATTAGGG
>CAYVDV010000004.1:24015-39766 GCA_964450465.1 uncultured Saprospiraceae bacterium
GGCGGCGAGCAGAGCGCCAGTGCTCCCAAATGCCCTTAATGACCTCAATGACCCTTAATGACTCTCAATGACCCTTAATGACTCCCAATGACCCTTAATGACTCCCAATGACCCTTAATGACCCCTAATGACCCTCAATGACCCCAATAACCCTCCCTCCATCAAACTCACTTATTCCGCAGCCGTACCACGGGACAGATCATTTCTTCCAGGCTGATCCCGCCATGCTGGAAGGTGTTTTTGTAGTAGTTGTGGTAGTGGTTGTAGTTATTGGGGTAGAGGAAGAAATAGTCTTCCTTGGCAAAGATAAAGGTAGAGCTGAGGTTGGGGCGGGGCAGGCCGGCCTGTTTCGGGTCGCGCACTTCGAGCACATCGCGGCGTTCGTATTGGAGATTGCGGCCGACCTTGTAGCGCAGGTTGGTGGTGGTTTCGCGGTCGCCAACTACCCTGGAGGGCGATTGTACCCGGATAGTGCCGTGGTCGGTAGTTACAAACAGCTGGACATCGCGGCCTTCGAGGCGCTGCAGGGCCGTCCACAGGGGGCTGTGCAGGAACCAGGAGCGGGTAAGGGAACGGTAGGCGCGTTCGTCGCCGGCCAGTTCCTTTAATACTTCCATTTCGGTGCGGGCGTGCGACAGCATATCGATAAAGTTATACACGATCACCGTAAGGTCGTTGTTGAGGTAATGGAGGATATTGTCGTTGAGATCCTTGCCGTGGTTGACGTTGGTGACTTTCGTATAGTCCCATTTAATGCCTTTGCGAAAGATGCGGTCGATTTGCTTGCCCAGGAAAAAATCTTCATGCAGGTTTTTGCCGCCCTCATCGACGTCATTTTTCCATTTATCGGGGAAAGCGGTTTCGATATCGGCAGGCATCATACCGGCGAAGATGGCGTTGCGGCTGTATTGGGTGGCCGTGGGCAGGATGCTGAAAAAATAACTTTCGTTTTCCGTGCGAAAGAGCTCGTTCATAAACGGTTCGATCACTTTCCACTGGTCATAGCGGAGGTTGTCGAGCAGGATGAGGATAGTCGGGGTGCCTTTGCCGATGTGGGGGAATACGTGCTTGCGCAGCAGCGAATGCGACATGATCGGCCCGATTTCCTGGTTTTTATCGACCCAGTCGAAATAATTGCGGATCACATATTTACTGAACTCGATGTTGGCCTGCTGTTTTTGTTGGGCGAGGATATCGCCCACTTCGGCCTGGTTTGCGTCGAGGCGAAGTTCCCAGCCGACAATGCGGCGGTAGGCCTCCACCCATTCTTCGTGGTTCAGGCCGCCGGTGATCTGCAGGAACATCTGGCGATAGTCCTGCTGGTAATCCATCGCTGTTTTTTCGCGTACCAGCCGCTTGTTGTCGATGATCTTTTTAAGGGTGAGGAGGATTTGGTTTGGATTGACCGGTTTGATCAGGTAATCGGAGATCTGTGCTCCGATAGCCTCTTCCATAACGTGCTCGGCTTCATTCTTGGTGATCATAACCACCGGCACATGCGGGTTGATCTCCTTGATTCGGGGCAGGGTTTCGAGGCCGGTGAGACCGGGCATGGTTTCGTCGAGGAAAACAACGTCGATGTCGTTGCCTTCTTCGAGGTAGATTTCCACAGCGTCATGGCCGTTCGTTGCGGTTACGACATCGTAGCCTTTGTTTTGCAGGAACATAAGGTGGGGCTTGAGCATGTCGATTTCATCATCGGCCCAGAGTATTTTGATTTTGTCCATATCGTATTGGGTAAACTAATCTTTTCGGTGTAGTACAACTACAGTGGAAAGGGAGGTGTTTATGTACAGATGATTAATTAAGTCGTGCGAAGGTAGCTGTTCTATTTCTTTACAGAAAACACCCTGCCAAATTCGCACCTTTGCAAACGTTTTATGAAAGAGTCCGCGATTACTACCCGCAAGATCTTTAACGACCCGGTTTACGGTTTTGTTTCCGTACCCCAGGGCATACTGCTTAATTTAGTGGACCATCCCTACTTTCAGCGGCTGCGGCGCATCCGGCAGGTTGGTCTGGCGCATTATGTTTACCCGGGGGCTTTGCACACCCGCTTCCACCATGCCCTGGGCGCACTGCACCTGATGCAGGAAGCGATTGATGTCTTGCGAAACAAAGGCGCCGAAATAAGCGAAGCGGAGGCAGAAGCCGTTTGCGTGGCCATTCTGCTCCACGACATCGGGCACGGACCCTACTCGCATGCGCTGGAGCACGCGATCATCGACCTGCACCACGAGCAGCTCTCACTGGCTTTCATGGAAGACCTGAACCGGCAGATGGACGGGCGGATCAGCCTGGCGATCCAGATCTTTACGGACCAGTATCCCAAAAAATTTCTCCACCAACTTGTATCCGGTCAGCTGGATATGGACCGGATGGACTACCTAAACCGCGACAGTTTCTTTACCGGTGTATCGGAAGGCGTAATTGGCTACGACAGGATCATCAAAATGCTGGCCGTACATGAAGGCGGGCTCGCAGTAGAGGAAAAAGGAATTTACAGCATTGAAAAATTCCTGATCGCCCGCCGGCTGATGTACTGGCAGGTTTACCTGCATAAAACCAATGTATCCGCCGAGCAGATGGTCGTCCATCTCCTGCGCCGTGCCCGTGAGCTGGCCCTGGCTGGTGTGCCGCTGGAATGTTCCCGGCACCTGCATTGGTTTTTATACCGCGATGCCGCTGAGCAGCCCCCCTTGCCCGAGCTCCTTGCGCACTTTGCCCGGCTGGATGACGTGGATATTGCATCGGCGATAAAAGCCTGGCGCGATGCTGACGACCCGGTGCTGGCTTATCTGTCGGCCGGATTACTCGACCGCAAACTATTCCGCCTCGAGTGGCGCAGCGTACCCGTTGAAGAAGATTATATAAATAAGGTCCGGGCAAAAGTGCTGCACGCCTTCGGCCCGGACCTTCCACTGGAACACCTGGTCTTTACCGGCAGCGAGAGCAATCAGGCCTACGATGCTTCCGAAGAAAAAATAAATATCCTCTTCAAGGATGGCCGGGTCCTGCCCATCGATGAATGTTCCGATGTGCCCCTCTACACCCAGGTGGTGACCAAGCATTTTATTTGCTATCCGAAGCAGTTGGAGAGACAATAGCCCTCTTTCCTCTTCGCAAATCCCGCCTTTCATTTGTCCTTGTTCCAGCAGCGGCGCCTGGTTGCTTCCAATCTTGCTACTGCTTATATCGTTGGACCGGATTGTGGATCGGGGGTACCGTTTGCAGGTATGCCCAAATGGCGTTTACCTCCGTATCGGAGAGGGTGGTATGCGGGAACATCGGGTAGTACAGCGGGCCACCCCGCGGGTTTTTACCAAACTTCACAGCCGCATAGAACTGCTCTTGGGTCCAGTTGCCAATGCCGGTCTCTTTGTCCATGGTGATGTTGGCCGATGGGACCAGTTCACCTTCCAGGTTGATCATGGGGTTGCCGCCGCCATAGAAGCCACCGCTTTTTTCCGGCTCCATCTGGTTCATTGTCTTAAAATCGGCTGAGTGGCAGGCGAAGCAGGCACAAAGGCCATTCGCCACGTATTTGCCAAAAGCAATCTGGTCGGTGGTATCGGGAATAGTCAGCGTCTTTTCCGGCAATGGCGGCGGGTTGAATGCAATATTGGAAAGGAACTTGATCAGGAAGTTATACTGGTTCGGGGGATATTCGCTCGGATTGGCGGCCAGGGCCGGGTCGTCAGAGCGCAGCCACGCAATGATGGAATATATGTCCTCATCGGCCATAAGCGGGAATTTCGGCATGAAGGGCGGCGCCCAGCTGCCGTTTTTGCGGATGCCGGTGCGCAGGAAGTAATAGAGCTCGCCATCGGTCCAGGCCCCGATCCCATGCTCCGGATCGTGTGTAATATTATAGGAGGCTATCTTTCCGAATTCTTTTGGCAGGTCCGGCAAAATATTGCCGGTGAGTATTCCGTCTTTCCCTTTATGGCACTCGTTACAGAGCAAAGTGGCAATTTTAGCACCGCGCGCCACACGAATACTGTCGCCTTGGACCTTGAGGGAAACCAGCTCCGGTGGCATGTTTACGTCGTAGTCGGGCACTCCCCGAATGGCAATATAGGCGGCAAACCCGCCTACAACTACAACTACAAGCAGAAGCAGAATTCCAAGAATTTTAAAAATACGTTTCATAACAAGGTAAACATTTGGTTAAAAAATCGAACAGAGCTGGTGGGGCCAACATGGGGAAAAAGACTTGCCGGGAAAACTCCGGAAAATAAGTAGGGGGAAATGCAAATGTAATAAAGTTTCAAAAACAGGCAGATAAATGGCTGGCAAGCGGCCGGAGCGGGCTAAACAGAATTTGGAACTTTCAATTTATTTTGAAAATAATAAAAAACGTAGAGATATTCTAAATAATACAAATTATTGATTATCAATATTTTATATCAATTATAGATGTAGTAACATTTAAATTTGTCAAAAATTAACATTTAAATGTTTAACAAAAGCTTGCCAGAAGTTAAACAAGCTTATATCTTTGACCCATCAAAAACAAAAAAAGGAAATCACCATGACAAGCATGGAGTTCAATAGCAAACTGAATGGGCTTACCACCCTGTTGCACTCTTTCGCATACAATCTGACCAAGAATTCAGAAGATGCAAAAGACCTGTATCAGGAGACGGCGTTTCGCGCCCTGTCCAACCGGGAAAAGTTTCAACCCGGCACCAACTTCAAGGCATGGATGTTCACGATCATGAAGAACATCTTTATCAACAATTACCGGAAGAAAGTAAAGGCGAATACCATACTGGATACGACGGACAACCAGTATTACCTGAACTCCGGCAGCCATGCCACCGGTAATGCAGCAGAAGGCGATATCCTTCTGAAAGAATTGAACATCCTGGTCGCCAATCTGGACGACAGCATCCGGATTCCTTTTCTGATGCATTTCGAGGGGTTCAAGTATCAGGAAATCGCTGATGAGCTTTCCTTGCCGCTGGGCACCGTGAAAAGCCGCATCTTTTTTGCCCGCAAAGAATTAAAGGACAAGATCATGTCCAATTACGGGTTCCATCCGAATTAATTTCAGTGTGCTCCGCACCTGTTTTCATTTCGTTTCAAAGGCTGTCCTTCAGAGGGCGGCCTTTTTTGTTACAGGCTTTTGGTGCGCCCGCCGTCAACCGGCAGGTTGATCCCGTTGATGTAGGCTGCGGCGGGACTTGCCAGAAATGCCACGGCAGCGGCCACTTCAGTGGGGTCGGCAAAACGCCGGAGCGGGATGGCGTTTTTAAACTGTATTTCCACCGACTCCACCGCGTTACCGGCGGCTTCCGCCCGTTTTCGGATAATTTCTCTCAGGCGCTCGGTATCGGTATATCCGGGTAAGATATTGTTTACGGTGATCCCATACTGTCCCACTTCGTTTGCCCAGGTTTTAGCCCAGGAGGCTACGGCCCAGCGGGTCGTGTTGGAAACCCCCAGGTTTTCAATGGGTTCCTTCACGGAAGTGCTGATGATATTGATAATACGACCGTATCCAGCCGATTTCATTCCGGGAAGCACTGCCTGCGCCAGAAGCTGGTTGCAGATCAGGTGATTGTGATATGCCCGTAAAAACGCTTCCGGCAGCGCCTCGGTGATGGGACCTCCGGGTGGGCCTCCGGTATTGTTGACCAGAATATGCACGGGATTGGCTCGCAAGTGCTCGGATACCGTAGCCATCAGGATTTGGCTGTCGTCAAAATCGGCGATCAGGTAGCCGTGTTGCTGGCCCTGGGAGCGATCCAGAGCGTCCAGCGCAAGCTGCAGGGTGCGCTCGGTGCGCGCGACCAGGGTTACATTGGCGCCCAGAGCAGCCAGCTCGACGGCGGCTGCGCGGCCTATTCCGGCGCTGGCGCCGCCAACCAGGGCATTTTTGTTGCGAAGCGATAAATTCATGTTGCCAGAATTTCAGAGGGCGAAGGGATGGCCCAAATTAGGGACAAAATTGTTTAAACCAGGCTATTTCGCCGGAAAAATCAAGCCCGGGATGGATATCCTGTAATTGCCGGATATCCGCCAGCTGGTTTTGGGCAAAGATCCGGTGCTCCGGTGAACCAGGATGAAAAGGGCGATGCCTTGCCGCCGCAGCGATCCGATCGATCTGCGTCAGCAATTTTTGGGTTTCCGGTGGAAAAAAAGCACGGACAAAATAATCCCAGACATAATCAACCGCAGTTTCGTTGGGATGCAACATATCGGCCGTATAAAAACGGTAGTCGCGCAAATCATCGAGCAGCAGCTCATACGCCGGGAAGTAATGGACAAACCCGAACTGTTCGCTCAATTCCGCACAGGCCAGCAGCAGCACCGATTTGCTGCGCTGGTTCTCCACAAAACCGTTGCGCA
The DNA here is from genome assembly GCA_964450465.1 of uncultured Saprospiraceae bacterium. Lineage (GTDB taxonomy): Bacteria > Bacteroidota > Bacteroidia > Chitinophagales > Saprospiraceae > M3007. The sequence goes on from CAYVDV010000004.1 coordinate 30,373, forward strand.
GGTGCCGCACCGGACTCACGGTCAGCAACACCCGGAGTCCGGGTAACTGAACCTGCAGGGACTCCAGTACCCGGCCCAGCACGTCCACCGTCTCCCCTACCTCCAGCCGGCGTTGGTCAAACCAGCCGGCCGGCGCTTTGTGGTTGTTTGCCACGACGCGGCCGGTTTTGCGCAGGACAAATACCTGCGCTGTGCCCAGCGTTAACAGCACGTGCGTGGTATCCCGCAGAAAACCGGCCGCTTCCCGCCGGGCCGCTGCGATACCGGCCAGGGCCGTTTCCCGGTCCGGATGGGAAAAAACACTGTGATGTTCCCAACTGTGCCATTGCCCCTGGTGCTCGAACAGGTCATTATCCGGCAGCGATTCCCCGGCGCCCCGGCTTTCGGGTGCTGCAACAAAAGCCTCCCGCAGCAAATCTTCCAGCATCCGGGCAATGGAAACAGGATTATACACGATGCCGTTGGGGTTAAGCAAGATCGGAAACTTACTGGCCCGCAGACGTGCACCGATATGCTCCGTGAAGCAAGATCCGGCCAATAACAGCCGGTCCGCATGCGTAAGCCGGAACGGTGCGCTATATGGCGGTATTATTGTTCGAAATCTGGACATAGCAATCTAATTTTCCCGGCAAACTTGCTAATTTTACGCCTCTTTTTAGGCAGCCTTCTGAAATATTGCTCATGGGATTTTTCCAGCGGATTTTTGGTACGAACCCACCGGTATTACCGGACATACCTTTTGGCAGGTACACTGATGCCTATAAAACAGAGGCCCAGACCGCAGCATGGAACCGCTCGGTCGAGCTCTTCGATCAGGGTAAACAGCTCGAGGCCTACACCGAATTCTTTACCTACCTCCGCGACGACAGCATCGATAATGTCCGTTGGACGCAGGATGCCGACACCCTCCGTTTCGAATTCTGGCAGGGTTCCCAACGCGTAACCGGGCAGGCCAACGCCGAGAAAGTCGTTGCTGAAAGCAGTATTGCCCGTACCGACGACCTTAACGTCGGGTTCCTCCGCCGCTTAATGGAGTACAACTACAGCCTGAAGTTCTGCCGCTTTGCCCTCAGCCCTGAAAACATCCTCATGATACGCTTCGACAGCCCCGGCACCGACGCATCGCCGCTCAAACTCCTGCACGCGCTGCGCGAGCTGGCCATTCACGCCGATAAACAGGACGACCTGCTGCTCGATGAATTCCGCTCCCTGCAGCCGGTTGAAAAACGCATCGAAGCGGAAATTCCCGAGGCAGAAAAGGAAATAAAGTACAATTACCTGTGTAGCGAGATCCGGGATGCGTTCGAACTGCTGGACCGGGCCGTGCCGGATCCCAATCAATACCCCGGAGGCTATGCATACCTGCTCTTGTCCATGGCTTTTCGGCTCGACTATCTGCTCCGGCCGGAAGGTTTCCTGATGGATATCCTCGAAAAAGTGTACGGTATTTACTTTGCCAAGGACGAACGATCCAATCAGCTGAAGATCATGGCGCTCCGAAAAGAATTTCAAAAGATCCTGGACCGCCCCAAGGAACAGATCTTCCAGGAGCTGTACCGCACCCGCAGCACGTTTGGCATCAACCCGCCGGCCAACCACGAGCGCATCGTCTCCCTGATCGACGGGGAGTTGCCGAATATGGACTGGCATCTCAGCCAAAACCATCTGGAACTGGCCCTTGCCGTGCCGCAGTACATCGTGGGGAATGCCCTGTTTCAGAATGTACCCCCGAGGCCCGACCGCGAGTTACTCCACCTGTTTTACCAAATTACGGAATCCGGGTTTTTCCGCAGCCTGGGCTTCCCTGTTTATACCACCCCGAACGAACTACCGGACAAGCGCCTCATTACACAAGCCATACGAACCATAGCCGAGCGAAACCGGATCGAATATCCCCTGCTGCGTCCCGACCTGAGCCGGCTTGAATTTACTTCCATGCCGCTTTTCGCCAGGAGCTATCTGGATATGATCCGGCATCTGGACCTGACAAAAGAATCATGACGGACTTCATCGACACCTACCGCGACATCATTGTGCAGATTGCCACGCCGTACAGCACCGGCACCGGTTTTTATTTAAAAGACCGGAATATGGTGGTTACTAACCATCACGTGGTGGAAGGCAACCGCAAGGTCATCATTGAAGGCGCACGGTTCAAAAAACAACTGGTCACCGTTCGCTATGCCGATCGCAAATACGACCTAGCATTCCTCGATGGCCCGGGCAATGGTCCCGAATTGCCTGAAATCCGGCTTGGCGTCGAAAAGCACCTGCGGGAACGCGATCGCGTAACGGCAATCGGGCACCCGTTCGGCCTTAAATTTTCGGTAAAAAGCGGCATCGTTTCCAACACCCGGGAAGTGATGAACAATATCCCGTATCTCCACATCGATGCCGCCCTGAACCCCGGCAATTCCGGCGGTCCTCTGGTTGATGACGATGGCGATGTGGTAGGCGTCAACACCTTTATTATCCGCAACGGCGACAATATCGGCTTTTCCCTGCCGGTATCTTTTTTGAACGAATCCCTTGAAGATTACCAAAAAGTAGGCGGCGACAACACCTGCCGCTGTACTGCCTGCTCCAATGTCGTGTCGGAGGATACCGTGGACAACGGGTTCTGCACCTTCTGCGGCAACCGTGTACAACTCCCCGGCTCGGTAGATGAATACCTGCCCACCGGCGTACCCCGCACCATCGAAGCCCTGATCACCCGCACCGGTCATGACGTGAGCCTGAGCCGTTGCGGCCCCAATTGCTGGGAGATCAATCAGGGCAGCGCCCGGATAAATATCACCTACCACGAAAAATCCGGGCTGATGACCGCCGATGCCATCCTCTGCCAGCTGCCCCGGCAAAATATCAAGCCGCTGTACGAATTCCTGCTTCGCGAAAACTATTCCAACGAAGCCCTGACGTTTTCCGTGCATGAACAGGATATCCTGCTCTCCCTCCTGATCTACGACCGATACCTGAACGAAGACACCGGCATGGAATCGCTGCAACGGCTTTTTGAAAAAGCGGACCGCTACGACAACATTCTGGTAGAACAGTATGGCGCCCAATGGAAAGTGGAGGATTAAATAATCGGCGCATTCCTGCCACCGTATAATCACCCCGCACGCAACTCCCTGCCGAAAATCTTCCGCTCCCGTAATCTCCCCCTTCAAAGTCTCCAGTCTATTTTTCATCGAAAAGAGGCCATAAAAGGATTTTTTTGACGTTTACTTCGATGTTGGAGTCCTGCTTTAACATCTTTATTTGCCGGTTTTCCGCTGCTTAAAGATGATTTCGGCACGATTTTTTGACACATTAAGGCTACGCCTTTCAACAAAAAACAGCTTTATATGCCAATTTCACGGAAATTGTATGGGGTATTAGGAATAATAATAGCTCCTTTAATCGCATCCGCCCAACCCAAGGAAGAGCTCATTTATTTTACCAACCCTTCTTTTGAAGACCTGCCGAAATGCTGTGAAGCGCCAACGGGCTGGTACAATTGCGGTAAAACGGAAGAAAGCCCCCCGGACATCCAGCCCGGTAGTTTTCAGGTAACCAAGACGCCCAGCCATGGGGAAACCTACCTCGGACTGGTTGTCCGCGACAACGAAACCTGGGAAGGCGTCGGGCAACGCCTCAGCGTACCCCTGGAACTCAACGAGTGCTATGAATTTTCCCTCGACCTCTGCCGCGCGGAGCTCTACCTCAGCCTGAGCCGTACCACCGGGGAAGAGGTGAACTATGCCACCCCGGCAAAAATCCGGGTATGGGGCGGCATGGGCTATTGCGATAAAAGGGAGATGCTGTATGAAACGCCCCTGATTACGACCAACCGCTGGCTGACCTACAACTTCCGGCTCAGCCCCAAAAAAGGCTCCTATGCCTTCCTCCTGATCGAAGCGTATTTTAAAACCCCTACCTTGTTCCCGTACAACGGTAATATCCTGATAGACAACGCCTCCCCGATCAAAAAGATCGACTGCAACATGAAACCTATGCAGGAGCCGGAGGAAGATACCCCCGCGATCGTGGCTGCCGTACCAAAACCCAACCGGCCGGCTGCTCCGCCGAAAACCACTCAGCCTGCGCGCAAAGAGACCGTTACCGCCAAATCAGTCGATACCAAAACGGCCGCAAAGATCAGCCGAAACGGCCTGAAACGCGGCAGCGTGATCCGTCTCGATAAGGTCTATTTCGATGCGGATAAATACTACATCAAAGAAGAAAGCGTGCCTGCGCTGATGGAGGTGTATGATTTCATGACCGAAAATCCGGATGTAGTACTGGAGATCGGAGGGCATACCAACAACCGCCCGGATCCGGAATTTGCGCAAACGCTCTCGACCAGCCGGGCCAAATCGGTCGCCGACTGGCTTATTTCCAAAGGAATAGCAGCCGAGCGGGTACAGTTCAAAGGGTATGGCAAGAAATATCCGATCGATACCAATGCAACTCCGGAAGGACGCAAGCGCAATCAGCGCGTGGAGATCAAGATCTTGAGTATGAACGGGTGATGCGGAGGGGGGACTTTTTAGTTTAACTTGTCAATATCCCGGATCAGGATGGAATTGCGGCTGAAGTGTATCAGGTTGGATTTCCGCAGTTCATTCAGGATAGCGGTCACTGTCTGCCGGCTGGCGCCTACCAGATTGGCGATATCCTGCTGGGTAAGTCCGTGTTTAACGAGCGTTTCGTAGCCGATCTGCCGGCCGCGGGCTCCTGCGCTTTCCTTCAGGAATTCGACAATGCGGGTGCGCACATCTTTCAGGATGAGCGATTCCCATTGGCGCTCGGCCCGTCGCGTCCGCTCGCCCAGGAATAACATGACGGCTTGGGCCAGATCAAAATTGTGCCGGATAAACCGCTTGAAGTCCTCTACGCGTATGGCGCAATATTTAACTTCCTGGTTCATGGCGCAGGCAAATTCCGCGCGCCGGCATTCACCGGTAAGCCCCAACTCCCCGAACATACTGTATGGATGCTGAATGCTTTTTATGATCTCCCGCCCATCCGGCGAATAGATCCCGATCTTGATCGTACCGCTCACCAACAGGTAAAGGTAGTCGCTTGGCTCGTCGGCCATGTAAATAAGCCCGTGCTTGTACACCGTGCGCAACTCGGCTACCTGAGCGAGTTGCTGCATTTCAGCAGGCGAAAGTGAGGCAAGTATCGGAAAGCGTTGAAGTACAGATAATACATCCATTGAAGAGTGTTTCCGGTTTGGGTGATAGTTTGGTTTGCATAACGCAAACAGCCAAAATTGTGCCAAGGCCATTTTTTAATGCACCTTTGAATTCTTTAGTCCGGGATTTCTTCCGGAATTGATCTTCCGGGCTTTACTTTTACCCTGGCGGAAAAAACGGGCGCATATTGTTCGCCCGGAACCGACTACCCAATTTGTGTTATTATGCAGACTGTCAAGCCTTTCTCTCTTCTGACTGATTTCGATATTTCCCTGTTCCAGGGTGGAAAACATTTCCGGATGTACCAAAAACTGGGCAGCCACCCGCTTGCGGTGGAGGGCGAACCCGGCGTGTATTTTGCCGTGTGGGCGCCCCATGCCCGGAAGGTATCGGTCACCGGCGATTTCAACGCCTGGAACCCCGAAAGCCATGTGCTCCTCCCCCGCTGGGATAAAAGCGGCATCTGGGAAGGCTTTATCCCGGGCCTTGGCAAAGGCACCGTGTATAAATACCACATCACCATGCAAAACGGCCGCGGCCTCGACAAGGGCGATCCCTACGCCATCCGCTGGGAAACGCCCCCCCGAACGGCCTCGATCGTATGGGATCTGGAAGACTATGCATGGAAAGATGCCCCCTGGCTCGAAAAACGGCTCGAACGCGCCGGCAAGCCACAACCCTGGTCGGTGTATGAAGTGCACCCCGGCTCCTGGAAAAAAATACCGGAGGACGGCAACCGTTCGCTTAACTTCCGCGAACTGGCTGACGAGCTGGTGCCCTATGTCAGAGATATGGGCTTTACCCATATCGAACTCATGCCCGTCATGGAGCACCCCTACTTCCCTTCCTGGGGCTACCAGATCACCGGATTCTTCGCACCATCCGGCCGCTTTGGCACACCCGCCGACCTCATGCATTTTGTCGATACCTGCCACGAAGCCGGCATTGGCGTGATCCTTGACTGGGTACCCTCGCACTTCCCGGGCGATATCCACGGCCTCTACCTGTTCGACGGCTCCCACCTGTACGAATACGCTGATATGCGGCGCGGCTATCACCCCGACTGGAACAGCTATGTGTTTGACTACGGGCGCAACGAGGTGCGCTCCTTCCTGATCTCCAATGCCCTGTTTTGGCTCGACAAATATCATATCGACGGGCTTCGGGTGGACGCCGTGGCATCCATGCTCTACCACGACTATTCCCGCAAGGAAGGCGAATGGATCCCCAATATTCACGGGGGGCGCGAAAATCTCGAAGCGATTTCCTTCCTGCGCGACTTCAACGAAGCAGCCTATAAAAATTATCCCGGCATCGAAACGATCGCCGAGGAAAGTACGGCCTTCCCCGGGGTGAGCAAGCCGGCCTGGGAGGGCGGGCTCGGCTTCGGCCAAAAATGGATGATGGGCTGGATGCACGATGCGCTCAATTACTTCAAGCGCCCGCCTATTTTCCGGCGCTGGCACCAGAGCGAGGTCACCTTTTCCATGGTTTATGCCTTCTCCGAACGCTTTATGTTGCCCCTCAGCCACGACGAGGTAGTGCACATGAAAGCCTCCCTGTTATATAAAATGCCCGGCAACGAATGGGAGAAGTTTGCCAACCTTCGCGCACTGTTCGGCCACCAATGGACGCACCCCGGCTCGCAGATCCTGTTCATGGGCGGCGAGTTCGGCCAAACCACCGAGTGGAGCCATGACCGCGGCGTGGTGTGGGAACTCCTGCAGTACGACCTCCACAAGGGTTGTCAGGAGTGGGTTAAAGCCCTTAACCACCTGTACGCCAGCCATCCGGCTTTCTGGTGGCACGCCTTTGACCCGGAAGGGTATGAATGGATTGGCGGCGACGACACGGAAAACTGCGTACTAGCCTTTTTGCGCAAAGGCCGGCCCACCGACAAAGTTCTGCTCGTGGTATGTCACTTCAAACCCGGCGTGCTGGAGGAGTACTCCGTCGGCGTGCCCTATGGCGGCACCTGGCGCGAGCTGCTCAACAGCGACGAACAGCGTTTCGGCGGCAGCGGCGTGACGAACGCCGATATCCAGGCCGAAAAAAAGGAATCGCATGGCCAATCCCATTCGATCACCTTCCGGCTGGCGCCCCTGGCGGTGCAGATCTTTGAAGGGCAACAACTGCCCAAAGCCAAAGCGGTCAAGGCGGGTAAAACAGCGGCAAAACCTGCCAAGAAACCCGCAAAGGCTGCGAAGAAAAGGGAACAGAAAGCAAAAGCGTGACAGCGTAAACATTACCGACAAACAAAAAAACATGAAATTATCCGGCAATAAAATACTTATCACCGGCGGAGCCTCGGGCATAGGGCTGGGCCTGGCCGAGCGGTTCATCCACCTGGGCAATACCGTCATTGTTTGCGGGCGCCGGGAAAGCGCGCTCCGCGAAGCCGCCGAAAAACTACCCGGCCTCCTCACCCGCTCATGCGACCTGTCCCTCGAATCGGATCGAAAAGCCCTGTTCGACTGGGTCGCTGCCGAACACCCCGACCTGAATGTGCTGATCAACAATGCCGGCATACAGCAATGGATATCCGTTGCCGGCGAAGATTTTTACCCGCGGGCCAAGGAGGAGATCGCCATTAACATCGAGGCGCCGGTTCACCTGTGTTCGCTGTTCCTCCGGTTGGGGGCACCCGGCGCGATCATGAACGTCAGCTCCGGCCTGGCTTTTGTTCCCTTGACCAAAGTGCCGGTTTACTCGGCTACCAAAGCCTTCCTCCGCTCCTTTACGCGCTCGCTCCGGCAACAACTGCAGGGGTTGAATATCGAAGTGATCGAGATCATTCCCCCGGCCCTCAACACCGACCTGGGTGGCAAAGGCCTGCACGATCAGGCCCCGCCAGTGAGCGGTTTTATCGATGCGGTTTTTCAACAACTGGAAGAAGGGAAAACAGAACTCACCTACGGTTTCAGCGACAATATGCTGCACGCCGGACCGGACGATCTGCAGAAGGCGTTTGAACGGATGAATGGAGGGTAGTCATGCGCCATCTCATTGCATTGCTTTTCCTGCTCCTGCCTGCCGCCTGCTCGGATTCCCCGTCCGGAAAACAGGAAGCCGACCTGACGGCACTCCCCTGGTCCGGCATAGAAAACCTGGCCCGGGGCAGCACAGTACACCTGATGATGTGGCAGGGCGATCCGCTGATCAACCGCTACATGGCGGAATACGTAGTCCCGGAAGTAAAACAACGCTACGGAATTGATCTGCAAATCGCCCCCGGCCAGGGTACGGAGATCGTGAAAACACTGCTCGCCGAAAAAGAGGCCGGAAAGAAACAAAGCGGGCTGGATATGTGCTGGATCAACGGCGAGACCTTTTTCCAACTCCGGCAAATTGAAGCGCTGTACGGACCTTTTACGCAACAACTGCCCAATGCGCAATACATCGACTTCGACAATCCGTTTATCGGCTACGATTTTCAACAAAAAGTGGACGGGTATGAATGTCCCTGGGGCAATGTGCAACTGACGGTCATTTACGACTCGCTGCGCACCCCGCAGCCGCCCCGCAGCCTGGAAACCCTGGAACAATACGTGCGGGCGCATCCCGGAAAATTCACAATCCCGTATGAATTCACCGGCATGACCCTGCTCAAGTCCTGGATGATCGCCCTGGCCGGTGACCCGAACGCCTTGAACGGCCCCTTCGACGAGGCAAAATACGAACAGATTTCCGCCCGCTTGTGGGATTTCATCAATCGCAACAAAGCCTGGTTCTGGCGCGAGGGCAAGACCTTTCCGGAAAGTCTGGCCGCTACGCATCAGATGTTTGCCAACGGCGAACTGGATTTCACCATGAGCAACAACGACAGCGAGGTGGACAACAAGATCCTGCAAAACATCTTCCCTGCCACGGCCCGCGCCTATGTGTTTGACTCGGGTACCATTCAGAACAGTCATTTTCTGGGCATCCCGGCCCGCGCCACGAACAAAGCCGGGGCCCTGGTTGTCGTCAATTTTATGCTGTCTCCCGAAGCGCAGTTGCGCAAAATGCTGCCCTCCGTTTGGGGCGACGGCACTGTTTTGGCGCCCGGCAAACTGCCGCCGGAATGGCGTACCAAATTTGACAACATCCCCGAACGCCGCCACGCGCCACGCCGCGCCGACATCGGGACCAAAGCCCTGCAGGAGCCCGCACCGGAGTATATGATCCGGCTGTACAGCGATTTTCGAAAAAAGGTGATCGAAGCGGAATAG
>CAYVDV010000005.1:0-35175 GCA_964450465.1 uncultured Saprospiraceae bacterium
ATCCAGTTGAACTGCTGCGCAGTAGCTTCTATTTCCATGAAGTCCTCCCCGTCATTTATGTCAGCCATTACGGTATTCCAGGCATCAAGCCCCCGGACCACCAACAGGGTCATTACCACTGCCGGCACCGCCGTCCAGATCACCTCCAGGCGGTTATCGTGGGAAATGAACTCCGCCTTGCGGTTTTCACTCCAGCGATATTTGTAGGCAAACCAAAAAAGCGCAATGTGGGTGAGCACAAATACGATTCCCGTAAAGACCAGCGTGATCAGGAACATACTGTCCAGCGCGCTGCCGTGCGCAGAAGCCGCGCTATGCGGCCCGTACCCGAGGAGCTGGTTTTTGTACTTCCAGGCTGAAATAATAACAGCCGACAGGAATACGACCATGAAGACCATGGAAAGCAATCCATTCCATTTGCTGCTGTCGCGCAATACTTCATGTTCGCCTTTGATCTGGGCGGTCAGTTCGGTAACCTTACCGATTTGCACCAGAACAATCGAGATCAGAATGATACAGAGAATTATAATAAGCGCTGTCATCGCAATTTTTTTTCTAAAAACTCAGATTTGGCAGGTTTGTTCGGAGCGAAAGTACTTTCGATCTATTTAAATAGAGGTATGCGTATTTTTTACCAAAAGCAGACCAAAAAGGATCAATGGTGGTCATGCCCCCCATCCTCTCCTTCGGGATATACACCGGTGGAGTGATGCAAGCTTTCCTCCAAAAACGGGTCTTTCGCCGGCAACAATGGAGCGCGCTCCAACTGCCGGTAGAAGAAAAACAAAAACAGACTCAGGAATCCGATCATTACCCCAATTTCCTGTAGGCCCGGAATGGTGTAGCCTATTTTGAAACTGGTGGTGGCATCTTCCTCGTGTCCGTTGTGCATTGCTTCTTCCTGACCGGCGACTGCGCCATGCGAAACGGCTGCTTCCGCAGTACCGGTTGCGCTATGTTCTTCTGCCGGCTGGCCACTGCTCATGGGAGCAGCTTCCTGATGATTATTCAGTTTGCCTTCCGAAATCTCCATTGCTTCATGTGCAGCAATACGGGCGCCCGGCTTGATCATGTAAAAGAAATCCCACCAGTGACCAAAGAAAACGATGAGGCAGACAAAAAACATGGTACCGACCTTGCGCTTGGTATCATTGCGCATGAGGATGAGAAAGGGAGCGATAAAATTCATGAGGAGATTGCCCCAGAATAACACGGGGTAATGATCCATCCGCTGTTTGAAATAGATCGTTTCCTCCCCTACGTTGGCATACCAGATCAACATAAACTGGTCAAACCAGAGATATGCCCAAAATACACTGATCCCGAAAAGATATTTGCCAAGATCATGTAAATGGTCACGAGTGACGTATTCCATATACCCTTTGGACTGCAGGTAAAGGATGACCATGATCATCAGGGCAAGCCCGCCCAAAAGCATGGAGATCATGGAATACCACGCAAACATGGTGGAATACCAGTGCGGATCAATCGACATGACCAGTTCCCAGAGGAATACGGTGCTCAGAAACCCGCCCAGGGGCAGGAAAGACGCGGCCCACTTGCGTTCTTTCTTGTAATAATCCAGCGAAGCGGTCTCATGTTCGTCCTGCAGCAGGGAGTTCTGACGCATTTTGTAGGCCCAGAAGTACCAGATGCCAAGGAACCCAATGACACCTATTGTAAAGAACATGGGACTGAGGAACCCCGATTTTCCGGCGATAACTTCATCGTACAGGGGGCTACCCGGGTCGGTGAGGCCAGGGGTATTCCAGTGATAAAGATGGTGGAAATGGCCCCACACACCTGCAACGATCACCAGAAGAAGCACTATCCCAACGAGCATGAATTGGCTCATTGCCTCCCAAACCCGCTTAACGGCCGCTATCCAGCCGCCAAAGGCTGTGATCTGGGCCGCCATGAAAAACAAGGCGGTAAAGGCAATACCCGTGAAGTACACGGAATTGTGCAGGTAGTTGGTCCAAAAGCGCGTTTTGTACTCATCGTCTCCGATTGCGGACCAGATAAGGCACACCACACCCAGCGCCATCCCGATCATCAGGTTGCGCTTCAGTTTGCCGTCAAATACGAATTGCGTATTCAGATTCATATTGCAGAACCGGCATTCAGCCGGAAATTTTAATGTTCACTATGAGTTTAAGGTGCAAACGGGATCCTTACTATGCTGTCCGAATCCCCTTTGAATGCATTACTGGGCCGGGGGAACCGGTATACGTGCCGGCCCGCTGGCCGTTCCGTTTGCGGGTTTTTCAATATTGCTCAGGGTGTTGGCCGTTTCGTTGTACAGCAGGTTTTTCGTCTTGGCCTGCAGGGAACGGATATAGTGGATCACCTGCCAGCGCTCTTCAAACGATAACTTGTCGGAATAGCCGCCCATGACGTTTTTACCGTACATAATAGCAAAATAATAGCGGCCGTTGCCTGCGCTGATCAGATCATCGGCAACCAGGTTCCTGGGCTGGGCCGGATATTTGGAATCTGGAACGGTAACCAGGTTACCCTGGCCGTCTGCCTTATCACCGTGGCAAACACCGCAGTAAATGGTGTAAAGATTCTTTCCGTTATCCAGGCCGGCTGCAGTGATCGGGAACGGGTTGTCTTTCATTTCCTGTTCACAGCGCAGGCGCTCATCTTCGGTATTTTGGTAATAAAAGGGCGCCTGACCGTTGACAGGGGCCGCTATGGCGTTCGGCGCATTCTTGCCACGCACGACATCAAGCGCTGCGCTGCCGGAGTAATACACACCGGTATAGCCTCGCGGAATGGTGCCGTTTACCTTTCCATGCGGTTGCGACAGTTCCGCTTTTTTGAACGTGCTTTCTTTTTCCCAGTGGTTCCAGGAATAGGCGCTAAGCGTATTGGCTTCGTAGCTCACCGGGTGGTACATATCCGGCATGTATTCATGCCCGGTTTTATTCACACCGGCAGGGGAACAAAGCGAAAACAGCCAGGCAAACAAGGCAATCCCAATGATGGCGCCAATTGCGTATTTCATATTTTATTATTGTTCGATGATGGTAAAGAAGTTTTACGGTCGTCTGTTACGGCACCTGCTGCTAAACCAGGGTGTGACGGAACATTAAACCGTTTTTACATGCACCTCGGCAGCGCCTGTTTTGCTGAAGAAAGATTGTAACGTATCCACATCTTTATCGCCGGTACTGCTCACATCAAACGCAATACAGAATTTATCATCCGTAATGCGATTGTCCAGGATTTTTGCCTTTACACCCGGCCACATGCCACAGATCGTGTAGAAGGTCAGGGTCATGCCCCAGGCAGAGAACAATACGGTCATTTCAAATGTGATCGGAATATATGCCGGTACTGGCCAGTAAGGCTTGCCGCCAAAAAGGATCGGCCAATCGCTGGCAACTGCCCAGGACATAAAACCAAATCCAAACAGACAACCGATCGCACCATAAATAAAACCAAGGTAGTGCAAGCGGCTTTCGCTCAGACCCAAAACAGGATCCAGACCGTGTACCGGAAAGGGCGTCAGGACATCCATAATATCCAGGCGTGCCTCCCGGGCCGATTTGATTGCGCTTTTCAGCTGTTCCTCATCATTGTAGAGTCCGAACAGGACTTTTTTACTTGCTTCAGCAGCCATATACTTGAGTTGAGTAACGGAGTGTTATGTTTTTGTGCTTAGCCTTCGTTTTCTTCTTTCTTTACCGGGGCTGATTGATGGGCATGTCCATGCGCCTTCGCCTTTGGCCCGATGTACTGGTCGCCTGCCACCTTAAGAATTGCTTTGATCTCGGCAACAGCCACAACCGGCGCAACACGGGTAAAGATGAGGTAGAGGAAAAAGAACAAACCGATCGTACCGGAAAAGAGGGATATTTCTACCCAGGTGGGGCTGTAGTAGCTCCAGGAAGAGGGCAGATAATCGCGAGCCAGCGTGGTGGCAATGATCACAAAGCGCTCGAACCACATCCCGATGTTTACAACGATAGACAGGAAGAAGGTCCACCAAATGCTGCGCCGGATCGTGCGCGACCAGAACAGCTGCGGGCTGACCACGTTGCAGAACATCATACCGAAATATGCCCACCAGTAGATACCGAATACCCGGTTGTAAAAGGCAAATTGTTCGTAGATATAGCCGGAATACCAGGCAATGAACAGCTCGGTCAGGTATGCTACGCCTACGATCGTACCCGTAAGCACGATCACCTTGTTCATCGACTCGATATGGTTGACCGTAATATAATCTTCCAGTTTGAGTACTTTCCGGGTGATCACCATGAGCGTTTGCACCATCGCGAAACCGGAAAAGATAGCCCCGGCCACGAAATAGGGCGGGAAAATCGTCGTGTGCCAACCCGGGATAACGGAGGTCGCAAAGTCAAAGGATACGATTGTGTGTACGGAAAGTACCAGCGGCGTGGAAATACCGGCCAGGATCAGCGACAGGGATTCATGGCGTTGCCAGTGTTTGGCGCTGCCCGTCCAGCCAAAGGAGAAGATCTCGTACATTTTGCGGCGAAGCCCAGAAGCCCGGTCGCGTACCGTAGCCAGGTCAGGCACCAGGCCAGTGTACCAGAACAACAACGACACCGAGAAGTAGGTCGAGATGGCAAATACGTCCCAAAGCAGCGGCGAATTGAAGTTGGGCCACAGCGGTCCACGCGTGTTCGGGAACGGGAAGATGAAAAATGCCAGCCAGAGTCGTCCCATGTGGATCAGCGGGAACTGTCCGGCGCACATCACGGCAAAGATGGTCATGGCCTCCGCGGCGCGGTTCACCCCTGTGCGCCAGCGCTGCCGGAAAATCAGCAGGATGGCGGAGATCAGCGTACCGGCGTGACCGATACCGATCCACCACACAAAGTTGGTGATATCCCATCCCCAGTTGATGGTCCGGTTCAGGTTCCAGGAGCCGATACCTTTCCAGATCGTCCAGATGACTGCGAAAACGTAAAGGCCGAGGAATGCCGCCGCAATGGAAAAAGCAATGATCCACTCCCGGGATGGAGCCTTCTCGGTGGGCGAGCTCAAATCCTCCGTAATATTATGGTAGGATTTGTTGCCTTCAATGAGTACGTGCCGTACAGGCGCTACAGGTTGAGACATATCTTTCGTTGATCGTTATTCGATGTTTGATAATCAGGAAAACAGTTCCTCGTTGGCATTATGCACTTTCGCCGAGTAGGAAACACCCGGACGTGTATTGATTTCTTCTAATACCTTGTAGGCTACTGCTCCAACCGTTTCCCGCGCTTTGTTGACGGCGCTTTCCGGGTTGTTCAGGTTGCCAAATACGATAGCGCCGGTCGGGCAGGCCGTCTGGCAAGCCGTGCGAACATCATTGTCCAGAATGCCGCGGTTTTCGCGTTTGGCCGTCAGTTTGCCTTCCTGGATACGCTGGATACAGAACGAGCACTTCTCAATCACACCGCGGCTGCGGACGGTTACATCCGGGTTCAGAACCATGCGCACCAGATTGTCGGCATAGAAGGGCTTGTCATCCCCTTCTGCATGAAAGATCATCTCTTCGTTGGCCGGCCAGAGATCAGCGGTAGTATAATCCAACCAGTTGAAGCGGCGCACTTTGTACGGGCAGTTGTTGGCGCAGTAACGGGTGCCGATGCAACGGTTGTAGGCCATCTGGTTGATCCCTTCCATGGAATGGTTGGTCGCATTCACCGGACATACGTTCTCGCAAGGCGCATTGTCGCAGTGCTGGCACATCATCGGCTGGTACACCACTTTCGGGTTTTCCAGATCGCCGTAGAAATACCGGTCGATACGCAACCAGGTCATTTCGTGGTGCCGTTTCACTTCGTTCTTGCCGACAACCGGCACGTTGTTTTCGCTCACACAGGCGACCTGGCAGGCGCCGCAACCGATACAGGAATTGAGGTCGATATACATGCCCCATTTCAGACCGGTGCCGAAGAAGTTGGTTTGGTCCGGATAAAGGGTTTGATCGTTCAGGTGTTTGGCCTCTGCATGGAATTCCTTCATCTTTTCAGCCAGTTCCGGCAACTCATTCAAGTTGACCTGGAAGATGATGGAACGATCCGTCAACGATCCCTGGAAGCCTTTGTAACCAAGGGATTTTTCGTCCGCATTGATCACTTCGCCTTCCTCCTTGCCCATGGCTTGTACGCCCATTGTATGGTGGAACTGAACACAGGCGAAGTGCTTGTCGGCGCCCACCTTATCCGATACCTTCACATCTTTGGCATAGTACTGGATCAACCCGCCTTCCATGGGAAGCCAGGGATTGACGTTCACGCCAAAACCAACGCCGCAGCCGCCACTTTCGCGGCCTCCGCCAAGTGCGATGGCAACCGTACCCGGCGCCTGTCCAAAAGTGCGGACTACGGTACAGGTCAGCTTGCGGCCGCCAATTTCAACTTCGACATTATCGCCGTCATTCAGGCCTTTCCAGCCGTTGATATTGTTGACGCCGTCCCATTCAACCGGAATGCTGAGGTAGTTGCCCCAAACCGTGCGGTGCAGGGGATCGGGCATTTCCTGCAGCCAGGGGTTGTGTGCATACTGGCCATTGCCAATGTTGACCGTTTCATACACGGAAATTTCCAGCTCGCTCGAACCCGGTTGATTGACGGCCGCAGCATTGAGCGACACGGCATCATTGAACGAAACCGTCCGGGTATCTGCCGGGAGCTCCAGAACTCCGTCATGCAGGCTCATATCCCAGAATGCGGTCGGCGTGCTGTATTTATTTTGGCGGGCAAACAATTCACTGGCCCAGTGTGATTTCAGGTACTGGTAATAGGGTTGCTCGTCCTGATGGTTCACATTCGGGCTTTCTGCCCATTCCAGCAGGGACAGTTCAGCCTGGCGCGTATCGAACAACGGTGCGATAGTGGGTTGCTGCAGGCTGTAATGTCCGGTTTTCGGTTCTGCATCTCCCCAGGATTCCAATTGATGGCTGGCCGGCGCAGCGTGTGAACACAGGGCCGTTGTTTCGTCCATAACACCGGAGAAAGAGATCCGGGTATTTACATTGGCAAAAGCCTCTTTAAATTCCGCTGCATTGGGGAGTTCATACGCCGGATTAGCGCCCCATACAATAGCGATAGCCACCTGTCCGGCTTTCATTTCACCGATCAGACGGGCCATTTCGCGCTCGTCGCCCTGACGCATATTGTTCAGCACGCTGAAATCGATGGTGCTGTTGATATTGTCCAGCAGGCTGTTGATCTTGTTGATGATCACCTGCTCCATGATATTGTTGGAATTGCTGACAATCAGCGACTTGCCTTTATGTCCGACCAGTTCGGCTGCAACTTTCTTAAGTGCTGCCTTGGCTTTGTCATTTAAGGCCGGGGCACTGACGCCGGCGGCGCCGGTCAGGGCAGCCACCTCATTGTACAGCGCGCAGATTGCCGCGCCTTGTTCGCTGGGCTTGATCTGGATGCGGTTATCTGCATTGGAACCGGTCAGCGACATGTGGCTTTCCACCTGATAATGCCGCGACATGGTCGCTCCATCGATAGATTTGAGTTTACGCTTGGCGGCGTATTCGCGGGCGTATTCGATCGGGCTGATCCACGTACCCAGGAAGTCCGCGCCAAATGAAACGATGACATCCGCTTCGCCAAACTTATAAGATGGAATACCGCGAACGCCGAAGCACTGCTGATTGGCAGCGAGCAGGGCGGCACTGGAAACAGGATCGCAGGTGACGACTTTGAAATTATTAGGATACTTCGCCTCAAATTCAGCGAGGGCTTTTTTGGCGGTAGGGCTGATCAGTGTGTTGGCAATCAGACGGATGTTGCCGCCCAGTTGCAACTGGCCTTTGATCTTGTTGTCCAGATCCT
This sequence comes from uncultured Saprospiraceae bacterium, assembly GCA_964450465.1. GTDB lineage: Bacteria > Bacteroidota > Bacteroidia > Chitinophagales > Saprospiraceae > M3007. The sequence continues at coordinate 7,827 of CAYVDV010000005.1, forward strand.
GCCAGCTCAGCTTGTTCACTTCTCCGTTCTCGATCGTTCCGGCGTGTTTGATCCGGCGCGTGTCATACAAGCTCAAAACCATGGCCTGGGCACGCGCACTGGTTCCGCCAGCGGTGACGCTGCTCAGGGAGTTGCCCTCAATTTTGATCGGGCGGCCTTCGCGCGTTTTCACGAGGATGGAGCAATAGTCTCCACCGTTTACAAAAGAGGAGGCAAAGTAATTGGCCACACCCGGAACGATTTCATCCGGCTTCGTGACATATGGAATTGCCTTTTTTACCGGGATTTCGCAGGAGGCAGCAACCGTAGCCGCTGTCAGACCGAAGCCCATCAATTTTAGGAAATCACGGCGGGAGGCCGTCCATTTGCCGTCAGTTTCGGCAATATTCTCCACGGAAAATTCTTTTTCAGCAGACTGAAGGAATGATTCTTCCCGATTTAAATCCTCCGTGCTGACCCAAATACCGTTGTCGTGGTGCATATTATATGGAATGTGGTCGATAAATTTTAAATGTAGTCATTGGGGTATTTTATGGTCATTAGGGTCATTAGGGTCATTTAATTGATTGCAATGAGCCCAAGGAGACCTATTAATCAATAGTGACATTTTTGGCACTCCAGGCCGCCGATATCGGCTACGGTAACCTTGTCCCGTTTACCGTCTTTAAGTTCCTGGTGGTAGCGCTCGTATTGTTTGTAGTAGTCGTTGTCGTTGAATTTGACTTCCGTTTCGCGGTGGCAGTTAATGCACCAGCCCATGCCGAGGGTGGAGTATTGGTAAACGACATCCATTCCTTCCACGGTGCCGTGGCATTTCTGGCAGGCGATCTGGCCGACGCTTACGTGTTGAGCGTGGCTGAAGTAAACATGGTCGGGGAGATTGTGAACCCGAACCCACTCGATCGGACCCTGGATTTTGCCGTTGGAATCGTTGCCAAGGGCTTTGACAATGCCATCCCACTGTGTTTCGACCACGGTGCGGCCGGCATCATTCATCGCGGTAAGGCTGTTGGCCGCCATATATTCCTGGCCGATCCATTTTTTATACAGGTCTGCAATCTGCTGTTCGGACCAGTTCTCATAGTCCGGGATGTACTTATTCGCAATTGGATCGAAGCCGATGGAAGCATAAATTTTAGTGATCTCCGATGTGCCGGTCTGTGTTCCTTTCTTCACTGCCGAGTGGCAGTTCATACAAGTATTGGTACCCGGGATCATGGAATGCTTGGAGCGCCGGGCGGAATCGTGGCAGTACTGGCAGTCGATTTTGTAGGTACCGGCGTGTATTTTGTGGCTGAAAGCGATGGGCTGATCCGGTTTGTAGTTTTGCTGCCTGCCCATATTCGTGGCGTTATCAACCGTTTTGTAGCCAAAGATCATTACCAGGGCAAATACCATAAAGGCAATTGCGCCCTTGGTTGTCAGCGTCTGGAACAGGGTGCGGTGCACCGGCGCTTCGCCAGCCTGTACCCGGGTGATGTTCGCCAGGTTGTCAACAATACGCATCAGGGCAAAAGCCAGCAAAGCGAGAATGAGTCCGAGCCCGCCGAAAAGCCAGAGGTTATTGTTCCCTCCACCGCCGCCGGCAGCTTGTTCCTGACCCGGAGGGGGAGGCGGGGGCGGTGCAGCGGCCGCATTGATGTACAAAATGACGCTTTCAATCTGATCGTCCGTCAACCCCGGGAAGTTATTCATCAGGGTAGGCTTCCATTTATTCCACAACTCCACGGCGCGCGGATGACCGGAAGCGACCAAAGACTGCGAGTTCCGGATCCAGGCATACAGGTCGGCACGCGGATAGGCCGCCCAACGCTCCTCTACCCCACCCAATGCAGGACCGGTGAGGTTATCCTTCATGTTTTTGTTGTGACAGGCGGCGCAGTTGGCGGTGAATAAACTCTTGCCTTCTTCAACGGATGGTGCCGCTTTTGCGGACAGAGAGGCAAGTAAAACGATTGAGAATACCCAGCAGATGCGTTTCAGCAACATATACGTAATGCTAGTTAATGGCAATTTGTCGATAAAATAAATCACTTAAACTGATGATGCCAATCATTGGACGAAAAGACCAAAGTCATGGTTTTGTCAGCGCAAAAATACCAACGGTCTGATTTCCACCAAACGAAGTGTTAAATCGAAGCATTATTTAGACGTGTTCTAAACTGTTGCATGCCCGACAGGCGTTAACATTCCGTTAAAAATTTGCGGGGCAAAGGTAGGGAAGGCCCGGACGTTTGCAAGGGAATTGCCCAAAATTTACTTGGGAGGGGTGAAAATTTACTTGGGCTGATTTTTCGTCCTACTTTTGCGCCGTTCTTGCCCTGCCAATTAATTAGTTAAACCTTTTACATGGATGCAAACAGCCGGATCTACGTCGATTCAGAGATCGGTAGACTCAAAAAAGTAATCGTTCACCGCCCGGATGAGGGCATTGCCCGCATCACGCCAAAACGCGCTGGCGAGCTCCTTTTCGACGACATCGTACACCTGCCCAACATGCAGGACGAACACGATATTTTCATTAATGTACTGAAAGCTTTCCTCGGAAAAGAGAACGTACTGGAAGTGCGCGACCTGCTGGCTGAAAGTACCCGCGACGAAGAAAGCAAGTATGAAGTGATCAACAAAATCACTGATTTTGAAGAACTTCCGTACTCTTTTATCCCCCGGCTGGCCGGTTTATCCTCCGAACAACTGGCCGATACCCTCATCACCGGGTACCTGGAACCGGAGGACCGGATCTTGTTTGACCCGATCCCCAACCTGATCTTTACCCGGGACATTGCCGTGACGATCAAGGATTATGTGCTCATCACCAAAGCCAACAAGACTGCCCGCTTCCGCGAAAACTTTCTGACCCGGCTCATTTTCAGCAGCCACCCGGTCTTCCGCCGCCTGAAAGCCGATGGCAAAACGATCAACCTGAACCGGGTGGATAAGTTCCCGCCGTCCAAAAAGGGGGAAACCCTCAGCATTGAAGGCGGTGACGTGATGATCCTGAATAAGGATTACCTGCTGATCGGCTGTTCGGAGCGCACCAATAACTATGCCTTCCAACTGATCAAGAATACCCTGTTCGACCGCGGTATCGTTAAAAATGTCGTCCAGGTAAATATCCCTGCCGAACGCACCTATATGCACATCGACACCATTTTCACCCAGATCAACCACAACCACATGGTTGGCTACAAGCCCATTGTGCAGGATGGCCTCGGCTCCTATGTCGATGTACATCGCGCAAACGGCGAAGAGGTGGAATATCCAAGCCTGAAGGACTTCCTGCTGGCTGAGGTTAACCCCAAAATGGAGTTTATCTGGGCCGGCAGGGGCGAAAGTCCTTACCAGGAACGCGAACAGTGGACGGACGGTTGCAACCTTGTAGCGCTCAAACCCGGCGTTGCCGTCACCTATGACCGCAACCCGATTACCGAAAAGGCATTCAAGGAGTTTGGCTACAAGGTAATCGGCGCCGAAAAACTGCTGCGCGATATTGACAACGGTAAAATTTCCCCGGATAAAGTGGAAAATACGATCATCACTATTCCGTCCAACGAACTTTCCCGGGCGCGCGGCGGCAGCCATTGCATGACCTGCCCCATCGAACGGGAAGAAATATAAAACTCGAAACGCAAAACTCTTGTACTCGCACGATTTTCAACTGCGCGTCCGTTACGGCGAAACAGATCAGATGGGCTACCTGTATTACGGTCGCTATGCCGAATATTTTGAGGTAGGCCGGGTGGAAACCATACGGTCACTGGGGATGTCGTACAAGGAACTGGAGGAAAAACACGGAATTTGGTTACCGGTGGTCAGTATGGAAATGCGCTTCGTAAGACCGGCGTACTACGACGATCTGCTCACGATCCATACCGAGATCCGGAAACTCCCGGATGAATACATCACCTTTCACACCGAACTTTTTAACGAAAAACGCAAACTGATCAACGCGGGAACCATACGACTTTGTTTTTTTGCCGCAGCAAGCAAAAAGGTAATACCCGCCCCACAACAACTCCTGGAAGCGCTCCGCCCCTTCTTTACGCAATGACCCCTCCAGCCAGAAACCCGTAAACGTGAAGGTTGCCCAATATATCGAACGCACCGTCCATTATTTCGCCCACCATCCCTTATGGGAACGCGCGTTGGCATGGTCAAAGGTGCATTCGCTACCCGGCCTGAAACGCATCCCAATTTACAATCTGGTCAAATTTATTCGCCAGGAAACCCAGGATGACGCCATCGTGACGCGCGCCAACAGCATGGCATTCGATTTCTTCCTTGCGATCTTTCCGTCTATCATCGTTTTGTTCACGCTGCTGGCTTACACCCCCTTGTACGAAACCTTTGACGATGTTTTGTCCGAGTCGATCCAGCAAGTAATGCCGGGCAATGCCGGGCGTATCTTATTCGAGGCCATTGCAGATATTGCGACGCGGCAACGCAGCGGACTGTTGTCTTTCGGCTTTCTGCTGGCTATATGGTTTGCCTCCAACGGCATGTTGTCCATGATGAAGGGATTTGAAAAGGAGCACCACCTGACCTTCCGGCAACGCAGTGCCCTTGAAAAGCGTTTTATTGCCATTCAGTTGACCTTCCTGATTGGCTTGGTATTGGTTGGCGCGGTGATCTTTGTAATTTTGGGAAATACGATCCTGGGGTTTGTTTTTGAATATATCCGGGCAGATATCCTGACCCAGTTCCTCTTATTTTTCTTCCGGTGGATCGTCGTCGTCCTGTTGTTTTATGCAGCCTTTTCGACTATTTACCGGTATGGCGCTGCCACCCGGCAACGCATCCCGTTTTTCAATCCCGGCTCCCTGTTGGCAACCTTTTTATCCATCGTAATATCCTGGGGGTTTTCTTTTTACGTGGATAACTTCGGCAGTTACAACAAGTTATATGGTTCGATCGGCACGCTCATCGTACTGATGGTATGGCTGCAACTGAATTGTATGATCCTGTTGATCGGGTTTGAAGTCAATGCCGGCATCGCCGTCTTGAGAGACCTGCGCCGTATGGAACGCGAAAAAGCCGAAAAGAACCTTGCCAATTCAAATAAAGCCGGCGCTGCCTGATCCTGCTGGTATTTGCTTGTTTGTAAAACTTCTTAAAACAGCGAACCAAATGCCAGTTTCGGCTGTTCTTTGCGTCCTATGAAAGACTATCGCCACATCCACACGCTCGGAGGCCTCAAAGCCAGCGGCTACCAGCCCAAAAGTGTCAAGGAAGAACTGCGCGCCAATCTGATTGACAAAATTCGCAGCAAAGAGACCATCTTCCCGGGCATTTACGGGTTCGACGACACGGTGCTCCCCGATATCGAACGCGCTATCCTGAGTCGCCATAATATTTTGCTGCTCGGTTTGCGGGGGCAGGCTAAAACCCGGATTGCCCGCATGCTGACCGGCCTGCTGGACGAATACGTACCCGTAGTAGCCGGCAGCGAGCTGAACGACGATCCGCTGGCGCCCATCAGCCGCTTCGCCAGGGAACTCATTGCCGAAAAAGGCGATGACACCCCCGTCATCTGGATGCACCGAAATGAGCGCTATGTGGAAAAACTGGCGACCCCGGATGTCAGTATCGCCGATCTCGTAGGCGATGTCGATCCCATCAAAGCCGCCAATCTCCGGCTGCCGTATTCCGACGAACGGGTTATCCACTTCGGGCTTATTCCCCGCGCGCACCGCTGCCTGTTTGTCATCAATGAATTGCCCGACCTTCAGGCCCGCATCCAGGTATCCCTGTTCAACGTCCTTCAGGAAGGCGATATGCAGATCCGCGGATTCAAGTTGAGACTCCCTCTGGATGTCGAGTTCATCTTTACGGCCAACCCCGAAGACTACACCAACCGCGGCAGTATCATCACGCCGCTCAAGGACCGTATTGAAAGTCAGATTACCACACACTATCCCCCTTCCATCGAGGTCGGACGCCAGATTACGGAGCAGGAAGCCCGCATCACGGCAGCACAACGCCAAAGCATCCGGATACCGGCCGTTCTGAAAGACCTGATCGAAGAAATCGCATTCGCCGCACGCGAGAGCGAATATGTCGATAAGAAGAGCGGCGTCAGCGCACGCCTGACTATTTCGGCGTACGAAAACCTGTATTCCACCGCCGAACGCCGGCTGTTGCGTAACGAGGAAACGGAAACTACTGCCCGCATCACCGATTTCTGGGGTGTTATCCCTGCCCTTACCGGCAAAGTGGAGATGGTGTATGAAGGGGAACAGGAAGGCCCGCACGCCGTAGCCCTCCATATTATCGGAACTGCCATCAAGAAAATGTTCCTCCAATACTTCCCCAATCCGGCCAAACTGAAAAAGGGGCAGGAACGGGACCCCTATGGCATCGTGAAAGCCTGGTTTGCTGCCGGCAATGTCGTCGATTTGCTCAATGACCTCCCCGATTCAAAATTTGCGGAAGAACTGGAACTCGTGGCCGGACTAAAAAAGATGGTTTCGCAGGCCGGCATTGCGGAGGAAGACCAGCGCACGTTCATGGAACTGATCCTGCACGGCCTCGCCGAATTTGAAGTGCTGAACAAAGACTTCATACACAACAAATGGGTTTTCAAAGACTTCCTTACCGGAAGCGGCCTGGACGACGAAGATGATGAACGGGATATGCGGGATTTATTCAATTGAATTTGGTTTGGATCGGTTACTTTAGCGGCGAAAGACGTCTTTTATCTGCTATTCTAATTGTTAAACCACATTCAAACGATTCGCTATGTTCGGAGGTAACCAACGGGGAGGCGCATCCGCCAAAATCCTTATTGCCGTACTGTTAGCCGGCTTTGCCCTTTCCAAATACTATTGCAACAGCTCGTTCAATGAAATCACGGGGGAAAAACAACATATCAGTATTTCCCCGGAGCAGGAAGTTGCCATGGGTCTTCAAAGCGCTCCCAAAATGATCGCCGAGATGGGCGGGGAGGTGCAGGGCACTGCCTACGATGATCTTGTACGCCGTATCGGAAAGCGCCTGGTCAGCCAGACGGAGGCGTCCAAAACCATTTATCGCGATCAGTTTGAATTTCACTTGCTGGCCGACCAGCAGACCATCAACGCGTTCGCTTTGCCGGGCGGCCAGGTATTCATCACCGCTGCCCTGCTCAGCCGGCTGACGACCGATGGCCAGTCGATCAATGAGGATATGCTGGCCGGTGTGCTGGGCCACGAGATCGGTCACGTGGTTGCCCGGCATAGTGCCGAAAAACTGGCGCAAATGGAACTGGCGCAAGGCCTGACCGGCGCTGTGACCATGGCAACCTACGACCCCAACAACCCCAACAGCGGCTATATCGCTCAAATGGTATCCAACATGCTCCAGCTGAAATACGGTCGGGACCAGGAGCTGCAAAGCGACGATCTCGGCGTACGTTTCATGCTGCAGGCCGGCTATGAACCTGAGCAGTTGATCAACGTCATGGAAATACTCAAACAAGCCAGCGGGCCGAACCGCGTCCCCGAGTTTCAAAGCACGCACCCCGACCCGGATAACCGGAAAGAGCGCATTCAGGAAGCGATCCGGAAATACCGGGGATAGTTCAGTCTCCTCTACTTTTTCAAATCCGGGACGATTCGCAACGGACGGTTGGCGATATCCCAGGCCGTGTAAAATGCCAGTTGCGCCCGTTTGGCGGCGGCAGCGGCGTCAATTTTGTCCGGAGTATCGGTCGGTTTGTGGTAATCGGCATGCGTGCCATTGAAGTAAAAAATGGCCGGAATACCGCGCTCGGCAAAGTTGTAGTGATCGCTGCGCTCGTAGTAGTGGTTGGGATCGTCCTTGGCGTTGTACTTGTAGTCGAGCTCCAGCTTGGTGTACGTTTCGTTGGCGTATTCGTTGATCTCGTGTAATTCGGTACACAAACGATCCGAGCCAATAACATACACATAGTTCGGGTTTCCGGCATGGCGATCGTCGATGCGCCCGATCATATCGATATTGATATCCACCACGGTATGCTCGAGGGGGAAAAGCGGAAAATCGACATAAAACCGGGAGCCAAGCAGGCCTTTTTCTTCCCCGCTTACCAGCATGCATACAACGCTGCGTTTCGGCCCCACGCCATCTTTTTTAGCCTGCGCAAAAGCCCGGGCAATTTCGATCACGCCGGCCGTACCGGAGGCGTTATCATCCGCGCCGTTATACACCACGTCTTCCACTTTCCCGAGGTGATCGTAGTGCGCAGTGACAAATACCAGTTCTTTTTTCATCCGCTCATCCGTTCCTTCAATATAGCCGATGACATTAGAGCCCTGCATTACTTTTATTTCTTTGGCAAGGTGGACTTCTATACTGGTTTTGATTTTCACCGGTTTGAAGCTCTCCCGGTTGCGCAAGTCGGCAAATGCATCTTCCGCCTTAACCGATTTTTTTCCAAAAATGGCATTGGCAACTTCCTGTGAGACAAACACATTATTTACCATTCCGGCATCCTCCCGTTCTGCATTGGGGGAATACGGCTTCCAGCCCCAGGTAGATAAATTGCGCCGGTTGGCCCGGACGTTATTGCTGATGTCAGGATCGATGATAAAAACCATCGTTGCCCCTTTTTGTGCAGCCAGCTTTACTTTGCGTTTCCAGTCAAGTGACCAGTTGGAACGGAATTCCGTGCCGGTAACCAGCGATTTGCCGGAGTTGTCCATGGGCTCGCCATCGTAGAAAAGGACTGCTTTACCCTTCACATCCATTTTTCCGTAGTCGTTGTATTGCCCGTCTTCTATGCCATATCCCACAAAAACCACTTCTTTGATCTGTTGCAGGGGGTTGTCGGGATTGTAGGAAGGATAAACGTAAAAATCAGTGCGATTTTTAAATTCGCTGGCCCCCACTTTCAGACTGAGGTCCTTCCAGGATTCGCGTTGCAGCTGCACCTGCTGGAAGTAGGTTTTCCGGTCCGCCACCGCAGGAAGCCCCAGGTCTTCAAACTGTTGGGCGATAAAATCCGCAGCCATTCGCTGGCCTTCCTCTCCCGTTTCACGGCCTGCCATAGTATTGGAAGCCAGCGTGTCGATCAGGAATTTCATATCATTTGCAGTGATCGATTCGGCAAAAGGCCTGGCGTCCGGCAATTTATACAAGCGGCGCTTGGGTTCTTTGACCAATGTAGCGGAGTCTGCCGCTACAGGAGTTTGCGCGCACAAACCGCCGGCAAACAACATAAGTAATACCAACACACGTATTTTCATATCGTGAAAGAAACGTTTAAAGGCTATTTTAATATACAGAAAAGTTTAGGAGCATGCAATTTTATTAACCCGGCGTTCATGCCGTCCGCCTTCAAAACCAGTTGAAAGGAATACGCGTACCATGGCCTGGGCCAGTATTTCCGGAACAAAACGCGCCGGAAGGGCAATGATATTGGCATCGTTATGCTGACGGGCCAACGCCGCCAACTCTTCCGACCAGCAGACAGCACAGCGTATGCCCTGGTGTTTGTTCGCCGTAATGGCGACACCGTTGCCGCTGCCACAGATCAGAATACCGCGCTCCGCCTGTCCGTTTTCCACAGCGTCCGCCACAGCATGGGCAAAATCCGGGTAATCGACAGAATCATAGGAATGCGTACCAAAGTCCTGGACCATGTGGCCCTGCTCTTGCAGCATGGTCACCAGCCCGTCTTTGTAGGGAAAACCCGCGTGGTCGCAGCCGATTGCTATTTTCATGTTGTGATTGCGTAGATGAGTGATCAATTCAATGCAGTAGTTTCAAATTTGTAATGCCTGAAAGCAAAAACGGGCGCAAAGATAAGGTTTTACCAGAAAGGCGCCTTTGCTCATATTGGCGATTCGGCCAAAGCCGGATTTATCAGGGTAAACGTACTTTTGGGGCATCTTGTTTGCCTGCCGCATTTGAAGTTGTGTGGGTTGTTTGCATCGGGGGAAAAAACAGTTGGCTTTGCCTCCGGCAGAACGATTCCATCAACTTCCAAAATGGAATATCCGGCCTGTTATTACCTGAAAAGCCCTTACTTTGCCCAACCTATCACATTTTTCAGATTTATGCGCAAAATCACAGTTGTACTTCTCTTTATAACCCTTTTCCTGTCCCGTACGATCGCCCAAAACAACCCTGACACCGGAAACTGGCGGGACAAGGTCGCCGTGGATATCCTGGCTCAGCTGGACCGGGGGGAGCATCCGGACCTGATCGCTGTATTTCATGAGCAGGCTGATGTCAGCGGCGCCCGGGAAGTGCATGGCAAGTCGGAAAAAGCCCGTTATGTGTTTTCCCGGCTTCAGGAAACCGCCGCACGGTCCCAGGCAAGAGCGATTCGCTTCCTCCGTGCGCGGAACGCCTTCCTGAACAGTTTTTACCTGGTCAACGCGATCGCCGTCAAGCAAGCAGATGCCGCTACCGTTGAGGGGTTGGCCAACATGCCGGAAATAGCCCGGCTTGCACCCGATCCTGTCATAGCCCTTCAGCCGCCACTCGAAGCCGCCGCGCCACCCTCTCAACGCGGGACCGTGGAATGGGGCATTGCAATGATCAACGCGCCCGCTGTTTGGGCGCTTGGCTATAAGGGCCAGGGGATAACCGTGGCCGGCGCCGATACCGGATACGAATGGGAGCACCCGGCATTGAAAGAACATTACCGGGGTTATAACAATCTCGACGGAACAGCCAACCACAACTACAACTGGCACGATGCGATACACGCCATCAGCCCCCTCAGCGGCGACAGTATTCCCGATCCGGCCAACAACCCCTGCGGGGTTAATTCCCCGGTTCCCTGCGACGACCACAACCACGGCACCCACACCATGGGCACCATGGTGGGCGACGACAACCAGGGCAATCAGATCGGTGTAGCGCCGGGCGCCAAGTGGGTCGCCTGTCGCAATATGGAACGCGGCAACGGCCAGCCCTCCAGCTACATCGAGTGCTTTGAATGGTTTTTAGCGCCTACCGACATCAACGGCCAAAATCCGAACCCGGAGAAAGCCCCGCACGTGATCAACAACTCCTGGATCTGTCCTTTTGAGGAAGGCTGTACGGATCTCAGCATTGACCAGTTGATACTTCAGGCAATTGTAAACCTGCGCGCATCGGGCGTAGTGGTGGTGGTAAGCAACGGCAACTCCGGTTCCCAGGGTTGTGGCAGCACCGACGAGCCTCCGGCCTATTTTGAAGACAGTTTCAGCGTAGGCGCAACTGCCAACAACGATACGATTACCAATTTCAGCAGCCGCGGCCCGGTGCTGATCGACAGTAGTTTCCGCATCAAACCGAATGTGGTAGCGCCCGGAGCCGCTGTCCGCTCCAGTGTCCGAAACGGTGGATACGCGCATTTCTGGGGTACCAGCATGGCCGGCCCGCACGTGGTCGGTCTGGTTGCCCTGGTGCTTTCCGCCCGCCCCGACCTGGCCGGCGAAGTGGATTTGATCGAAGATATCATCGAACAGACCGCCGTGCCCAAGTTCGACGGACCCGATTGCAGCGACAACAACGGCCAGGCTTACCCCAATAATACCTACGGCTACGGCAGGGTCGATGCGCTGGCGGCAGTGCTGAAAGCGCTGACCGTGGTCACACCGGTTTCCGGCCCGGCCCCGGCAACTGTGAGCGCTGCCGTATATCCGAATCCGGTTACAGACGAAGCGCTTGTCGAACTGTCCAATTACAGCGGAAAAATCACTTTGGAAATCTACAATGCAGCCGGCCAGAACCTGTACTCCACTACCCGGATAGCCGACCAAAGCCGGATGTTGCTGCGGATTCCCATGGCGCAGGAGCCCCGAGGTGTTTATTTCTGGCGGGTTTGGGGTGCGGGGACCACACAGACCGGCAAATTCATCAAGCAGTAGGAGACTTGTAACTTTTTGAAGCACCGGACGACCTTTTTGCTATGCACAAAATAGACATGCACACCCATATCCTGCCCGAGCGGCTGCCCAATTTTGCGGCAAAGTTCGGGTACGGAGATTTCATTCATCTGGAACACCATAAAAGCGGGTTTGCCCGGATGATGAAAGGACAAACGTTTTTCCGGGAAATCGCCAGCAATTGCTGGGACCCACAGGTGCGGATCGGCGAATACCTGCATTATCGCACGCCGGTACAGGTTGTCTGCACCATTCCTGTGATGTTTTCCTATTGGGCCAAGGCGACCGACTGCCTTGAATTATCCCGGTACCTGAACGACCACCTCGCCGGTGTGGTGGATGATTTTCCGGAGCACTATATCGCACTGGGCACGATCCCTATGCAGGATACTGCGCTGGCCATTCAGGAATTGGAGCGCATCAAAGACCTGGGCTTTCCGGGCGTACAGATCGGCTCCAACGTCAACCAGCAGAATCTCAGCGATCCGCAGTTCTTCCCGATCTTCGAGGCCTGCCAGGAGCTCAACATGGCTGTTTTTGTGCATCCCTGGGAAATGATGGGCCAGGAACTCATGGGGAAATACTGGCTTCCCTGGCTGGTGGGCATGCCCGCAGAAACCAGCCGGGCCGTTTGTTCGCTGATCTTTGGCGGCGTTATGGAACGCCTGCCCGGGCTGCGTTTTTGTTTTGCACATGCCGGCGGTTCCTTCCTAACCACCGTGGGGCGTGTACAACACGGGTTTGACTGCCGGCCCGATCTCGTGGCAGTGGACAACAAGGTTGCCCCCCGACACTATCTGGGCAAGTTCTGGGTGGACTCCGCCACACATGATCCGCAACTCCTCCGGTATATCCTCGATGTCGCCGGGGAAGACAAAGTTTGCCTGGGCACCGACTACCCGTTTCCGCTGGGCGACCTGGAAATCGGGACTTTTATCGAGCAAATGAATCTGCCCGAACCTACCCTGGAAAAGATCTTTTTCAAGAATACCCTGGATTGGTTGTATGGGGGAGCGCAGTGAGAAAGCGCTGTTGATTTGAACTCGTGCAGGTGGGGAACTTCGAACGCTTAGGAAACAATTAGCCCGGGGAACATCCGCTTTGGGGCGCGTAATATCCCCGTTCAGCGCCTTTTATTTATTTTTTTTATTCGGACAAGGGCACTTTTGAGCCAGTTGAACTAAAAATCACTTCACTGGCATGAAAACAAGACTCCTGTCCCTGTCCCTCTTTTTACACCTGGCTCTGCTCGCATCAGGGCAAACCGGCGCCACAGAACAAGCCCTTTCCGAAGCGCGCTGGTTGGCAGAATCCGGCCAGCATTCCGAAGCCGAGGCAATTTACAACCGGCTTCTGGCCCAGGACCCCAACAATCCGGATGCACTTATTGGCGCCGGGTACAATTACTCCTGGAACAAGCAGTACGACAAAGCCCGGCTTTCCTTTGAAACAGCACTTTCCCTGAACAATCAGGATCCCCGCGCTCTGGTCGGCCAGGGATATAACTACGCCTGGGCCGGCCGTTTCGATCTGGCAAAACATTCCTTTGAGCGCCTTGGGGCGATTGAGCCGGAAAACCCGGAGGCTGCCAAAGGGATGGGCTATGTAAACCTTTGGCAAGGCAACAGCCTGGAGGCCGGGCAGTACTTCCGGGATCTGGCGGTTAAATACCCCCGGGAAACAGAATACCGGATTGCCCTTGCCCAGGCCTATTTGCTCAATCACGAAGTCAGCAAAGCCCGTATCGCCCTTCGCAGCGCACTGCAAATCGATTCCGCCAACCGTATTGCCACGGAACTGCTTCAGCGCACCGACGCCATGGCGGCGCCACTGGAACTGGATATTTGGGCCGGGTACTCCAGCACGGAAGGGGAAAGCAAATTCACCATACGTACCCTGCAGGTAACTGGCCAGGTCAGCCGGAAGGTCCGGATGTATTTAAAGTACGACAATTCCCTAAGTTCCGATCTGGCTGCCCTGGTCAGAGCCAATCAGGAGGCGCAAGCGCTTTCCCTCGGTGCTGTGACAAACTGGAACAAACACCTGACCACCCGCATAGAAGCAGGTGCCCGTATTTTACCTGATCGTGTAACGCAAAAACTCCTGAATGGAGAACAAGTCATCTTTCTGCCCAAAGGCATGCTTGTAAAACTCGGCGGTTTTTACGGCTGGAGCGGCAAGGTAGCAGACGAATGGCTGGCATACGGAGGCGTGCGATTTCCAATAACGCGCTGGTATGCCCTGGAGCCGTATTTCTTTCGCTCTCAGGTGGAAAAGGCACCGCACCCGGAAAACCGGTTTATGCTGAACAACCAGTTCCGGAGCGATTCCGGCTATGAACTGAATATCGGGCTCCTGTATGGCATTGCCGGTATGGAGGGGGCTGCTTCCGACAAACGCATCCTGGGCAGCTATGCCACCGCAATATTGCCCTTCAGCAAGATAGTCTGGGGGCAGGTCTCTGTCCGCTGGGAAGACACCCCTTATGCCGGCCTGACCATCCTGTCTGCCGGCCTGAAATTCCGCCTGGAAAAATAGCGCCATTGCCGTGCAAATGCCCCGATCTGTAATTCCACCAAACATTAAACACGTAAGAAAATTGCCTACCATGAATACGAAAACCGCTCTTCAGACAAAACAATTTAACCCCGCCAACGCTCTCCAATTGCAGGCATCCGCCGGCCGGCTGCATCAATATTCCGGGACAAGTGAAAGACAAATGGCCGCTTCGCCAAGACCTACGCTTTATATCACCGTTTTTAGCTTGTGGATAACGGCGCTGTTCTGGTTCCAACCCCGCTTGCTCCTTCTGCTCGACATGGGCTACAGCCTGCCGAGCAAAATGGCACTCTGGCTGTTTATCGGATTTATTGACTTTGCCTGGTTATACGGTATTTACAATGTAGCCATTGTCGGATTTGCCGTGTATTACCGCCTGTATCGCAAGTGGTTTCCGGAGAAAACCGCCAGCGCAGCTGCTACTGCCGAAACTTTCCCTGCGGTTGCCATTTTGTACACTACCTGCAATGACTTTGTTGAGGAAAGTGTGCTATCCTGTGTTCGACAGGACTATCCGAACTACAAAGTTTATCTGCTTGACGACAGCAGCGATATTCATTACAAGGAACTGGTGGATCTGTTTGCCGAACGGTACCCGGATCGGGTGCAGGTCGTTCGCCGGGCAGACCGGAAGGCATTTAAGGCCGGAAACATGAACAACGGACTGGCAATAGCCGCAACGGAGGAGCCATATTTCGCGATTGCAGATGCCGATGAAATCCTGCCTCCCGATTTTCTGAGCAAACTAGTGCCGGTAATGGAGAACGATCCCACCTGTGGTTTTGTGCAGGCCAACCACCGGGCCAATCCGGATAGCAAAAGCGCATTGGCAAAGTCGCTGGGTGTCGGTATTGATATCCACTGGAAATGGTACCAGCCACTGCGGAATAACTACGGGTTTGTAATGTTCCTGGGACACGGCGCCCTGTTGCGTCGCAAATGCTGGGAAGAGATCGGCGGATTCCCCGACATTGTGAGCGAAGACCTCGGTTTTGCCATTCATATCCGGGAAAAAGGGTATCGCGGGCGATTCGTAGAAGAGGTTATTTGTTATGAAGATTTTCCGGACACAGTGCGCGCATTCCGGATCCGGCACATGAAATGGACCCGTGGAACCAGTGAGTTTCTGCGGCAGAAAATGGGCTGGCTGCTGCGTGCGAAAAACATATCCTGGACCGAAAAACTCGATGTACTGTTTCCAACGCTGAATCTGCCCTTGACCCTGCTTTACTTTGTATTTATGTTGAACGCCAATCTGGCGCTGCCGCTGTTTTTCAGCTATCAGCAGGACCTCACATTTGTGATCGGCGGGCAGGAACTCCTCATTCCTATTCTGGCCCTTAACCCAGGATTTGAAGTAATTTACGATTGGGACTTTTTTGCAATAACGTTGCTGACTTTTTTCGCCCCGGTACTCAGTTTTGTGCTGGCACTGGCGCATCAACCACTCCGCCTGTTCCGCTTTCTTAGTCATAGCACTGCTTTATATGCCGCCTTGTCACCCCTCTCTTCCATAGGTGTTATTGCCTACATGATCTCCGGCAAGGCATTTTTCCTCGTCACGGGCGATGTTAGTCAAAAGGAGTTTACTACCGGCAAGGCTCGCGGCAGCTGGTTCAGCTGGAATAAAATCCGGGATAACTGGCAACAGTTCCTGGCCAAAAGCCACCCGGATACCGCTGCAGTACAGGGTTTTGAGATAGCAGCCGGTCTGTTGTTCATGGGTTTGTCCTTGCTGATGTTTCAGATCTCTTTTTTCGGATTATGCCTGGCGTTTTTACTGCTCCCCCTGATGCATCATTTATCCTGGAATAATCGCTTTGTGAAGGTGGCTGTATATGTACCGTTTGCCTTGATCATGCTTGGCGTAACCCTTTCCGGCTTGAGCGTATTCGGGATGAAAGCGGTGTTTTTCGGATATGGATTCCATTTTTAAACAAACACTAAAAAGGCTCATTCCTTCCCTGCCCGTATCCGGTATTCCCCGCTGGCCAGCCTTCGCTCTGCAAAGGCGAAATATTCCGGCACCACTTCGAAACCCAGATACTGCCGGCCTTCCTGCCGGCTGACGACGGCTACCTGGCCGGAGCCCAGAAAGGGGTCGAGTACCACATCGCCGGGCGTGCTGCTGTAGGCAAGTATTTTGCGGATAATTTCGGCGGGCAGTTTAGTGGGGGTTTTGACATCGCCGTTCCAGTATTCGCGGGGGATATTCCATACGTCTTCCTTGTCCTTGTAGTGCGCGCTGCCCCCGTCGGGGTGGCGCGCCTCCTTGCCGAAGCGGGCATAGGGAAAAAACCTGCGCTTCTTGTCATCCACACAGGCAAACAGAATATGGTAGTGCGAAGTAACGTATTTCCGGGTGGTAACCAGGCCGAACTGGTATTTCCAGACCAGGTGATTGACCAGAGTAAAATCGAGTTCGTCCAGTGCGATCAGCAGGTCTTTGAGATAGTTCCAGCCGGAAAAAATATACAAGCTGCCCTCTGGTTTCAACACGCGGCGAACCTGTCCGAGCCAATCGCGCGTAAAAGACAGATAATCAGCGCCCTTAACCTCATTGTAGCCCTCCAGTACCCGGCTGCCCTTGCGGTTATAATTCCCGCGCTTGGCCTGAAAATCGATCCCGAACGGGGGGTCCGTGATTACCAGATCGACACTGGCATCCGGCAGGTGCCGGGCCATTCCGGCGATGCAATCCTCATTAAAAATCCGGTTGAACTCATTCATACGGGTACGGCTGCGCTTTTCATCCGGCAACTTTCGGAAAAAAAGCCCTGATTCACCCAATAAAGTCCCAACAAATTCGAAAAAAGAAAAAGCCGGGAGCGCGCTGTAGCGTCCCGGCCCACTTATTTCCGTTCCGATATGGTATCTAAAGAAAGCGCTTCCGGTACAGCTTTTCCAGGTATTCCGTTTGAATGGATCCGACCAGGATTTTATATTTTCCGGCGGGCAGGTCTGCAATATCCATGGACCAGTCTTTGGTTTTGGAGCAAAAAAGTTGCTGCATCACCACCTCGCCCTCGGCATTGACGACCTGAACGGGTAAAGTGTCCAGAGGCCTTTCATCCGGCATGAGCCAGATCTTTTCCTGAGTAACGACGACCTCAACGAAGGGATAGTTCGGCGCCGGTGCGTTTTTGTACGAAGTTTGCGCCCAATGGTGGTAGATAAACCCCACCACGAAGACAAGCGTTAAAAGAAGTTTTGTTTTCATAGCCTAATTATTAAAAGTAATTTGTTCGCCACTATGGACACCGGAGTGCGCCAGCGGGTTGCAGGATAAAGGAGGTTTATCGATGAACACACAAAAAAGGCCGGCTAAGGATCATTTTCCTCAGCCAGCCGTTCTACCAAACTTTCTAAAAGTTATCTTTTCACAAGGATTAGGAATAAAAGTCAGTTATTACTTTCTACTACCTTGTTGGTTCTGTTTTTTTTCACCAGTTCCATGCCATCCAATTGAAGGGTGCGGATGGGATAGGGAATGACAATCCCTCGTTCCCGGAAACGTTTGTGCAGCGCTTTAATGAGTTCATGGCGTAAGGCAAACTGGTCCGCCCATTCATGGACGCGAAAGAAGACCGCCATATTGATGCTGGAGTCCCCGAATTCGCGAAATCGTATGCTTGGCGGTGTGTCCGTAACAGCACCGGGAAATGCCCGCAAGACCTCCTGTGCCAAACCCAGGGCCACTTGTTCCACTTCTTCCAGATCGCTGTCGTAATGCACACCAACCTCCACACGGGCGCCTACCTCACGGCTGGGTAAATTTGCGTTAATTACGATTGACGAAGCCAGTTTGGCATTCGGAATGATCACCAACTGGTTTGTCAAGGTATTTACCGTGGTATTGCGCCAGGTGATATCCGCTACATACCCTTCCTCGCCACTTTGCAGGCGAATAAAATGCCCCGGCTGGATTTTTTGCGAAGCAATGATCTGTATCCCGGCAAACAGATTACCCAGGGTATCCTGCAATGCCAGGGCAACCGCCAGGCCACCTACCCCCAATGCCGTCAGTGCCGGCGTAACGGAGATACCCAGGGTTTGCAGAATGATCAGAATGCCAATGATATATACCAGGCCGCGTACTACGTTCTGGATCAGTGAGGT
Organism: uncultured Saprospiraceae bacterium; assembly: GCA_964450465.1. Classification (GTDB taxonomy): domain Bacteria; phylum Bacteroidota; class Bacteroidia; order Chitinophagales; family Saprospiraceae; genus M3007. Next base: position 26,345 of record CAYVDV010000005.1, read on the forward strand.
AGTAGGCAATTCGCCGGCTAAACCGATCGTATGCTCATGGACATAGCGACCCACAATACGGGCAATAAAAATGGTTGCGATCAACAACGAGCTGACCTTCCACACCAGCATGCCTTCCGAATGCCAGTCGGCAGGTAACAGGCGATACCGGAGCGCGAGGGCCAAACCGGCGGCCAGTCCCATCCAGCGACCCAGTCCCGACAAAGTCCTGCGGATAAGCTCGGTATGCGGCAATCGCCGTAAGAACCACGATTCAACAACCCAGCCCCCCAACCAACCAACCGTCAGCAGGGAAAGCGTCCACAAAATTTCGGGCAAGTATTCCAAGGGGAATTCCATAGCGCAAAGGTCCGGGCTTAACTCGTTGCATAAATTGACAAATGTCAAGTTGTGGGCTGATAATTCGCATAGCCGGTCAGTTGACTACAGGACAAAGCAAAAAAATGTGCACTTTCGCGGGTCCTATTTCTTCATTTGTTGATTTTTGGTTTATGAAGCGTTTAACTATCCTCTTATTTTTATTGCCGGCTCTCCTGCTGGCCGGACAGACAAGTCCCGATGCGGATTACATCCGGAATAATTTCACCAAACGGGAAGTCCTGATTCCCATGCGGGATGGTGTACGGCTGTTTACGTCCATCTATATCCCCAAAGACCAGTCCCGCTCCTACCCTATCCTGCTCAAACGCACGCCGTATTCCTGTGCGCCGTACGGTGTCGAAGCCTACGAAGGCAGTTTTCAAAACATGCATCTGGCTCGGGCCGGCTATATTTTCGTCACGCAGGATGTACGGGGGAGGTATATGAGCGAAGGGGAATATGCAGATGTACGACCGTTTAATCCGGCAAAAAAAACCGCCCGGGATGTGGACGAGGCCAGTGACACGTATGACACGGTGGACTGGTTGCTGAAATTTGTACCCCACAACAATGGCCGGGTTGGTGTGTATGGCATCTCGTATCCCGGCTTTTACGCCACGATGACTATCCTGGCCGGCCATCCGGCAATCCGGGCGGTATCGCCACAGGCGCCTGTGACGGACTGGTTTATCGGCGACGACTTTCACCATAACGGCGCATTTATGCAAATGGATGCGTTTTCGTTTTATTCGGGTTTCGGCAAGCCGCGCCCACAACCCACTACTGAACATCAACGTGGATTCTCCGACTGGAAAACACCCGATAACTACGCTTTTTACCTGCGCACCGGGGCCTTGCGGAATTTCAACGAGCAGTATCTCCACAACGAAATCCCTTTCTGGAACGAACTGATGCAGCACCCGGACATGGATGCCTGGTGGCAGGCCCGAAACCCGCGCCCGCACCTGAAGGGCATCCGTCCGGCCGTATTAACCGTAGGCGGCCTGTTCGATGCTGAAGATTGCTTTGGAGCCTGGAATGTGTACAAGGCCATCGAGCAGCAAAACCCGCCGACTACCAGCAACCGCCTTGTAATGGGCCCCTGGAGCCACGGCGGTTGGGCTCGCGGCACCGGCGCCCAGCTCGGCAATGTTTCTTTCGGGCAAAACACCAGCGAATTTTTCCAGAAAGAGATCGAGTTTCCGTTTTTCGAGTACTATCTCAAAGACAATGGATCCATGACCCTTCCGGATGCCTTTATATTTGAAACCGGCAGCAACAAATGGACCCGCTGCGATACCTGGCCACCGTCGAATGTCCGCAATGTTCCGTTCTATTTCCGCGAAAACGGCGGGCTCGATCGTTCAACAGCGGGTTTGTCCGCGACACAAACAGCCGACATTTATATCAGCAATCCTTCCAAACCCGTACCCTACACGGAAGATGTACATCTCCGGCGTACCCGCGAATATATGACCGACGACCAGCGCTTTGCTTCCCGCCGTCCGGATGTACTGGTGTATGAGACACCCGTCCTGACCGAAGCGGTGACCCTGGCGGGCCCGGTAACAGCCAGCCTGTTTGTACAACTGGACGATAAAGGCCGCGCAGCACAAGGGCGCCTGCTGGACGCCGATTTTGTGGTAAAACTGATAGATGTGTTCCCCGACACCTTATCCGGAGAGGCGAACGGCGTGCCCCTCGGCGGCTACCAAATGCTCGTACGTGGGGAGATCTTTCGCGGACGCTACCGGAACAGTTTTGAAAAACCGGAAGGGTTTCAACCCAAAACGCCCTACCCTGTCCGCTTTGAACTGCCGGATGTAGCCCATAGTTTTCAGCCCGGCCACCGGATCATGGTGCAGGTGCAGAGCAGCTGGTTTCCACTGGCCGACCGGAACCCGCAACAGTTCGTGAACATCTACGAGGCTTTCGATTCCGATTTCATACCGGTTGAAGTTTCGTTACTCCGGGGCCAGGCATATCCTTCGGCGGTAATTTTACCGGTTAAGGAATAGTCTGTACCAGACCCACACATACCGATTTTGCCAAAATCAAAATGCCATGAAATATTACTTCTTAAGCCTGTTTCTGTTCCCCATTTTCCTCGGAGCGCAACCGCGCCCGGATCATAACCTGGTATTTAACCATCTCCCTCTACGCTGGGACGAAGGCCTTCCGCTCGGAAACGGTTGGCTGGGCTGCCTGATCTGGGAAAAAGAAGGTGCAATACGACTTTCCCTCGACCGCGCCGATCTTTGGGACTTGCGACCAATGGCCGGCCTTGACCGCCCGGAATTTAACTATCAATGGGTAGCAAGGCAGGTAGCGCAGGGTGATTACAGTATGGTGCAACAATATTTCGACGCTCCCTACGAACGGGAAGCCGGCCCCAGCAAATTGCCAGGAGCTGCCCTGCAAATGATGCTGCAATGCGGCGACTGGCAGTTGGGCAAGATTCGATCTTCTGAACTCAATTTGGAAAACGGCCTGGCTACTGTCTTGCTCGACAACGGGCTGCGGCTCCGTATTTTTGTTCACGCAGAACGCCCCGAAGGCTGGTTCCGGCTGGATTATCCGGAGGCAGAAAAGAATCCGGCGTCCGCTGGTATATTTCCGGGATTCCAAATTATTCCACCAGCCTACGACGGCGATCCGAAAGTCAGGGCAGGCGGTTCCGTTGCCGGAGACGACCTGGCGCGACTTGGCTACAGGCAAGGGGAGGTAAAACGGATCTCCAAAGACGGAGACCAGCCGGAGGCACTGCGAATGATCAGCGACCCGGATATATGGGTATACGATCAGGAGGGTTGGAACGGCTTCCGGTATCAGGTTGCCTTGACTCACACCTTCCGGGATCTCGGCGTTGAAGGCGTTTGGAGCATTTCCAGTCATTTCCCGGAGGGGGGAAAACAGATATCCTCGAAAAAAACGGTGCAAAAGGCTATCAAACGGGGCTTTGAGCGCTCCTTCCGGGAGTCCGCGCAATGGTGGTCGGAATACTGGTCCAGATCATCCATCCGGGTACCCGACACATTGCTGGAGCGACAGTATTACCGCGACATGTACAAATTCGGCTGTGTGGCGCGGTCCGATGCCCCCATGATCAGCCTGCAGGGAGTATGGACGGCTGATAACGGCCGGTTACCGCCCTGGAAAGGTGATTTTCACCACGACCTGAACACCCAGATGAGCTATTGGCCGGCTTACACCGCCAATCACCTTGATCTGGCTGCCGGGTATCTGAACCATCTCGAACGCAACGAAAAAGCGCACCGGCGCTATACGAAGCATTATTTCGGCACCGATGGGCTCAATGTACCCGGCGTGGAAACCCTGTCGGGCGAGCCTATGGGCGGATGGATACAATACGCCTGCTCGCCAACGACCTCTGCCTGGCTGGCGCATCATTTTTACCTGCAATGGCAGTATTCCCAGGATCGCCATTTTTTGAAAAAACACGCCTGGCCCTGGTTGCAAGCCACCGCGCGCCACCTTGAGCAGTTGAGCCACCTCCGACCGGACTCCCTTCGGGTGCTTCCATTATCTTCCTCTCCGGAGTTTTTCGATAACAGCCGGAAAGCCTGGTTTACAAACACCTGGTCTAACTACGACCTGGCCCTGGCGCGTTTTATCTTTTATGCTGCACGGCAGGCCGCTGAAGCAGTTGGAAACGAAACGGAAGTCCGGCATTGGGCAACCGTGGAGAAACAATTACCGCCTTTTGCAACGGAAAGCAATGGAGCGCTGGAGATCGCGCCGTCGCTACCCTACCGGGAGAGTCACCGCCATTTTTCCCATTTACTGTCCATTTATCCGCTGGCAATGTTCGACCGGACACTGAATTTCCCCTATTGGGATGCCATGAAAGCGTCCTTGCAACTGCTCGACTCTATAGGTACTTCCGGTTGGACCGGTTATTCCTTTGCCTGGCAGGCGGCATTGCGTGCGCAATTGTACGACGGCAATGGCGCGCGGGACGCGCTGCGCATCTTTGCCGAAGCTTTCGTGTCGCCCAATTCCTTTCACCTGAACGGCGACCAGTCGGGCAAGGGATATTCGGCTATGACGTACCGGCCATTTACCCTGGAGGGCAATTTTGCCTCGGCTGCAGCACTTCAGGAAATGCTGCTCCAAAGCCACGGCGGTATGGTCACGGTATTCCCGGCTATACCTCCGGATTGGAAGGATGGCGTCTCCTTCCAAAACCTCCGGACGGCCGGGGCATTCCTGGTGGATGCTGAAATTCAGTATGGAAAGCTGAAGGAGGTACGGGTAAAGGCAGAACGCGATGCGCTTTTGCTTCTTGTACTTCCTACAAGGGCTCTTCGGCTGGAACCTTGTCGCAAGTGCACGGTGCTACAGGATATTACGCCTGTTTACAACGATCCCGACCGGTATTTTGTCACCATAAAAATGCAAAAAGGCGGCGTTGCTACTTTCAACTGAGCGAAACAGGCAGCTCTTTTCACAAGTCTGATTACTTTTGGCGACCTGGTCATTCTAATCTCTCTGCATGAGCCGCCATCTCGTATTTGTTTCGATCCGCACCGGATTTTTGCTTTTCGCGTTAGCCCTTTGTTTCGCCGGATGTTTCGAACAGCACCGGCCGGTCAAGTATATCGCGTATGTCGGCTTTGACCTCCAAAATAAAGAGGTAGCTGCAGCCCGGAATTATACTGACCAGTTGTATGCGGCCATGCTTCGGGAATATTTGACGAAAATCAATCAGAACAAGTACGCGGTAAAACTCGATACGCTGTTGTTTGATTGCCCTTTTGTGGAAGACAGCGCCCGTATCCGGGAAATTTACCGGCAGATAGCGGACAACCCGGATATCCTGCTTGTGATCGACAACACCTGGGGAAAGCATATCCGGCATGCGCATCCGGTTATCCGGGACCGGGGAATTCCGGTCATTGCTTTAAGCGCAGATCAGAACAGCCTCGACTACCACGGCAATGCGCTTTTTCTCAATCCCAACGATCCGCAGCCCATGTACATGGTGCGCTTTATACGCGAAGCGCTCAAGGCCCGGTCTGTTGGTTTTATTACGGAATACGACTACCGGCCGCACAAGATCTTTACCGACCTGCTGGAAAAAAACGAGATCTCCTACCATATCCTTGACTCCCTTTCGCAGGACCAATACCTGAGCAATAACCAGGCGCCAGAGGCGGATTCCCTGCGTCTGGTGCGCACACTGGACCGGGTACTGCGGCAAAGCCGGGACTCTGTTATCCTGTTGAATACCCACGCGGGGTTTGGCAATATAGTTCTGCGGTATCTCAAACAGGCGAATGTGCCAAACAAGGTATTGATCGGATTTTTGCAGAGCACCAATCTGCAGCCGGAAGAAATAGAAGCGATTACCAAAAAAGGGCACACGCTGGTAACCCTGGAGAAGGAAGACGAGGCATTTCCTATTGAATTATACCGCAACCAGCAGGCATTCCACAAAAAATTTCCCCCGGAATATTTTTCCCATAAAAATGCCGATCAATACCTGTGGCGTTGTTACGATGCCACAAACATCCTGGAAGCGGCGCTCCGCCAGGGCGTGAAAGACCGGGCTTCGGCTACCGCTTTTTTTAACGGACTCCGTTATAAAAAGATCGCCGAGCGCAATCAACTGTATGAATTTGACAGCACCCTCATACTGACCAAAACGCCGACATTCAATCAGGTACACAAGGGCAAATACCGCAGCAGCCCGGTTCAGATCAACAGCAAGGGAATGGCCATTCCCAACCTCCGGGTCGGCCTCGACATTATCGATATCAACGAGATCGACGTCCGAAACAACTCCTTCACCTGCAACCTGTTATACTGGGTCATTGCGGACTCCAACGATATCGCCAAAGAGAACTATATCGGCTTTGACAATATGAGCACCAACGAAGCCGAGCGCGATGAGGTTGCCACCCGGAAAGAAGATAATTTTATCATCAAGATCTACCGGGTCAGCGGAAAGTTTTACTCCAACTACGAAACCTTTGACTTCCCCTTCGACCGGCACCAGATCACTATCCCGATCTCCGCACTGAGTACCAGCGATGAAATGAAAATCAGTTTTGATTTCAGCCGCCTGTTGGGAAAGGTCAAAAAAGACTCGTTTAAATTTATCGATTGGGCCACCAACGACTACTTCGTCACGATGGACAATCAGCTGACCAGTCGCCTGGGCTCGCTGGACAAAATCACGCAGGACACCTCCGATACCGCCCGAAATCTGGAAAGATACCAGTTGCTGAACGTGCGCCTTGAAGTCAGCCGGCGGCCCTGGGGCGCGATCACGCTGATCATCCTGCCGTTCATGATGTTCAGTATCCTGCCCATTTTCATGCTGTTTTTCCACAAAGCCAGTTTTGATGAAATCGGGGAACTGATCATCACATCTTTCCTGGCGGCAGTGGCGTATTCGATTAACCTGACACAACTTTCGCCGACCACGGACTCCATGAACAGGGCCTACCTGTTTCTCCTGCTCACACTGGGGGTCAATTTCCTGTGTTTTTTGTACGTCACGTATTCCGACCGGCCTTTCCCGGCCATCAAGGAGCGGGTCATGCAAACGGTGCGCATTTACGTGCCTTACCTGATACTGATGCTGTACATCATTCTGACCTATTTTATCTTCAAGTGGAATCTTTAAGCCGGCAAAAACCTTGCATATCATTGAAGAACCCTGTAATTTTCGGAGATAAAAACACCCCGGTTGTCGTTTCGGAAACCTGACTATTGGGAAAACATGTTTTCCATTTGTCCTCCGGAAGCCTGACTTTTGATTGTAATTCCAGGCTGCCAACTATCTGCCGATTAAATATTCTTCGCTATGAAAAACAAATCTGGATTACCCGTGCTGGTCGTCGTTCTGCTGGTATTGTTCCCGGGACTTTCACGGGCGCTGGATGCCGGCATTGCTTACGCCGTGTATGCCACACCGGAAAAAACCTATCTGGAGGTCAACATCGAGATCGCCGCTGCATCGGTGACCTTTAAACGGGCCGACAGCTTGCATTTGCAGGCGGGGGTGGAAACGCTTATTCTGGTCAAACAAGGCGGCCAGATCATAACCTACGAAAAATACCTGTTGAATAGCCCATTGGTGGCAAACCCACAGGATTTGCTCGATGTGAAACGCATGTTCGTGGCTCCGGGCGAATATGTCCTCGAAGTATCCCTGCAGGATGTGCACGATCCGACCAACACCCAGCAGTTTTCTGCACCGCTGAAAGTGGATCTCGGAGCTGGGGCTTATTTGTCCGAACTCATATTGTTGCGCAATTACCGCCCGGACGAATCGAACAGCCCTTTCACCAAAAACGGTTATTTCCTGGAGCCCCTGCCCTTCCGCTTTTACGACCGGACTGCCACCATGCTGGCTTTCTACGCTGAAACCTACAATTCAGCCAAGGTGGTCGCCGGCGACGCCTACCTGATCCGCTATACGGTAGAACAGGAAATGGGCGATGGGACCACCAACCTGATCTCGGTCGGCACCCAGCGCAGAAAGCCATCGGCCATCGACGCCGTACTCGTGCCCATGAACATTACCAAAATGAAAAGCGGCAATTACGTACTCACGGTGGAATTGCGAAATGAGGTGAACGAATTGCTCAGCACCCGAAAAATCGGTTTTCAGCGCAGCAATCCGTTCCTCGATATGAAGGATGCCGAACTGACGGAAGATCTGGTGGAAAAGCAGTTCGTCAATGACCTGAACGAGGAAAACCTGCGGTTCAGCCTGCGCGCCATATCTCCCCAGATGGCGGGCGACGACTCGGAAATCCTGAAGAATATCCTGCAGGGCTCCGACCTCAAATCCATGCGCTATTTCCTCTTCCGGCACTTTGTAAACCTGAATCCGAACAATCCGGAAATTGCCTATATGGAGTATATGAAAGTTGCCGGCGCTGCAGACCAGCAGTTTCACAGCGGCTTTCGCTACGGGTTTGAAACGGACAGGGGACGCGCGTTCATGCGCTATGGTCGTCCCGACGATATGATCCATGTGGAAGACGACCCCAGCGCTCCGCCGTATGAGATCTGGGTGTACTATGATTTCCCGAAAACCAAACAGAAAAACGTCAAATTCCTGTTCTACAACCCGACTCTGGCCGGCGAGGACTATCTTTTGCTCCATTCCACTGCCCGGGGAGAGATCAACAACCCGCGCTGGGAAGTGGCCTTGTACGGCAGGAATGCGGGAACACAAATCGACGGCAGCAATTACCAGGACGCCACTACGATGCAGCGCAATCTGGGCCGGAATGCCCGGGCATTCTTTGAGGATTTTTAAGACGGTAGGGCGACCGCAAGGGTCGCCCCTACGGGTGTTGCGAAATGAGACGCACGGATAAAATGGAACGCAGTTTATCCAGCACAAAATCCACTTCTTCCCGGGTATTGTAATGGGAAAAAGAGAAGCGGACCGTCTTACGCTCCGGGTCGGCGCCGACCGCCTCCAG
>CAYVDV010000006.1:0-15139 GCA_964450465.1 uncultured Saprospiraceae bacterium
AAAACTGCGGACGTAATTACCGGGCTTGCCTATAAAGATTTGATTGCCCTTGGGGTGATAATAATCCATAAACTCAACCCGCTTATTGCGCCAGAAGACCCCGCCGCCGATATTCCACTCGCTGTACCCAAACAAGCCCAACGACAGATTGCCTTGCTGGATCTGCGCCTCGATCAGGTCAAAATCGACCACGCTGCCGCCTACCCCCGGCACGGCTTTGGTATATTTGAGCAAAATAGTCGGCCATCCGGAACCCTGATAAACCCGGAAATCGGGGGAGCTGCTGTAGGTTTCACCGATGCGGATGCGCGCCAGCAATTCGAGCAGAAAAGCCTTGTGCGTATCGAAAATTACCGGATCAGGAGCGAGCGGGAGGGGCGTATTGGGGGTGTATGACCGGTCTGCATCGCCTTTGAACCAGGTATAATCGCTGCGGTTTTGGAGCGGGCGACGCTCTGCATATTCCAAACTCATCTGCAGCCGCAGCCCCGGTGCGACATTGCGGCCTACCCGTGCATGCAGGAATGCTTTTTCGTACAGTTTCAGATAGTTCCGCCGGTCCAGCAGGGAGTACAGCAAATTCGGCAGTTCGCCGATTTGTTTTTCCGGATCAAATTGCTCTGTCGTGAGGCCACCATTGATTTCGGCAGTGGTATAGTGAATACTTTCGAAGCGCCGTTCCAGATGCAGGCTGCTGCGGAGCCGTTTTTCGGAAAACCCGTAGTTGAGCATGCCCTCGACCTCCCAGTACCGCGAACGGCGCTTGCCTTCCGATTGCCGGAATCTGGGCCGAACGTTGAGCAACCAGCCTTGTACGGTATTGAACTGCAAACCCTGAAACAACGCCGGATATTCGATGGAGCGATGCCGGTATGAATTGTTCCAGGAATATCCGAAGATCAGGTCCGTCGGCTTGAACCGGTTGTTTTTGCGGTCGATGCTGTCCAGATAGGGTTTGGACTCCCAGATTTTAGCCAGACTGTCTTTGCGGACGTAATCATTGGACTCTTCGACCGTAAGTGGTACCGGGCGGGTGGCCGACCAGTACGTGGAGTCCCGTTCTCCGGCTTCTTTTTCGATCCGGAAGGTCTCCCGGTCAAAAAAGCCGGCTGTAAACTGCGGTTGCAGGTTATAGTTGGAGAAAATACCGTTAAAAAAACCGCTGACTTTAAATCCCATTACCGCAAATTCAAAGCCGGTAATCTGGGAAAGCACGCACCATTCATCGGGTTTGTTCAGTGGGACAAACTCCTGCTGAATTCGAAGAGTATCCAATACCGGCTGTTGAATGGCTTTTCCCGTAAGGGTGAGATCTACTCCGGCCAGATTCCACCACTCATCTACTATGTACAGATGGCCGGCGAAGGTGGGCGATTCGTCGGTTTTGGGGATCACCGCAATTTTATAAATGTCAAACCCGTTTTCATCCCGAAACCGGCCGATCAATTGAAAGCGGTAATAGGTAAACGCATTGTCGGCCAGGGGCGACAGGATATCCCGCTCAATATTGATCCGTTCGTCATACAGGTTAAAGTCCGTGAGCGTCGCGCGGTTAAGGCTGAAACCATTGGCACTTCCGCTGACCTTGCTGGAAACCATGACCTCTTTTTTGCGCAAGGGGCTTGCCTGCACGTATAGCCGGGACACTGATTCGGAAAGGTAGAGCACACCCGTACGATTGGAGTCGAGAATGCCGCCGATATCGCCTACTTCCTGCCCCAGTATCTTTTTGGGGGCGTCCAGGAGTTTATAAAAGCCCTTGATATACACGTCGCAACTGTATGCAGGCGTGCGGGATTTGTAATAACTGCGTTTCGCAATGGCTTTACGCATGATAGGGTAGGCCGGGTCTTCGGTGGTGATGACCACTTCGCTGAGTTGCAGGTCGCTGGGCTCCATCCGGACCGTCAGGCGTACGGGTTTATCGGCAATAGTGACTTTTTCAATCTTTTGCTTGTACCCAATGTACTGAAAGACAATTTCGTGTGTGCCCCGGTCCAGCGTTAACCGGTATTCACCGTTGCCATTGGCGGAGGTGCCGTTTGTGCTGTTGCGGACGTACACGGACGCATAAGGCAGAGGTTCGCCATTTTCATCGAGTACCGTACCGCTCAGCTGGGCAAGGAGAAGACAGGGGAGGAGGAAGAGCAAAAAGGAAAATAGTGTTGTCTTTTGTTGCATTGGAATTAATTTGCGGTAAAAGTGCTGTGAATGGTTAAAAACAAAAAGCAAACTTTGCATTCTTAACGCGTCTTTAACCAGAAAAATGGATTTGCTGCAACGCTTTCGGGAGAATATTCAGATGCAGGACCTGTTGCTGCCCGGGCAACGGGTTCTGGTTGCCGTAAGCGGCGGGGTGGATTCCATTGTTCTGGCGGATTTGTTCCGGCAAATTAACCAGCCTTTTGGCATAGCGCATTGCAATTTTCGCCTGCGGGATGCGGAGTCGGATGGCGATGAAGCATTTGTCCGCAAAATCGCCGCACGTTGGGAAGTGCCGCTCTTTGTCAATCATTTTGAAACAAAAAAATACGCAGAGGAAAACGGGCTGTCTGTTCAAATGGCTGCCCGGCTTCTGCGTTACCGCTGGTTTGATGTAATCCGGGAAGCCGAAGATTTTGATCTGATCGCCACCGGGCACAACCTCAATGACTCCATCGAGACGGCTGTACTGCATTTTATCCGGGGGACCGGCCTGACCGGTCTCGGGGGCATACCGGTGCGCAATAACCAGGTAGTCCGGCCCTTGCTTTTTGCCAGCCGGGAGGAGATACTGGCTTATGCACGGACCCACAGGTTGGACTGGCGGGAGGACAGCAGTAACATCCGGACTGAATATACCCGCAATGCCATCCGGCATCAGGTCATTCCACAAATGGAAAACCTGAACCCTGCGTTTTTATCGGCCGCCGACAGTACCCTGCAACATTTACGCGCGGCCGACAAGAACCTGCAGTTTTTGCTGCGTCAATTGCTCGGCGAGGCGGATTTACACGGAACCTATCATCTGGACAAGGAGCGTCTTGTTGTGCTACCTGCCCTTGCCGACGCACTGTTCGACCTGTTCCAGCCTTTTGGATTCACCGCCGACCAGGTGAAGCAAGTCGTCGCCTGCTGGGAACAGCCCGGTACGGAGTGGCAGGCGCCATCCGGATACCGGCTGGTAATGAGCCGGGAGGAACTCCTGCTTACCCGGGAGCATCCGAGAGACACCCCTGTGCATATCCGGCCGGATGACCTGATGGTCCGTGCCCCGGACGGAAGTCGCTTGTTCCTGATGCCTGCCGAACCCGGGGCTTCCTTGCCGGAGGACAAGTCGGCAATATTGGTGGATGCCGAAAAACTTCGCTTTCCGCTAACTTTGCGGCGCTGGCGAACCGGCGATGCTTTTCAACCGCAGGGCATGGCCGGGAAACATCAGAAACTTCAGGATTTTTTTACCAATCATAAATTGTCCAAACTGGAAAAAGAACAGGTCTGGATCCTGGAGGACCACAACCAGGATATCGTATGGATTGTTGGAATGCGATTGGATGAACGGTTCAAAGTAGTGCAAGACACCTTTAAAGCATTGAAAATCTGTTGGGTAGAACAAGAATAAACCGCACCTTCGATCGCATTGTCAGCGCAGGCCAACCATGGTGGTATCTGCTGCGGCTGCTGGCATTCTGGCTTTTGTTTTTTACGCTTTTCCGCATTTGGTTCATCGTATGGCTGCACAAGGACTGGGGCACAGAATCGCCTTGGGCTGCACTGTGGCAAGGGCTGCCCCTTGATTTGAGCATGGCCGGCTACCTTATGCTTTTACCGGTCCTGTTTTGGTTTGCAGGACTGGTCCCGGGAACTTCGGTCCGTCCGTTTTTCCAAAAACTGACCTTATGGTTCAATGTCGGCGTCTTTGCCGTGTTCATTTTCGTTTTTGGAGCCAATATTTTCATTTATGAGGAGTGGCACACGCCGCTCAACAATCGCGCACTGGAATACTTCCGGACTCCAGCCGCTATGCTGGACTCCATGTCCCTGGGGTTTAAACTGGGGAGCCTTGCGGCCTATGCGGGTCTTGCCTGGCTTTGGTGGCGCATATACCGATTTGTCGTCGGCAAGGCTGACTACCGGGAAAAACCATCCCTTATTCACCTGGCCTGGCTGCCGGCATTAATAGCTGTCCTGCTCCTGGCAATCCGGGGTGGGGTAGGGAAAATGCCCATTAATGAAAGTGCAGTGTATTATTCGGCACATCCGTTCAACAATCACGCTGCCACCAATACGGCCTGGCATGTGATACATAGTCTGGTAGAAACCCGTTCCACCGAAAACCACTTTCGTGCAATGGACGACGCAAGCGCACGGAAGCAAACGGAGGCTTTGTACCCGGGCTACACGCCCTCCTCCCGGCTGCACTCCTGGCTGGCTCTGCCCGGTGCGCGGCGTCCGAATATTGTGTTTATTATCATGGAAAGCATGACCGCACAGGTTATGGCGGAATTGGGCGGCGAACCGGATCTTTGTCCCAACCTCAGCCAACTGGCAAGCGAGGGACTGCTTTTCGACAGCTGTTACAGCAGCGGCTATCGCACCGATCAGGGCCTGGTTGCTGTGTTGGGCGGCTTTCCTGCCCAGCCCGACCAGTCGGTGGTGCTGCTACAGGACAAGGCGGCCCGCTTGCCTTCCGTGCCCAAAATACTGAAGGGGAACGGGTATGCCACGGCTTTTCTATACGGCGGGCAATTGACCTTTGCCAATATCGGTGTGTGGTTGCGGAACCAGCAATTTGAGCATATCATTTCGGGAAAAGACTTTTCCAGCGCCGAATTGACACAGCGCTGGGGCGCCGATGACAGTCAGGTCTTCAACAGGGCATCCCAAACGTTCCGGCAACTTCCGGAGCCCTTTTTTGGCGCCATCATGACACTTAGCCTGCATTCGCCTTACGACGTGCCTTACGAAAGCAAGTGGAACGGCCCATCCGAACGGGAAAAGTTTTTGAACAGCGCCGCTTTTGCCGACCACGCAATCGGAGCGTTTTTTCAAAAGGCACGGCAGGAACCCTGGTATGCCAACACGCTTTTCGTATTGGTGGCTGATCATGGTCACCAGCAACCCGGCGGCATCCGGATGGACGATCCGCGGTCCCGGCAGGTTCCATTGATCATTACAGGGCCGCTTATTGCCCCGGATTGGCGTGGCCGGCGCATCGGCAAATTGGGAAACCACCATGATATTCCCGCGACTATCCTGGATGAGCTGGGTTTTTCGGCTGCGTCATTTACCTGGAGCAAGGACCTGTTGAACCCGGCATCCGCTGCGTTTGCCTATTATTCCAATGAGAATGGACTCGGATGGATAAATCCGTCCGGGGCAGGTTTCTTTCGCTTTGAACAGCAACATTGGCAATGTTATCCCGATTGCCCGGATAGGTCATCCCTGGTAAACGCCAGAGCGTATTTGCAAACCTTGTACAACGACTTTCTGGGCCTCTGACAGAAATTGTTTATTCCGTTTGATAAACTTCTTTTCCTACTTTTGCGCCCAACGATAAATCAACTTTCTCTACGCTGCATGAACAAAGAAATACACCAGTGGGTAAGTCCCCGGCTTAATAAAAACATGGAGATCGCCGTATATGGCCATTACGGTTTTGCTTTACTCCTTTTGCCGACGGCAGCGGCCGACTTTTTGGAATACGAACGTTTCCATCTGATCTCCGTGCTGGAGCCCTATATCAATGCCGGAAAGGTCAAGGTTTTTTCCATTAACAGCATTAACTCGGAAGCCTGGCTGAACAACCACATGCATCCGCGCCATAAAGCCATCCGGCACCAGCAGTTCAATGGTTATGTTGAAAACGAAGTCGTACCTTTTATAAAAATGCATACCAGTGCAGATACGCCGATCATTACATCAGGCGCCTCACTGGGCGCGCTGCATGCTGCAAACCTGTGTTTCCGGCGCCCCGATCTGTTTGACGGCACCATCGCCATGTCCGGCGTATATGACCTGACCACCTATACCAAGGGGTATTTTGATGAAGACGTGTACTTTAATTCCCCCTGTCACTACCTGCCCAATCTGGACGACGAGTACAACCTCTCCCGGCTTCGCCGGATGCAACATATCCATATTTTGACCGGCTCGGGTGATTATGAAGATCCCGATGCTTCGCGCCGTCTGGCTGGCATCCTGGGTTCTAAAGGCATACCGCACGAACTGGATGTCTGGGGCTGGGATATGCGGCACGACTGGCCAACCTGGCGGGCGATGCTTCCGTACTATGTTGAATCCCGGTTTTAAATACCCGGGTCATGCGACACCGTATTCTGCTTTTTCTTTTCCTGAGTATTGCCACGGCCTCCCATGCCGGCAAGGTGGATACCCTGCGTATCTATAGCCCATCCATGCAAAAGGAGATCCCCTGTCTGGTAATCACCCCGGATGATTACACCGTTTTGGAAGGGCCATATCCGGTGCTTTACCTGCTGCACGGTTGGAGTGGCAACTATTCCGGCTGGCTCAAGGATGCTCCGCAATTACAGAAACAGGCCGACAACTACCGGATGATCATCGTTTGCCCCGACGGTGGTTACGACAGCTGGTATTTTGACAGTCCGGTAGATTCTTCGGTGCGGTATGAAACACATATTACAAAGGAAGTTATACCCTGGATTGACGGGCACTATTTTACCCGTAAAGAACCCGCCGGCCGTGCCATAGCGGGCTTGAGCATGGGGGGACACGGCGCCGTTTTTCTCGCTGCCCGGCACCCCGAACTTTTTGGCGCAGCAGGCAGCATGGCCGGCGGACTGGATTTGAGACCTTTCCGGAAAAACAACTGGAATCTGGAAGGACGACTCGGCAAGCCGGAAACAAACTGGGAAAACTGGGAACAATACTCCGTAGTCAATCTGATCCCCGAGATCAGCAAAACCCGGTTGCAGCTGATCATCGATTGCGGTACTGCCGATTTCTTTTTAGACGTAAACCGGGAAATGCACCAGGAACTGCTGAAGGCGGGTTTCCCACACGATTACACGGAACGCCCTGGAGCACACAACGGAGCGTATTGGGGTAGTGCCGTAGATTTTCAGATCGTGTATTTCGATAAGTTTTTCAGGAAATAAAACCCGGTTCGAAGCGCCGGATATCCACTTCCGCGGACAATGCCTGTCCTTTCAGGATATGTCCGGCCAGATGCTCCGCCCAATAGGGGGCGAGTAAAGCGCCTTTTGTGCCCAAACCATTGAAAATAAACACATTGTCCCGTACCGGACTGACTCCCAAAAAGGGGCGCCGGTCTTTCACCGTTGGCCGGACTCCACCCATTCGTTTTACCACCTCATAGGGTTGGCAAAGCATGGGTTTTATTCGCTCTTCGAGAAAATTTTGCTCTTCGTCTGTTGGGCCGTTATCCTCATACGTCCAGTTGTAGGAAGCGCCCGCCCAAAACAGTCCGTCGCCAAGAGGAGCGAGGAGCATCGTTTTCTTGACCATTTCACGCGCCGCTTTTGCCTCCGGGTGTTGTATCCGGAGCAGCAGTGCTTCTCCTTTTGATAATTGCCAGGAAAGATTGGGAAAAAACGGATTTGCCGCACCCCGGTATCCCTCGCAGAAAACGATAAAATCCTGATCTTTTCCCCAATGATCCAGATCCTCCGGACGGAGCGTCTCCGGGATAAAAAGATGATCTGCCATGAGCTCTTTTCTGAACTGTTGCAGGATCGCCGGAAAATCCACCCGGGCGGCACTCCGTATTTCGCCAAGGGTATATCCAGTAGTCAGCAGCGAGGCCCAGGCGCCGGCATCGCTGCGTTCACCGAGGAGACCGGAATACCCGGCATCAGCCATTCGCGCAGACCAGTCATTGGTTTCTCCGGGTGTCTCCAGAATGCGGAGAATGATCTGGTCATGCCAAACCGGTATATTCCACCGGGATTCCATGGTCCTATAGGTATCCCGGGCCATGGGATAAAAATCATCAAATCGCCAGGTTTTGACGTATCGCTTTCCGGTCACTGGATTGATGATCCCGGCAGCAATATCCGAGGAGCGGTTTGGGAATCCGGCATCGGCCACGGTTACGCGCACACCGTGTTGCCGCAGTGTCCATGCCAGCATGGTGCCGGCAATTCCCTGTCCAACGATCAGACCACGCATCAGGCGTACCGCCGCCGGACCAGTTTGATAAAGTTTTTGGCGGTTTCCACCCTTTTTTTGTCTGTCCAGCGATACCGCATTACGCAGTGTTCCAGCAGGTAGGCCCTGGCCTGATCCATCGAGTCGAACCCATTCAGCGTGGCAATGACTTTTTCAAAAATGGCGTTGTCATTGCCAAAGAGTTCCCGGGTAAGCAACAATTTATCATTCAAGGCGATTGCCTTTAGCAAGTCCGGTACCGGCATATTGGACAGCTTTTCCGAAAGTTCCTTGGCTTCCTTATGCTCAAACAAACCTTCTGCCTCCGGAGGGATCGCCGGGAAACTGGGCGGGGGCGCAGGGGCGGTGGGCTGCGGTTTTATATGCGGCAACGGTTCGGCAGATGGTAGTGCTTCCACAACTACCGGGGGTGGGGGAGGAGCCGGCGCAGGTTTTTCTTCCGGCGGCGCAGGCGGCGGTACTTCGGCAACGGGTGGTTTCGGAGGCGGGGGCGGTTGTATAGCTTCGGGAGCAGCCGCTTTGGGAGCGGGAGGCGGGGATACCCTTGGCGGATCCCTTCGGACCGCAGCAGCGGGGTTCTCCGCATCGGAAAGCAAGGCATCGTATAAATCCCGAACATAGGACATCATGATATCGATGTCTATGCGCATAATGTTCTCCGGGTCCTTGCTCATACGCGCGTATTCCCGGTTGATTTTGTCCAGGTAAATTTTTGTTCTCAATAAATCCATAATGGCATGATTTGGTAATTTAAACCTGTAAGGCCTCCGGCCAAAACTCCGCTGCAATCCAGGGACTGCAATTTCCGGCGCATTTGATTTTCTCCGGCGAAGTTCAAAAAATACCCGGAACATTCCCCTTTGCGAAGTAAAAAATTGCATTTTCGCCGCATGTATTATCCCGAAACCAAAACACCACTGTTGATTAAACCAGCTTATGTTTTTAGAACCATATTTCAAGGGCCAGCGTACTGGCTGGATTGAGGTCATTTGCGGTTGCATGTTTTCCGGGAAAACGGAGGAATTGATCCGCCGCCTGAAACGAGCCACCATAGCGCAGCTAAAAGTGGAGGTTTTCAAGCCCCAGGTAGATACCCGGTACCATGAAAACAACGTGGTCTCCCATGATACCACTTCCGTATTGGCCACTCCGGTCAATCACTCGTCCCTGGTATTGAATATCAGTGCGGAAACATCTGTCGTTGGCATTGACGAGGCGCAGTTTTTTGATCCCGGCCTGCCGGAGGTTTGCCAAAAACTGGCTATGAATGGCATCCGGGTTGTGGTCGCAGGCCTGGATATGGATTATAAAGGCAAGCCTTTCGGCCCCATGCCATCCTTGCTGGCTATAGCCGAATATGTTACCAAAGTACATGCGATCTGTGTCCATTGCGGCGACCTGGCCACTCACTCGTACCGGCTTGCTCAGGGCGACGAGGTGATTCTTCTGGGCGAAAAAGAGCAATATGAACCGCGATGCCGCTCCTGCTATAACAAGGGGAATATCCTCCACCTGAAATGATCATTCCGGCTTTCTGAATACGAACAACCACCCCTCCAGAAACCGGCCATAGCGCTCAAAGGTCTTTTCCAGCGCTTTCCATTCCCTTCGCGCCTGGCGATAGTCCGGAAATATCATTCCTTTTAACCATCCCAACCGGGAAAACAATTCGGAGCAATTAAAGATCTGGCGCCCGGATATTCGCCCGGCCGCCGGTATGTTTTCAAGCGATTGCATTTGCTCCATCTGAAAACCGGCGTTTGTACCCAGACTGCGCCAGGTGTCCGGAAATGCATAGCGTTCGGAAGCCTGGATCAGGCCGAACCCGGCGTAGCAGGCCTGGTTTATCGCACGAACCGTCTCCCCGCTTGTGCCCGGAAGCCAAAGCGATTCATTGCAGCCAAACACCCCGCCGGGCTTGAGTACCCGGAATAATTCGGCAAACAAACCGGTCAGCACAGCATCCGGCTGGATGGCCAGTACAGACTCGCAATACACCACATCGAACGATGCATCGGCAAACGGGAGCTTGCCGGCGTACAAATGCAGCGCAATTTCCTTTTTTCCGCACCAGCGCAAGCGCCGCCTGGCCGTCGCAAGCATGAGCGGTGAAACTTCTGCACCGGACAACCGGGCTCCGGGCGCCAGGGCGGACAGTTCCACGAGGCTTTCGCCGGTGCCGAAACCCAGTTCCAGAATATGTTGTCCGGAAGACAGGTTTAATGCCCGGAAGAGCGCCAGAGTACCCGCCCGGCCCCGGGCATGTATGCCGGGAGCGTGTGTTTTTGCGAAAAAATCAAGGAGCATATACAGGACTTATGGCATTGTTCTGGTTTTGGTATCGTACTTTTGCGGCCTCAAATGTATGACATGGCAAAAGCACAAAAAACGGCTTCCGGAAACCGGAAAATTCGCTCGGCACTTGTATCCGTTTACTCCAAAGATGGCCTGGAGCCCATCATTCGGCGATTGCACGAGCTGAATGTGGCCTTATACAGCACCGGCGGCACACAAAGCTACATTGAAAAACTGGGTATTCCGGTAACCCCCGTGGAACAACTCACCGGGTACCCGAGCATCCTCGACGGACGGGTAAAGACGCTGCACCCTGCGGTATTCGGCGGCCTGCTCGCCCGCCGGGAAAAAGATCACCTGGAACAACTGCAGCAGTATAATATTCCCGAGATCGACTGTGTCATCGTAGATCTTTATCCCTTTGAAGAAACGGTTGCCAGTACGAACGATCCGGCAGAGATCATTGAAAAGATCGATATCGGCGGCGTTTCGCTGATCCGGGCCGCAGCAAAGAACTGGAACGATGTTTCCGTTGTCGCCTCCCGGGAAGATTACGGGCTGTTCCTAAAACTGCTCAATGAGCAGGACGGAGAACTGAGTTCCTTCAACCGCCGCGAACTGGCGCGCAGGGCTTTTAAGACAACTTCGAATTACGATATCGCCATTTTCAACTGGTTTAACGAGGGTACGACCGATATTTCCTTCAAATACTCCATACACCGTTCCGATATTTTGCGCTACGGTGAAAATCCGCACCAGGAAGGCGTTTTCTTTGGCGACTTCGAAAAGGTCTTTGACAAACTGAGCGGGAAAGCCATTTCCTACAACAATCTGGTCGATATCGACGCAGCCGTTCAATTGATGCGG
Source organism: uncultured Saprospiraceae bacterium (assembly GCA_964450465.1). Taxonomy (GTDB): domain Bacteria; phylum Bacteroidota; class Bacteroidia; order Chitinophagales; family Saprospiraceae; genus M3007. The sequence goes on from CAYVDV010000006.1 coordinate 11,314, forward strand.
GAGTTCCAGTTGGGCAAACCCACGTTTGCCATCCTGAAGCACACCAATGCCTGTGGCGTAGCCCGCCGGCACACCCTGGTGGAAGCCTGGAAAGCAGCGCTTGCCTGTGATTCGACCTCTGCCTTCGGCGGCATTTTTATCACGAATACTACCGTTGACCTGGAAACCGCACAGGAGATCAATCAACTCTTTTACGAGGTACTGATCGCGCCGGATTTTGACAAGGCGGCGCTTGATTTGTTGACCAAAAAAAGCCAGCGTATCCTGCTGAAGATCAAATCTTTCGATGTGCAGCCGCGCAGTTTCCGCAGTTTGCTGAATGGGGTGGTGGAGCAGGATACCGACCTGAAGACCGAAACCGAAGCAGACCTTAAAGTTGCAACCAAACGCACCCCGACACCCAAAGAGGTGGGCGAATTGCTGTTCGCAGTGAAGTGCGTCAAACATTTGAAATCCAACGCCATCGCACTCGTCAAGGAGCGCCAGTTGATCGGCATGGGCTGCGGCCAGCCTTCCCGCGTCGATGCGCTCCGGCAGGCTATTGCCAAAGCCCGGTCTTTCGGCTTTGACCTGAACGGCGCCGTCATGGCCTCGGATGCTTTCTTTCCTTTCCCGGACTGTGTGGAAATTGCCTCGGAGGCAGGCATCACCGCGGTGATCCAGCCCGGCGGTTCGGTCAAAGATCAGGACAGTATTGATGCCTGCGATGAACGTGGAATGGCAATGGTCATGACGGGTTTCCGGCATTTCCGCCACTAAAACAGGACCATGTCGCCCAAGAAAAAAGCAGCGGCTATTGCTGAAATACTGGATCGGCTTTATCCGGAAACGCCCATTCCCCTGCGGCATGCGGATGCATACACCTTATTGGTCGCGGTGGTGCTTTCTGCGCAGTGTACGGATGAACGCGTCAACCAGATCACCCCGCTGCTGTTTGCCCGTGCCGACAACCCGCATGCCATGATTAAACTTACGGTTGATGAGATCCGCGAAATTATCAGGCCATGCGGGTTATCGCCATCCAAATCCAAGGCGATCTGGGAGTTGTCCCGCATTCTGGTGGAAAAATACGGGGGAGCAGTGCCGCAGTCCTTTGAAGCGCTGGAAGCATTGCCCGGTGTGGGGCACAAAACCGCATCGGTAGTCATGTCGCAGGCATTTGGCGTGCCGGCTTTTCCGGTCGATACGCATATCCACCGGCTGGCGGCGCGTTGGGGCTTAAGCGATGGCAAGAATGTAGAGAAAACCGAGCGCGATCTGAAAGCCTTGTTCCCGGAAGAATCCTGGAATAAATTGCACCTGCAAATTATTTACTTCGGAAGATCCTATTGCCCCGCGCGGGGGCATCAACCAGAAAAATGTCCTATTTGTTCTATTTACGGTAAAGACGTTTAGCCGTTCCTAATTGCAGCGGCGTTTTGCCGCGCCCACCAGTTTTTTTGCGAATTCAATTTCCGGGCGGATCATCTTGTTCTCGGGGTCCTGCAGGTTGTATTGCAGGTCCTGCTCCACATACTCAAACTTTCCTTCACTGATCGCCCGTTCATATTGGAACAGGTGCGCGTTTCTGAATTGCTCAAAAGCCGCGGTATGGCGGTCTTTGGGCAAAAAAACAAGTAAATACAACAACCCGAGCAGGATGCCGCCGAAGAAACCGGTGAAACCGGTCAACAGCAGCGCTTTCAGGCCAAAACCTCCCTTTTGAACCCGCAACTGCTCATAATCATGCTGCAACTCATGCCGTTCCCGGTTCAGTTGCTTGCTGAGTTGCCGTTCCGTAAAAAGATCATCGGCATATTGTTGTCTTAGATTTTCCAGGTCTGAAGCGTATTTTTGCGCTTCTTTTTTTGCGAATAGCAGCGCTTGCTCAAGTGCTTCAATTCGTTCCTCATTGGTAGGATTTGTCTCCATTGTATTTGTTAATCCGGTTCTTCTGGCAAAATTAACGATGAAAGTAGATATTCTTGCGATTGGCGCCCATCCAGATGACGTAGAACTCAGCGCCTCCGGCACCTTGCTCCGGCAGGCATCCAAAGGGCACTCCTTTGGCTTACTCGACCTTACACGCGGTGAACTCGGCAGCAGGGGAACCCCTGAATTGCGAACAAAAGAAGCGGAAGATGCCGCCAAATTGTTGGGCGCCGCTTTTAGGGAGCAACTGGATATCCCCGACGGGTTGTTCATCTATTCCACCGAATACATGCTGAAGGTCGTCCGCGCCATCCGCTATTACAGGCCGGAAATTGTCTTGTGCAACGCACCCGACGATCGCCATCCCGACCACGGTCGCTCTGCCAGGCTCGTTGTCAACGCATGCTTTTATGCCGGATTGGTCAAGGTGAAAACGTTTGACCATTTCAACACAGCCCAGCCGCATTGGCGGCCGCGCGCCGTTTATCACTATATTCAGGACAAACACCTGACGCCGGATTTTATTGTCGATATCACCCCCTATTTTGACCAGAAAATGCAGGCGATCCTTGCCTTCCGTTCCCAGTTTTACAACGAAAGCAACCCGGATTATGGCCAGCAAACCCCGATTTCCGGCAAGGATTTTCTGGAGTTTATGGAAGCAAAGGCCCGGGTGTTCGGCCGCCCGGCACAGGTGCGCTATGCAGAAGGGTTCATCTGCGCCCGGACTCCCGCCGTGGAGGACTTGTTTGCGCTGCATTGATATCGCCGGACAGGGATTTGCGTATGCAGAACCCTCATGGGAAATCCTGACGCAGGTCATTGCTTTTTGATTTACAATTCAGGCATTTTTAGAAGTAAAATGACCGGAGCCTATGCATCCGGTCAAGGACCATTAACCATCTAAAATGCATGAATTATGAAACAGATAGTAATAGTCAGCCTGATCTTGGCGGGATTGTTTTCCAGCGGACAGGCGCAGCCAGGAGCCCTGGACCCCGGATTTATGGTTACGGGGAAAGTGATCAGTTCCAGGATAGAGCGCGCCAGCGCCATGGTCCTGCAACAGGATGGCCGGATTGTCGTAGGTGGAAGAGCCTATGTTCAAAAAGACCTCCCGCCGTTTCCAAACAGCGACTTCGCACTGGCCCGCTTCAACACGAAAGGCGATCCGGATCAACATTTCGGGGAGTGGGGCTTCGTATTTACAGACTTCAATTTGCGCTCCGATGCCATTCAGGCGTTGGCCCTGCAACCCGATGGCAAGATCGTAGCCGCCGGATACGCACAACACGCAGGTGTCCGCACGTTTGCAGTTGCGCGCTATTTGCCGAGTGGAGCGCCCGACCCGGGTTTTGGCCTTCATGGCCGCATTGCAATTCCATTTTATCCGGAAGAAACTTCCGAGACCGAGAATGTGGTGAACCAGGAAGAAAGCGAGGCATACGGCCTGGCCTTGTTGCCGGACGGAAAACTCCTGCTCGCCGGCATTACCCGCCCCGGCAATATGAATGATTTTGACCTGGGGCTCATGCGGCTTTTGCCTAACGGGAACCTTGACCCCGCTTTTGGTGCGAATGGCATGGTTACAGCCGACCTGCAGTCGGGATATGATGACTATATCTATGCCATGGCCCTGCAAGCAGACGGCCGTATTCTGGTTGCCGGCACCATCGACGAACCCAAAATGGCCGATATGGTTTTGGTACGCTTCCTGCCAAGCGGGATTATGGATAACAGTTTCGGAGAAGCCGGCAAGACACGGATCGATTTTAATGGCTCCTCGGACCGGGCGCTGGCAATGGCTCTGCAGCCGGACGGAAAAATTGTGCTGGCTGGCACTTCGGATAACATGAAAGGCGAAAACCATGACCTTGCACTGGCCCGAATCCTTCCCAATGGCACACCTGACCAG
>CAYVDV010000006.1:15239-34463 GCA_964450465.1 uncultured Saprospiraceae bacterium
CATGCGTTTTGTGCGGCCCTGCAGGCAGACGGTAAAGCTGTTGTGGCCGGCGAAACAGCACTGCCAACGGGAGGCGCTTATCTGGCAATGGCCCGCTACCTGCCGGGAAAATCCCTGAGCAGCCCGGAACCGGCAGGCCTTGTGGACCTTAGCCTTTATCCCAATCCGGCAACCGGATCGGCCATGCTCGAATATACGCTGACCCAGGCCCAACAAATGTCAATTGCCGTTTACGACCTTTCCGGCGTTCCGGTGCTTTCTGTTATGACCTGCACCGAACAATCGGGTGGTACGTACCGGGTGCCGCTGAACTTGCCGGAAAACCTTCCGGCCGGGATTTACCTGCTTACCCTGGACACCGGTAGTGGCATTCGCACTATCCGTATGGCAGTGGAATAAAGGGCTGTTTTGAAGGACTTAATCACATGCCGGGATGACAAAAATCATAATACAGGCTTTATGCCTCCGCTTACCTTTGGGCAAATCAAACCTATTTAAATATGAAATATTCAATTTTTGGCCTCCTGGCATTTTTCACCCTGTTTTTTGCGACAGCCCCGAGCGCTCAGGCGCAAAGCGCCTTTGACAACTGGCCGGCACTAGGCGAGTTTCACAAGGTGATGGCACAAACCTTTCACCCAATGGAAGACGGGGACCTGAAGCCCATTCGCAACCGTTCGGGTGAGATGGCGCAAAAAGCAGCCGCGTTGAAAAAGTCCAAAATACCGGCCGAATTTAACCGTCCCGAAATTCGGCAGGCACTTGCAGACCTCCAGCGCGACAGTAAAAAGCTGAACAAGCAAATAAAGAAAGGCGCTACGGATGAGGCTGTTACCAAAGCACTCACCGGCCTGCATGATACCTTCCACAAGATCGTGGGCCTGTGCAGCGCAACCGGAGAACATTAGGCAAAAGACAAGTGGCAAAGGAAGGCAGTCTCACAAGTTCGAACTTGTGAGACTGCCTTTAATATGATGTACACCCCGGCTTGCCCTCCAGCCAATCAACATATTCCACTGAGCCAAGGCGGAACCTGAACGGGACAGCCGACCTTTTTTCCAGGCGATACTCGATACGGCAAAAAAAGGGCAGCGCATCACCCGACCAGCGGGGGAGTATGCCCTCCGGGCCAGGCGGAGCGGGAGCGGCCGGGTTTTCGAATGGAAGGAAAAGAAAATTAAGGTCCGGTAGTCGTTCGCTTCGCTGAAAAGAGCGATGCCGACCCGGCAGGAGCTTAACAGGAGCGCCTACCCATTCCTGAAGGTTGGCGAAGGACCGGCCCTGACCAAGCATTGGCGCCAGCCGGCCGTTTTGCGCCCACCCTGGGTTACCAAAGAGGCAAAAACCGGCGAACAGCCAGAGTGCCGCTGCTTTAGCCGTGTTTCTTCCCGGCATACATTTCAAATTTTTGGAAATAGCATTCCAAAGAGCCGTTGTAGAGGACGATCTTGCGGGAAGGGCGCAGGCCAAAATTCTTCCAGGCTTCCATATTGGAGGAGATCATCCATGCGTCCCAACCGGCCCACTGCTGTTTCAGACGATCGCCGATACTCTTATAAAAAGCATTCACTTCCTCGACTTTCATGCGCTCGTCATAGGGCGGATTGGCGATCAACACGCCCGGAATTTCCGGCGGTACCAGTTTCTCAAAAGGCATTTTCTCCACCTGTATCACCTGCTCCAATCCGGCCGACATCAGGTTGATGGCGGTGGCATTGCGGGCGCGGGGGTCTTTATCAGAACCCAGGATCGGAAAATCCGGTTGCTGCACGCGGGCATCTGCATTGCTTTTAACTTCCGCCCAGAGATTTTTGTCAAAATCTTTCCACTTGAAAAAACCGAATCCAGCGCGTTTGTGCTGCGGCGGCATCTGCATGGCGATCATGGCGGCTTCAATGGGCAAGGTGCCGCTGCCGCACATGGGATCCACAAAAGAGCCGTTGCCGTTCCAGCCCGTAAGCAGGATCATACCAGCCGCAAGCACTTCATTCAGGGGTGCTTCCACGGTATCCTTCCGGTAGCCGCGTTTGTGCAGCGAGTCGCCGCTGGAGTCGAGCAACAGATCGCACTGGGCGCCATGGATGCGAACGTGAATGCGGAGGGTAGGGGAGTCCAGGTTGACGCTGGGCCGGCGGCCGGTGCGGTCGCGAAACTGGTCCACAATCGCGTCTTTGGTCAGCTGGCTGATGTATTGAGAATGCCGGAAATGCTCGGAGGCTACCGTCGATTCGATGGCCAGGGTGTCCGTGGCAGACAGGTATTCCCCCCAATTCACGTCCCGTATTCCCCGATAATACGCCTGTTCATGGGATGCCCGGAAGGTATGAAACGGCACCAGCACGCGCAATGCCGTCCGGCTTTCATAATTGATCCGGTACAGGAGCCGTTTATCGCCTTCGCAGGAGACTGCGCGTTTCAAGATCCGGATATCGGTGGCGCCGAGGACTTCCAGTTCAGCGGCGAGTACCGGCTCCAGCCCCTGCAGTGTTTTTATGACGAACATGGGCTCAGTTTACAGTTTGCCGGAGGATATTTTTTGTTCCAGTCCGGGTGAAGGAGCGATTTTATACGCCTTTTTCCAGTAATCACCGGCTTGTGCCGGATCGCCTGTGCGGTAAAGCGCATCGCCGTAATGTTCCAGAATTCCGGGATGCTTGTCGCCGTTTTTCCCCAGCGCCTGTTCATAGCGGTCTTTAGCGGCAGCGAAGTCCTTTTTCTGCAAAAGGGCAAGCCCGATCTGATCGCTTATATCCAACCAGAGCGACTGATTATTGCCGGCCATCAGCGTTGCCTGCTCCAACTGGGACAAGGCCTCGTCCGGTCTTCCCTTTTGGTTGGCAGCCACGCCATAGTAGTAGTAGGCGACTGCCTGATTGGGAAAATCATCCATGGCTTTTTCGGCCAGTTGCAGCAGCTCGTCATAGTTTTTCTGCCGGTAAAGAATGGTCAGCGCATTTTCCCAAACCGAGAAAACGCCCGGATTCAGTTTTATACAAGCCTTGTATCGCTTGAGCGCATCCTGCTCCTGGTTCGTGTAATAGAACAAATCGCCGGACAGGCTCCAGGCCTTCGGGTCATCCGGGTGGGTGGCTTCCAGCGACTGACCCAATTCAAGCAACAACTGCACGGCAGCCGGATCCATACCTTTTTCCAGTTTTTCGAAGTAGGGGAGTAGCTCCCGGATCTTCCCGTCCAGCGGAATATTCGGGTCTTTAAAATAAGGCTTTAGCGCACTCAGGTAAGAAAGGTCAGAGCCGGACTTTTCCAATACGGCAATTTTGGCGGCATCGTCGTCCGGATGCCGGCGCAGGATGTCTTCATACACCTTTTGGGCGGCGTTTTTATCGCCTACCGAATCATAGAATTCCGCAAGCCGGTGCCGGTATTCGAGCCGGGAGGGATAGGTGTCCGCGAGTTTCTCCAGTTCGGCAGCGGCTTTCTTCAAATCGCCCAGCGCCAGGTAAATTACGTGCTTTTTATCTGCAGTGATCTCCGTCACACCGGTGATCTTTTCCAGCTGATCAAGCGTTTTCAATCCGTCTTTGGGCGCTCCGGCCAACACAAACAAATAGGCCTGGCGTTCATACAGATCTGTTTCCTGCGGAAAGCGCTTGGTCAGTGTTTGGTAGATCCGGGCTGCGTCCAGGGGCTGGCCGACCTTTTCCAGCAGATCGGCCTGAAAAATGAGATACCACTTGTTGTCCGGGTCGTTAGCGACAGCCTTGGCAGCCGCGTCGAGTGCGCCGACATTGTCTTTGAGGGTTTCAAAGGTCCGCGCCAGCCCGTACCAGGCGGCGGCGTTGCTGTTGTTATCGTATAAAAATTGCTTGTAGTACTCAACGGCTTTTTCGTAATGTCCCAGTAGCCGTTCCCGCTCCGCATCGATAAAAGCGCTTTGCCGGTTGACCTCTTCCTCCGGTACGATCTTGGCTTCGCCACCGATGGTGTTTTGCGCGGTCAGCGGGGAAATGGTCAGGAAAATTGCGAAAAACAGGAATGGGGCACTGATATTTTTTATCATCGAATGGTAATTTATAACGCACATAACGTTCAGCGCTTCGAAAAGTTGGAGTAGTCGCCGATGTTCAGTTCATCTTTTGAGCCGGTGAACTTGCTTGCATTGCCCACCATGGAGTTCTCGAGCAAGGCATTTTTGATCTGCGATTTATTCTGGATGATGCTGTTGGTAATAACGGTGTTCTCTACCACAGAATTATGTCCCACGCTAACATAGGGCCCCACGACCGCGTTGCGGATCACCGCGTTTTCCCCAATAAAGCTGGGGGGGATGATCACGCTGTTTTCAATCGTTGCGCTGGCGGCCACCAGTTCCGTGTTGCGATGAAACTCAAGCATGCGGCTGTTGGAGAAAAGGATGGCGTCCTTGTTGCCGCAGTCCAGCCATTCTTCGATTTCACCGGTGCGGAAACGGATCCCTTCGTTTTTCAGGTATTCAAGGGCTGTGGTCAACTGATATTCGTTCTTTTCCTTTATTTCGTTGGTAATGATGTGGTGCAGGGCGGCGCGCAGCCGTTCACCTTCCCGGAAGTAATAGATACCGACGATAGCCAGATCCGAAACAAACACGGCCGGCTTTTCCACAAACTCCGAGATATACCCCTGTTTGTCGAGTTTTACCACGCCAAAAGAGGAGGGGTCTTTTACCTTTTGTACCCAAATCGTTCCGTCGGCTTCGGTATCAAAGGAGAAGTCCGCCTTGAACAGGGTGTCGGCGAAGGCGATCATACAGGGGCCATTGAGGCTTTCCCAGGCACAATAAATAGCGTGCCCGACGCCGAGGGCTTTTTCCTGCTGATAAATTTTGCCGCGGGCCCCCAGCGCTTCGGCAATGTGGATTAACTCGCGTTCCACTTCAGGGCCAAAGTCGCCGATGATGAAGGCAATTTCCTCAATGGGTCCGTCATACGCAGAGGCGAGATCCTCCACCAGGCGTTGAATGATAGGCTTGCCCGCCACCGGGATCAGGGGTTTCGGAACAGTAAGTGTATGCGGCCGCAGCCGGGTTCCTTTGCCCGCCATGGGGATTATGATCTTCATGTCGAATCGCGCTTGTGCGTTAGAAGGTTATGCGTTAGTGGTTTTTGAACAGGGTTTAGCAAGGGGAATTAGTCTTTTCCTGTGCTGCCGAAACCGCCGCTGTTGCGGGCAGTTGTTTCGAGCGTTTCCACTTGTTCCCAGGAGATCTGCTCGTACCGGGCGATGATCATTTGTGCGATCCGCTCGCCGGGCTCTATGGTTTGGGGCTCATTGGAGAGGTTGACGACGATGCATTTGATCTCGCCCCGGTAATCGCTGTCGATAGTGCCGGGGGAGTTCAGCATGGTCAGTCCGCGTTTGATTGCAAGGCCGCTGCGGGCCCGGATCTGGGCCTCAAACCCCTGGGGCAGTTCGATAAACAGACCGGTGGGGATGAGCACGCGTTCCAGCGGTTCCAGCGTAAGCGGCCCTTCGATAAACGCCCGGAGATCCATGCCGGCGCTGCCGGACGTTTCGTATTTGGGCAGCGGATTGTTTGAACGGTTGATGATTCGGATGGTCAAAGCAATTTTTTTGCTGCAAAAGTAGGAGAATATAAGGTAAACGATAATTGAACGTCACCGAACCCTTAAATTTCGGGCATGAATCGGATCCCTATACTACTGATCAGGCAAATTTTGCTGTTGTTGCTCATCTTTTCGCTGGGCTGGGTGCTTTTCTTCACGTTGAACCCCTTTTTACCGGCACTGCTTGGGGCTTACACCCTGTATGTGCTGCTTCGCCCGGCCATGCGCTACCTGACTGCGCAAAAACAATGGAACAAGGTAGTGGCTGCCTTGCTGCTGATTTTGCTTGCCACTCTTGTTATTTGGGTCCCTGTTCATTTATTGGTACAATTAGTGCAGGCGAGGGTAATTCAGGCCGTGCAACATTCGCAGGAGTTAAAGCAAGGCCTGGAGCAGATGGTCCATCGCCTTGAACTGGATTATGGGATTACAATCCTGACACCGGAGACCGCAAAAAATGTGGCCAACTGGAGCCTGGCCCAGCTGCGTTCGTTGATCTCCGCTACCCTGGAGGGGATCATGACAGGAATACTGGCCGGATTTATTCTGTTTTTTATGTTGACGAACGGCCCTAAAATGGAGATTTTCTTTTTTAACTGGCTGCCTTTTAAAAAAGAAAATATAGCCGATTTTAAACATCAATTGAACAGTCTCGTTTTTACCAATGCAGTAGGAATTCCTTTCATGGGGATCTTGCAAGGCTTGGCCGGCCTGCCTGTTTACTGGTTCATCGGCATAGAAGACCTGTGGCTTTGGTTTGCCATTACCTGTATCTCGGGGATGCTTCCAATTCTCGGGGTGGCGCTTGCTTATGTGCCCATGACGGCCCTGCTGATCGCAAGCGGAATGCCCTGGAAGGGTTTGTTTGTATTCCTGTACGGGTTCATCGTGATCGGTTCGGTAGATAATATCGGCCGGATGTGGCTGCAAAAGAAACTGGGCGATACGCATCCCCTGATCACCTTGTTCGGGGTCATCGCCGGGCTGAAATTGTTCGGTTTTATCGGATTTGTTTTTGGCCCTATCCTGATCGCCTTATTTTTACTTTTAATCCGAATTTATTCCAGAGAGTTTGGAAGAGAAGCCCATTCTCCGCATTGACAACCGATTTTCCCAATATTTTCGCGCCGATTTAAATTATTCAACATGAAAGTCTTCTTTTTTACTCTTTCTCTCATCCTCCTGTCCAATGTCCTGAGTACCGCTAATTCTGCCGCCCAACCCCAACCTTCCCCTGGTCTTTCATCCTGTGCTATTGACCTGGGTCCGGATGTCATGGTATGCAAAAACGCCGTTTTTACCCTCAACCCTCATCCGGAACCGGCGGGCGTTTACAGCTGGTCCGGGAGCATTGGCCTCAGTTGCTATGATTGCCCCTCGCCCCTCGTCTCCGGTCTCAATACCGGGGTATATACCTACATTGCAACCGTGACTACCCCGGATTGTACCGCAAGCGATACGATTGTCGTTACGGTCATCAATGGGGAAGCGCCCTTGTATAAAATTGCCGAGGATCAGGGAATTTGCGCAGGCGACAGCATTTCGCTTGGCGGCCAGTCTTTCCCCGGAACATTTTACAACTGGTATTCCATTCCATCCGGATTTGTCAGTACGGTAGCCAATCCGGCAGATAAGCCAGCCGGACCCATCACCTATTACTTGTCCGTGTCCAACACATCCTGCCCCTTGCCCACACTGGACAGCGTGCGGATCACACCGGTAGCGCTGAGTTTGCAAATCAGTCCTTCCGACACGGTAAAAATCTGCCGGGGCAAATCCCGGACGCTGCAGGCTGTTGTGAACCCCGCAGCTCAGACAATCATCTGGACCCCAACCACAGGCCTGCAAATCGGCCCGAACGGCAGTTCGGCGGTGGCCACGCCAACGGAAAGCACCAGCTATACCGCTACCGTTTCACTGGCCGGCTGTACCCGTCAGCAATCGGTGTATTTTGCAGTTGACAGCCTTCCTGCCGATCTCGATATTTATCCGGCAGACACAACGATCTGTCAGGGGGAGAAGGTGGTATTGCAATCCCCTGTTTTTGAACCGGTTGCATACCCGGGTATTACATTCAAATGGACACCGGCCAGTGGCATACTTACGCCGGACTCGCTGTACAATATTGCGGTACAACCGGCGCAAACCACCCCATACCGCCGGATTACCCGGAATGGCGCTTGTGCCGATACGGCATTGGCCATAGTCCGGGTTATACCTGCCGCCCAGATCAATGTCTCTCCTACGTCGAGTGAAATTTGCCCCGGAGAAAGCGTTGACCTCAACATCACCTACACAGCGGGTGTCACGGATATCAAATGGTCACCTGCGACCGGTCTTTCCTGTATAAATTGCGATAATCCGGTTGCTACGCCGGTGACTTCCACGACATATACCGTTTCCGGCAACTACCAGGGATGCCCGGTAAGTGCTGCCGCTACTGTGAATATCAAACCGCTTGCACCCCTGAAGTTTCCGACCGATGTGCAGCTGTGCCCCGGCGAGTCCGTCCTGCTCAACGAGATATTTGACCCCGGCGCCACCTATATCTGGACCTCTACTCATCCCGGCTTCGGCACGGACACCTTGCCCAACCCGACTTTCACACCAACGCAGACAGCCACGTATTACGTGCTTGCCGATAACGGTTGCCTGCGCATGGATTCCATCCGGATCACCGTCAACATGGCGACCCTTACCGTGAGTGCGGATACTACGATCTGTAAAAACTTTTCGGTGTCGCTGAAGGCCTTGACCAGTATCCAGGGCACGCTGCTTTGGCGTAATGATCTCACGGGCCAAATTATTGGCAATACCTCAGTAGTTACGGTAAAACCGGATCAAACGACCACGTATACCGTTATTTACACCTATGGAGACAACTGCCAGATAACGAAGAAAGTGACTGTCACAATTGAGGGTGTGGCTCCCGTGATCCAGTTTCCTCTGGATACCAAACTTTGCCTGGGGGAAAACCTGCCCCTGAACTCGGGACCGGTACTGCCGGGAACGGTGTACAATTGGACCGCTAATCCTCCGGATGCCAGCTTATTGCCCGGCGCTTCATTGCCTACTGTATCCCCAACGCAAAATACCACCTATGCCGTGACCGCTACACTGGATAATTGTACGGTATCGCAACAACTGGACGTCACGGTTTTCAGCGCAACCCTGACGGTAAGTTCCGATACCACGATCTGCGCAAAAACCCAGGTTAACCTGAAGGCAACAGGATCCGATCCCGGCGGTACTTATGCCTGGAGCACGGGGGAAAGCACGGCGAGCATCAGCAAGTCCCCCGTTACGGCAACGACCTATACTGTGGTCTATACCTATGGCGACAACTGCAAACTAGCCGATAGCGTGCAGGTAAATGTTGTACCCAATTTTGCACTGGACATCCAATGCGTTCCGGATACCACGCAGGTGAACATCGGTACCTTGCTCACCCTGACAGCAGTGGTTACGCCACCGCAAAGCCTGCTTAATTTTACGTTTAAATGGGAAGAAACCACGGTGGATACCCAAACGTTGCCTTTTGGTACAGAATCGATCGATGTGGTTCCGTCTTCCAATGACACCTCGACTGCAGTGGTGCGGTACACGCTTACGGCGGTCTCTCCGGCGGGTTGCGTCCAGGTTATGGAGAAAAGCATACGGCTCATTTTCCCTATCGTACGTTTTCCAAATGCATTTACACCGGATGGAGACGGGCATAACGATGTTTTTGAAATGATCGTCCCGCAGGGCCTGGCCTACATCGACCGTATGGAAATTTACAACCGCTGGGGACAGAAGATCTTTGAAAGCACAGACCCTGCCGCTACCTGGGATGGCACGGCAAACGGCGAAAGCGTCCCTGCCGACGTGTATGTGTACCGGGTCTGGTGGCGACGGGGCGACGGCGCCCTGCAAATGCAATCAAAAGGCGACCTTACCTTGCTTCGCTAGTGTTTTGTATTTTTGCGCGGCTTTATGGTAAAAATTGGCAATATAGAATTGGGGGAGTACCCTTTACTCCTGGCGCCCATGGAGGATGTCAGCGACCCGCCGTTCCGCAAATTGTGCAAGGAACAAGGCGCGGATATGGTCTATACTGAGTTTATCAGCGCGGACGGGCTGGTGCATGACGCCATGAACAGTCTGAAAAAGCTCGAAATCTTTGACTATGAGCGCCCCATCGGGATTCAATACTTTGGCGGCCAGCTGGAAAACATGATGGAAGCGGCGGAGATGATTGAAGCGAAAAATCCCGACGTGATCGACATCAATTACGGTTGTCCGGTGGCAAAAGTCGCCTGCCGCATGGCCGGCGCGGGTTTGTTGCGGGATGTGCCACACATGGTGAAACTGACGGAAGCGGTGGTGAAAAGCACCGGGAAACCCGTTACCGTAAAAACCAGGCTCGGCTGGGACCACGATTCGATCAATATCGTCGAAGTAGCCGAGCGGCTGCAGGATATCGGCGTGCAGGCATTGACCATTCATGCCCGCACCCGGGTGCAGATGTACAAGGGGGAGGCAGACTGGTCCTGGATCGCCCGGGTCAAAGAAAATCCTAGAATGCACATTCCCGTATTTGGAAACGGCGATGTGGACAGCCCGCAACGCGCGCTGGAATACCGGCAGCGCTATGGCGCCGATGGCATTATGATTGGAAGGGCCAGCATCGGGTATCCCTGGGTTTTCCGGGAGATCAAGCACTTTTTTGCCACAGGAGTCGTCCTGCCGGCGCCGGATATCCGGGAGCGGGTCCGCGTTGCCCGTCAGCATCTGGCGGACAGCCTGGCCTGGAAAGGGCCAAAACTCGGTGTGCTGGAAATGCGGCGGCACTATGCACCGTATTTTCGCGACCTGCCCCATATTAAGCCATATCGCATGCGACTCGTCACGGAAATGGAACCCCAGGTGTTGTTCAGCGTGTTAGAAGAGATTGAAGCCGTTTATTCAGGAATGGAACTGGCCGTCTGATATGATTTTTTCGATTCAGCCGCATGAGCGGAAAATATTTGAACTGGTCGCGCAATGTGCGCGGGAAATTAATGCGCCTGCCTATGTGGTGGGCGGTTATGTGCGCGACCGCCTTCTTGGGCGCGCAACCAAGGATATTGATATTGTCTGTGTCGGCGACGGGATCCGCCTGGCGCAAACCCTGGCCTCCAAACTCTATCCCGCCCCCAAGATTGTCGTCTATCGCCGCTTTGGGACTGCCATGCTGCGTTATGACGGCATCGAGATCGAATTTGTTGGCGCCCGGCGGGAAAGCTACCACCTCGACAGCCGCAAGCCGGACGTGGAACAGGGAACCCTGGAAGATGACCAAAACCGCCGGGACTTCACGATAAACGCGCTGGCCGTTAGCCTCAATGAAGACGATTTCGGCCAGATCATTGACGCTTTCGGCGGACTGGAACACCTCGAACAGAAGGTCATTAAAACACCGCTGGACCCGGGCAAGACGTTCTCCGACGACCCGCTCCGGATGATGCGGGCCATCCGGTTTTCCAATCAACTGGATTTTACCATTGATAAAAACACGCTGGAGGGCATTGCCAAAAACAAGCAACGGATCCATATTATTTCCAAAGAGCGGATCACTACGGAACTGGAAAAGATACTGATGACATCACGGCCCTCCAGGGGATTTAACCTCTTGTTCGATACCGGGCTTCTGCATCTGATCCTTCCGGATGTTGCCGCATTGCAGGGCGTGGAAGATCGCCAGGGACGCGCACATAAAGACAATTTCTACCACACGCTGGAGGTGCTCGACAACCTTTGCGGGCGCAGCAACAACATCTGGCTTCGCTGGGCTGCCCTGCTGCACGATATTGCCAAGCCGGCCACCAAGCGCTTTCACCCGGAAGCGGGCTGGACGTTTCATGGACACGAATGGCTGGGCGCCAATATGGTCCCGCGCATTTTCCGGAACCTCCGTTTGCCGCTGGATACCAAGATGGAGTACGTGCAAAAAATGGTGCGACTCCACCTGCGCCCTATAAGCCTGACCAAGGAGGAGGTGACCGACAGTGCTGTCCGCCGCCTGCTTTTTGATGCCGGGCCGGATATCGAGGATCTGTTGAAATTGTGCGAGTCGGACATTACGACCAAGAACCCCCGGAAAATGGCGCGCTATCTCGAAGGGTATCAATACCTGAAAGAGCGCATGGCTGAAGTAAGCGAAGCGGATCGCCTGCGTTTGTGGCAGCCACCGATTACCGGCGATATTATTATGGAAACCTTTGATATACAGCCTTCCCGCGACGTGGGCGCCATCAAAACGGCCGTGCGGGAGGCGATTCTCGATGGCGATATCCAAAATGATTTTGAATCCGGCTTCCAGCGCATGCTGGAGGAGGGGGCCCGCCTTGGATTAAAACCCAGGAAGAAATTAAGCGATTTTGTTCAGGGGGTCTGATCCCAATCTTCCGCACCGGGCTTTGTAGCCCCGAATCAGGTGCCTACCTTTGCGCCGCCAATTCAAATCTATGGGTCTTTTTCGGAAAATTTGGGCCGTGTATGCCGTCGTGTTCTTCCTCTTGCTTATGCTGGTGAGCATGCCGGTCTTCCTGGTCAACATGATCATTTCTCCCGGGGAAAAGGCCCTGCGACGCAATATCTGGTACCTGCATCACGTGTTTACGCCGACATTTTTAACCTTTGCCGGCATCCGGACCCAGGTGGAAGGTGCGGAACAACTCGACCCCAAAGGCTCATACGTGATTGTTGGGAACCACAATTCCGCGCTCGACTTTATTCTTAACGCCCGGGCATTTCCAGGCGTTTTTCGCTTTCTGGCCAAACAGGAACTGCACAAAGTGCCGGTTTTCGGCTGGGTAGTCAAGAAAATGTGCCTTTCTGTGGATCGCTCCAGTGCGATGAGCCGGGCCCGGAGCGTTGTGGACCTAAAAAGACAACTGGCGGCCGGCTGGAGTATTTTTATTTACCCCGAAGGCGGGAGAAATCAGACCGATGAACCGCTGGCGCCGTTTTTCGATGGCGCCTTTCGCATTGCTATCCAGACCAAAGCCCCGCTGGCTGTTCAGACGATCGTCAATATCAAAGAGATCTCATCCACGGCGAAAGCAATTGACCTGAGCCCCGGCACCGTCCGGATCGTTTGGGGACCTCCGATTCCCACCGAGGGACTTACTGCCGACGATATTCCTTCCCTGAAAGAACAGGTCCGGCAGCAGATGCTCCGGCACATACAATCAACTGATGCATAAAAAACACATTTATAAGCATTTATATAGCCATGCAATATAAAAATAACATCCTCGAGACCATCGGCAATACGCCACTGGTAAAAATGAACCGCACCGCCGCGGATATTCCCGCACTGGTGCTGGCCAAAGTGGAAACGTTCAATCCCGGTCATTCGATCAAAGACCGGATGGCGGTCAAGATGATCGATGACGCAGAAGCCCGGGGCGACCTGAAGCCTGGAGGAACGATCATTGAATGCACCTCCGGCAACACCGGTATGGGCCTGGCGCTTGTCGCTTGTGTGCGCGGGTATCGCTGTATTTTCACCACCACCGACAAGCAAAGCAAGGAAAAGATCGACATGCTCAAGGCCATGGGCGCCGAAGTGATCGTATGTCCGACCAATGTCGAGCCGGAAGATCCCCGTTCCTATTATGCGGTGGCCCGGCGGTTGAGTCAGGAGATCCCCAATTCATTTTGGTGCAACCAATACGACAACCTCTCCAACCGCCAAGCGCATTACGAAAGCACAGGTCCGGAAATTTGGGCGCAAACACAGGGGAAGATCACCCACCTGGTGGTAGGCGTCGGCACCGGCGGCACGGTTTCGGGCGTAGCCCGCTATCTGAAGGAGCAAAATCCGGATATCCAGATATGGGGCGCCGATACCTACGGTTCCGTATTCAAGAAATACCATGAAACCGGCATTTTTGATCCCAAAGAGATCTATCCCTACATTACCGAAGGGATCGGCGAGGACATCCTTCCGGCCAATGTCGATTTCTCGGTCATCAACCATTTCGAAAAAGTCACGGATAAGGACGCCGCCCTCTGGGCGCGGCGCATGGCCAACGAGGAAGGCTTATTGCTGGGTTATTCGGCCGGGAGTGCCATGGGCGCCCTCTGGCAGTTGCGCGGCCGGCTCAAGAAGGATGATGTGGTGGTCGTTATTTTTCACGATCACGGCAGCCGGTATGTCGGAAAAATCTACAACGACGACTGGATGCGCCAACGCGGATTCCTGGATGACGAACTGAAAGTGGCGGATATTATCGCGCATAAAAAGGATCGCCGCTTTGTAGCGGTGAAGAAAGACGATTCGATCCGCACGGCGTTCAACCTGATGAAATCGCACGATATCAGCCAGCTGCCTGTAGTGGAAGGCGAGGCGATCGTTGGCTCCATTACCGAGAAACAGGTCCTGCATCTGTTGCTGGAAAATCCGCTGAACAATGCGGAAAAACTCGTGCAAGAGATCATGGGCGAACCCTTTCCTTCTGTCTCGGAAGATCTGCCGATCAGCCAGCTTAATCGCTATATCGGCCGCAATACGCCGGCAGTTATTGCGCGGGACCGCTCCGGCGGGGCACACATCATTACGAGCTACGACCTGATACAGACCATGTAGCTGTTAAAAGAGCATTATTTAAGGCCACTGCTTACTTGAGCAGCTGGCCGCCTTTTACCATAAATGAAATAGCGCGCAACTTCAACAGGTTCTGCAACGGGTTGTCGTCAAGCACTAAAAAACTGGCTTCATAACCTTCTTCGAAGCGGCCGATCTTGCGTTTAGGATAAATCGCCTGCGGGGTATTCATACACAGGATTCGCAGCGCCTGGGCGTAGTCCAGGTTACCAAATTGGAACCAGTAATTGACCTCCCCGCGAATGGTGCGCTGGCTGTCGTCGGACCCGATCACGACATTCACCCCGTTGTCCAGCATGCGCTTCAGCAGATCGGCCTGGTCTTTCGGCGCATCCGGCCGGGGCGACTGGGTTTGCGCATGCGAAAACAGGGGAATTACCGCCGTCTTCTTCTTGGCCAGTTTTTTCAGATCCTCGTCATTGAGGGTATATTTTTTGCCGTCGCCACGGCCATCCCAGGTGTTTCCGGGCAGGTTGGCAAAGCCGTCAACCCCGAGTTTCAGGCCCAGGCGGACGTCATCGGCGGTTTCCACATGGGCATATACACGCAGACCGGAGCGATGGGCTTTCTTGACCACGAGTTTTGCCGCATCCGGCGAAAGGCCCTTGGTTTCCTTGCCTCCGCTGTTTTGGGCGTCCAGCAGATAGATCGAAATCAAATCGGGTTTCTGTTCGAGGATATTTTTCCAGTTTTTTTCCAGATCCGCCTTGCTGTCGATAAACCAATAGCCATCGCCCAGCATTTTTCGGCCGTTTTTTAGCTCTGCATAATTCTGGGCCATCATTTGCTGGCTTCGAACACCCTGGGCAGGCCCTTCATATTGCAAGAACGGGTAGCCCAGCGTACAGGTAATCCCGCCATTGGCGAATACGACATCCGGCATATCGTTTTTTTGCGCAAGTTGCCCGGTAGCCTGCCGGCCTTCCCGGGTGTTGCCCAGCACCTGGAGGTAAAAAATGCCTTCATCCAGGTAAAACTTTAGCTGGTGTTTGGCAGACGGGTTTTCGGAGACGCTGGAGCAGAAGGCATCGCCCATGGGCGGCACGACCCAGCGGCCGGCAAGATCGATCAGGGAATCCACCTTTTCAGGTGCTTTACGGGTGAGTTTGCCGCCAACGCTGTACCAGTCGCCGGCTACAAAACTGTTGCCGTTGAACCAACTGCCGTTTGTGAACGCATATACGGGCGCAGCCGTTTGGGCCGAAAGCAAAAAGTTGAAAAACAGCAGGCAAAAGACGGAGAGTATTGTTTTTGTCATGGGTGGTTAAATATGAAATGGAAAAAGTCGGTTTCGCGGCAAAAATAGGCCCGCTCAACGCATTTCCAGGCAGATTAACAAACCATTGTATTCTCCGCTTGCATAGCCCCGCTTATTGGACTTTTTTCGGGGTGTTGGGTTCGTCAAAATCGATTCTGCCGCCCCACATCCGCATTTGACTGATAATCCATTGCTGCCGGCTACGGACTGCACCGGAAGGTTTGGCCACCGAACGTTTGAGGGGATTCGGCAGGACCGAAGCCAGCAAGGCCGCTTCCTGCGTATTCAGGTCCCGGGCACTCTTGCGAAAATACCGCTGCGCTGCAGCTTCGGCGCCGTAAATGCCATCGCCCAGTTCAATAATATTCAGGTAAACCGTCATGATGCGTTTTTTACTCCAGATCGTTTCGATCAGAAAAGTAAAATAGACCTCCAGGCCTTTGCGTAACCAGGAGCGGGAGGGCCAAAGGAAAACATTCTTTGCCGTCTGCTGGCTGATCGTGCTGGCGCCGCGTTTCCGTTTGTGGGTCTGGTTGTACGCGTAGGCTTTTTCAATCGCATTAAAATCAAACCCTTCGTGTTCCAGAAACTCCTGGTCTTCCGCGCAGACCACCGCCAGCTGCAACTTGGGCGAAATCGCATCAAAAGAAACCCAGTCTTTTTCGCAGCGGACCGTACGCTTGGGGTCCGCCGACTGTTCGAAACAGCGGATGACCATGAGTGGCGTAAGGGGTACCGGCAGAAAGCTGTACAATACCGTAAAGCCCACCGTGATGCCCAAAAACCACAGGGCCAAACGCAGGAAAAGCCGGCTGAAATAGCGCCCCCAGCGCAATTGGCCTTCCTCAGTGCGCGGTATGGACCGGTACCAGCGCCGCAATCTGTTTTTGATAAAATTCACCGGGTCAGTTTTTGGGGCACAAAGGTAAGCGCCCGATGCGGATTTTGTGCCGTAGCGCGGATCCGGAAATATTTCAAAACGTACGAGCGTGTTTAAACTTCGGTGCCGGAGCGAAAGCGAGCAAATTTTGTTTCAGGCAAGGCAAAATTTGCAGACATAGCCGGGTGCCTATGGCGAAAATTTTAACGACGCATGAAACAAAATTTGCCGCTTGTAGCCCGGTGACTGAAATTTAAACACGCTAAAGTTTGATTGGGATTTCCAGGATCGTGGCAATATTTTCGGTAATTTCAAGAGCCTCACCTGTAAACAAATCTCTCTGATTCAGCGCAAACATCCACGCGCCGTTTGAGGAAATGCCCTTTTAAGTTGAGGAACTGCCGGTTTCTACAATGTGGGGAATGGTCAGGACTACCTCGGTGCCCGCGCCGGCGACGGAAGGATCGAAGAGGTCAATCGTGTCCACCTTGCAGAAGGTGCGCGTCAGTTCGTTGTGCAGGAGAAGCCGCTCCTCCGTGATTTGGCCGCCGTACGATTTCTGTTTTTGCGTCTCCATGAGCTTGTTTTCGGCGGCTTTTTGCCGCCCAACGCCATTGTCGGTGATCCGGATTTCAATGTCGCATTCTTTTACCCTGAAGAGAACCCGGACACTGCGGTCGCCGCGTTTCGGCAGGAGGCCATGATAAATGGCGTTTTCCACATAGGGTTGGACCAAGAGCGGGGGAAGCAGTAAGGCTTCGGGCAGGGGATCCGGTTCGCATACGATCTCGTAGTTGAATTTTTCGCTAAAACGCAGCGCCTCCATCTCCAGGTAAAGTCGCAGGGTTTCCACTTCTTCCCGCAACGGGATATATTCGCTGCGACTGTGATTCAAAATATCCCGGATAAGCCGCGAAAACCGGGTGAGATAGTGCGAGGCGGCGTCTTCCTCGTGGTTTAGAATAAACCGGTTGATCGCGGTCAGGCAGTTGTGAATGAAGTGCGGGTTCATCTGGGCACGCAGGGCAGCCATTTTCACGTTCAAAAGCTGCGCCTCCAGCGATTGATTGCGTTGGTACAATCGGAACGTCTGATATACAATGGCAGCAGAGAAAAACAACGTTTCCAGGATGTAACTGGCGATGAACCAAAACGAGGTCTGCCCGCTTGGCTCAAGTCCCGACAATGCCTTGTTGAAGTCGATTTGGGTGATGAGGGAGGTAAGGTCCCCGCTAAGGGCCCCCGTCACCATCAGCGCTGCCAACGGCCGGTCTTTGTATCGCAGGGTATAATAAAAAACGTATAGAGAGGTAAGCCGGGGAAGCACCAAAAGATGGTTGAGTATTTGCTTGCTCGCCGCGTGAAAATCCGGGAGAAAAATAGCCAGCACGTCCATTCCCCCGGCGACCAAAAAGATGCCGATCGTAACAAGGATAACCCAATAGATCCATCGCTCCGCCCGGCGGATATCGAAAAGGTACATCCAAAACAGCCAGTACGACAGGTATGAACCGGACAGGAGCGCACCGAAAAGGCCTTCGTCTTCTTCAAAGGACTGGAGTATTTGAATGCCGCAGACCTCGTTGATGCAGATCATGGATACCAGCAACAGGTAAAGCAAGTACCAGAAATATTCGGCACGCCGCATCATAAGCCATTGCACCAGCATGAAAACCATCTGGAGGCCAAATACACCCAATGCCAGGATGACGAAATGTTCAACGATTTGGCTGAAGAAAGTTGACCAATTCATATCCGGCCGGTATTGGGGAAGCGTTTGATCGCTTCCAGAAAATCATCCTTGCGATCCCTGGAGACCGGAAGCCTGCTGTTGTCAGAAAGCAGTACTTCTCCGCCTTCGCCCCGGAAATACCGGATCAGGTGCTCGAGATTGATGATATGACTCTTGTGTACCCGGAAAAAATTGGCGGATTGGGTCATCTGCTCCACCGCGCCGAGGTGTTTTGAAATGATGATCGGGCTACCGTTTGTTTGCACGACCTTTGTATAGCTGCCGTCAGCTTCCAGGCGGATCACCTCGCTCAGCCGAAGAAACATCAGTCCATCGGAAGTAGGTACTGCTATCCGCTCGATCATCACGGGCCGGATATCGGTTTGCTGATCGCGGTGTGCTATTTGCAGGCGTCCACGGGCCTTTTCCACTGCTTTGATCAGCTCAAATGCACTAACAGGCTTCAACAGATACTCAAAAGCATCAATTTTAATGGCTTTGAGCGCATATTTGTCATACGCCGTAACAAAAATTATCCCGGGGGAATAGTCCAGAAAATCCAGCAACTGAAAAGCATTGCTGGTTTGAAACTCAATGTCCAGAAACAACAGATCAGGCCTGAGTTGGAGTATGACCTTCAACGCCTGCTCCGGATCCGTTTCAACCGCCACCACACATACCTCCGGGCAATGCCGCTGAAGCAGGAGCAATAAGGACTCCGCACTGTTTCGTTCATCGTCGAGAATAACAGCTAGCATAAGACAGGGCGTTACGTAAGGAATAGGACAGTATGCAAAAATAGCTTTATTTCGGGAAACACCCCCCAAACGATACCCTCTGCCCAGCGTCAATAAAAATGAAAACCTCTTGAGCGGGATGTCGCGCTGAGCACAGCTCCAGAGTACTGAAACAACAATCTGCGGACTTTTTCCGCTCTTTACTTCCTCCGCTCTCCCTCCAAACGCCGGACCGCCTCTTCCAGCCGCGCCACCCGTTCCTCCAGCTCCTCCAGGCGGCCTTTGCCTCTGGCGGTATAGACGCCCGGCGCTTCTTTCACCTGCTCCGCAGGTTGGTTCGCTTCCGGTGCGATGAACGGCACTCCTTCGCCGGTGAGCAGCCAGTGCAGGTTCACCGTATTATGCGCCTGCATTATGC
>CAYVDV010000007.1:0-31324 GCA_964450465.1 uncultured Saprospiraceae bacterium
CTTTGAAAGGCGGGACTTGTCCATAAACAGACAGCAGAGCATCTTCACAACCACTCCCTCCATCGCTGACTAGTGGCGGAGGCGTGACAGGGCAAGCGCGTTTTTGTAGTATTATCAGAGCCTGCTCAGTGGCTTGGGCTTCTAATTTTTCAATCGCACGGCATATCCGCAAGCGGGTGGACGACTCCAGAATCGTCACCCGCCAAAACGTGCCTTCATCCGCACTTTCCTTATGCTTACTTTTTTTCACCCTTATGGCGAACATAAGTCCATAAGCCATCCAATTCACCAGCACCCATGTTGTAATCCTTGAATAAGCGTTCTTCTAGCTGTTCTGCATGGGCGCCCGCTCGCTTCAGCCATTTTACAACGGTATCCTCCTTAATACCCTGTACGTGCGCTACTGAACTAATGCGGTTACCTTCGGCAAATAGGGCAAGCGCTTGCAGAACTTTACCTTCTTCCATACGTAGCCCATAAAATACCGTGCCCTTGCGTTCACTATATGTCTGACCACACAACTTGCATTGGTAGCGTTGCCGATTTTGTTTGGTATGCCCATTCTTCTGAATGTTGCCTTTGCCCACCTCCCCATATAAATCGCAGGAAGGGTTAAGGCAGCACTCGCCAGCATGAACCATTTTTGAGCCAGAGTCCATATCTTTCAACTTTTGACTACAAATATAATCATTCAACACTCAAGTAGGTGACAACCCAAATTTACATTTTGACTTGAAAATGCTCCCGTTTTAGAGAATTTAAAAAGTCTCCACCCCTCTGCTGAAAGCCAGGATAAGAGCGCTATCCGACAACGGAGTTATCTTTCGCCTGGTTTTGCGCATACAGGAAGCAGGCGGCAGCCAAACCGATGTCTTTTAACAGATTGCCCATCGAGCTGGTCGCGTTTTCACCGCCGCCCATCGCGCCGGGCAAGTGTACCATGAGGGCAAACAGGAGCAACATGACACCCAGCAAGGTAGTGGCCAGCTTGTCGTACTTGCCGATATACATACTCACAGCAGCCGCAATAAGACCGGCGCCGGACAAGTAAACAAAGATCGTTTTGGCCGGCATGTAGGCTGGTACCACATAATCCGCCATGACCTGAGTGTTCATAAAGTGGAACAGCCCGAAAACGGCAAATGGAAGAGGAAAGATCCAGCGACCAAGGGATAGAAGAGCATTCATAATGGTAAAACGTTTTGAATTGAGTGAATAATAAAAGTATTAACTTTGAGTGTCAAGACACTGATTTGGTTTAACAAAATTAGATTATTCATTTTACCTTCAAAGAATTTCTTGAAAATATTTTTTATTAACTCTGATTACTGCGGGATTTAATTTTGTTTTTTACCACATGTCTCTTGAACGCTGGCGACTGATTCTTGGCCGGGCAGCTGACCCGGAGGACGCCCTTTCCCTGAGCGGCGATGCTGCCGGCATGGACCGGGTGCTGGAAGCCTTGTATGACACCGATCGCAAGGGCGGACTGGGACGCTCGTCGCCCAATATTAATCGCTGGCTGGGCGATATCCGGCGCTATTTCCCGACACCGGTGGTGCAGCTGCTTCAGCGCGACGCCCTGGAACGGCTGGGATTGGCCCAACTCCTGCTGGAACCCGAATTGCTGGCTATGGTGGAGCCGGACGTACATCTGGTGGGCGCTCTGTTGTCGCTGCAAAAGGCCATGCCGGCCCAAACGCGGGATACGGCGCGTATCGTCATCCGGCGCATTGTGGATGACCTGGAGCGCCGTTTGAGCAGAGCCTTGCGGGAAGCGGTACAACAAGCCCTGAACCGCAGCACGCGCAACCGGCGGCCCCGGCCCAACGAGATCGACTGGCCGCGTACCATTTACCGGAACCTGAAACACTACCAGCCGGAACTCCGGGCCATCATCCCCGAACAGATCACCGGATTCGGACGAAAAGGCAAGGCGCTGCGACATATCATTTTGCTGGTGGACCAGAGCGGTTCGATGGCCAGCTCGGTGGTCTATGCGGCGGTATTTGGCGCCGTGCTGGCGTCCTTGCGCAGTGTCAAAACCCAAATGGTGGTATTTGACACCGCGGTGGCCGATCTTTCCGGGCACCTGCACGATCCGGTGGAGCTGCTTTTTGGCACCCAACTGGGCGGCGGCACCGATATTCACAAGGCCCTCAGTTATGCACAGACCCTCGTACAGGCGCCGCAAGACACCATTCTGGTGCTCATCAGCGATTTGTATGAAGGCGGCAACCGGACTGAAATGCTCAAAAAAGCCCACGCCCTGCGCCAGGCGGGCGTTAGCATGGTGGCCTTGCTGGCGCTCAGCGACGAGGGCGCCCCCAGCTACGATCACGAGAATGCCGCAGCACTTGCGGCACTCGATATCCCGGCCTTTGCCTGTACCCCGCAGTTGTTTCCCGAACTGATGGCGGCTGCAATTAACCGGCAGGACCTGCGTCAGTGGGCCGGACAAACGGGAATTCCGCGGATTAACTAAGGATTTTTATGGTCGAATCCAGAAAATGCAGACCTTCGCGCTTCCAACGGGCTTCCTGTTGCGAATAACCTACTTTATAAAAATTCAAACCCGATTTATTGCGATGACAAAGCGTATTCTGCTGTACATCCCGGTTGTTGTGTTGGGCATTTTGCTCCTTGCCTGCAAGAATAAAAATGAAAGTACTGAAACGGCGAACGTAACAGCGCCGGGCGTCGGTGCCGGTGAACGGCCGCAGGGCTCGGGGGGGCAAACCATGTTGCCGGAAAAAATCGACACGGCGTTCGGCCTGAAAGGATGTGACCGGGCCGGCTTCCGGAACATCAAGGATAAAATCCGGGAATTTACCTACGACGGTTACCGGGTTCGCCTTGTGAAACGCGATAACGAAGCCGGCGAAAACATCGAGGTCATCATTGATTCTACCGGCCGCAGCCTCCTGGTGCCTAACGTTGAAGCGACTTATTTTGCCGGCGGCGCATTCGGCCACATTTTTGTGGATATCGGTTCCGATCCGGAGGTAAGGGATATACTGGTGTACAACCTGAAACGCGGATCGCTGGCACAGGTGTACCGGGAACGCTACTGTGTGGCGGGCGAAACTTTTGTTTCCTCAAATGGCGGACTCTGGTTCTATTGTCCGGTAGATGAAATGGTAGTGAATAAAAAACCGGAGTGCCCCGAGCAGGCGGAGTGGCTTAATAAGGGGCTGAAGGTGGGCTATGGCCAGAAGTACCTGTACGACCTGCTGAATCGCGGGCTTACGCGAAAGTCGGAGTTTATCTGCCTGCCCTTTAAGAAATAAGGATTACATCCCTTCCAGCTCAGGCTGCCGGTAGCGGAGCCAGAATTTCTGCAGCACTTTCAGCTCATAGGGATAGTGGAAGAACTGCAGGCGGTAGCGTATGCCGGCCAGGTTGTGCATGACCCGGCGCTGCAACCGGGTCAGCTTGGTGTCGGACACCGTTGGGAAGCGCGCATTCAACACCGTCTCAAAGTTTTTAATATGATTGACCATGGCCGGTGTGAGCCATGGCGTCAGCGGGTTGCGGCGCAGGTCGAAAGACTCCCACTGGGGGGAAAGCCAGTCTTCCAGCGTTTGGGGGAAAGAAAAGCCGGCCCGGGTGATGCGCTCATACAGTTCCGACCCTTCGGTGGGGACGGGGGAATACACGTAAATAATGATTTCCGTATCGGGATTGATAGCTTTCACCGATTGGATGAAGGCAATGTCCTCTTCTATTTGCGCCCATACCGCTTCGGGGCTTTCTCCCGGCATGCCGAGCACAAAGGAATATTCCGGGATAATGTCGAATTGTTTCATGCGGGCGGCAAAACGGCGGATCTGTTCGCCGCTCTGTTTGCCGCCTTTATCCATCTGCTTGAGCAGGGCGTCGTTGCCGGTTTCGGCGCCGAAAAAGATCATGCGGCACCCGGCGCGGCGCATCAGCGCCAGGGTGTCGTCGGAAAACTGGTCCACCGTATCGATACGGCCCTCTCCCCACCACAGCATGTTTTCCGGCAACATCATTTGGGAGAACTCCCGGATGCGCTTTTCGCTGACGAAGAAGTTGTTGTCGTGAAATTCGACACTGTCGGCGCCCCACTTTTCTTTCACATACCGGATATCGCGGTAAATATTTTCGGCTGATTTGCCGCGCCAGCGCGCTTCGTAGATCGGCACCACCGCGCAAAAGGAGCATTTGAACGGGCAGCCCATGCTGCTGTGATATGCCAATGTACGGCGACCCAGGAAGGTGCGGCTCAGGTAGCGCTCCATGGGGTAGAAGCGATCGAGAAAATCGTAGGGGAGTTGCGGCAGCGCGTCCTGGTCAAGCAGGGTTTCCTTGCTGTTTTTGATCACGGCGCCTTCCGGAGTTTTCCAGATAAGGTTGGGAATAAACTCGTAGGGTGATTTGTGTTCCAGAGCGTCGAGCAGGGCGGGAAAAGCATTGTCGCCGGGGCCATAGATAACAAAATCGACATAGCCGCATTGCATGACCACCTGATATTGGTTGCTGGCGAAATAGCCGCCCCAGATGTTTACAATGTCCGGAAACTCCTCCCGGATCCGCCTGGTAAACGGGATCGCCTGCCGCAATTGCGGGCCCGGCATCACGGTGCATCCGAAATACCGGAAATCACCGCTGCGCAAATAATTCGCGATTGTGGTCCAGGGGTCACGTTCCAGATTGCCGTCCACCCAGACAAAGTCGTACTTCCCATAGATCGATGCGCCCACCTGCAGGATACTGTTGGGTACCCGGTATTTTGAATTGGCGCTGCGGGGATTGAAGAGAAGAACCTTGTTGTTTGACATGCCGGGTCTGGTTTATTCGGTCCAGGTGCTTATGTTTTTTGTTAAGGGGTTTCAAATGCAAAGATAGCGAAACTGGAAAGGGCGACGGTAAAGCCCGGCAATATGCCTGTTTCAGGCTAAAAAATGCAAATTTTGTTAATGTGAATTAAATTTTAATATGTTCGGGATTTAGGGCTGTGACCGGCCCCGTGACAATTGGTGTGACTATTGTTGTTACCTGGCGTATAAAGAATGTCTTTGCAGATGAGCAGAGACAGGCAATACAAAAAGGAAGATTGTTTTCATTTGGTTTTTTGGGGTTTTAGCCACCAGCATGCAACATGCTCGGTGGCTTCTTTTTTTATGTCGCACTGGCGATTTTGTCCAGAAACTCCGCTTCCGTCCAGATCTGCACGGTTTCCAGGGCCTGCGCTTTTTTCAGTTTGCTTCCGGCCTTTTCACCCACTACCAGTACATTCAGGTTTTTGCTCACGCCTCCGGCGATCGTTGCCCCTGCGGCGGCGGCGCGGGCGGCTGCTTCTTCACGGGACATGGTCCCGAGCGTGCCCGTGAAGAGTATGGATATGCCGGCCAGAGGGCCTTCGGAAGCACTTTGCGGCTTTTGATCGGCTTCAGTCTGGTGCAGGTTGACGCCGAGCGCTTCCATGGTCTGCAGCAATTCGATGTTGTGCTCGTTGTGGAAAAAGTGGTACACATTCCGGGCCAGCACCGGCCCCACGTCCTTGATCGCTTCGTAGCGCTCGGTATCCCAGTCTTTCAGGTCGAGCACATGCGCCACTTCGGCGGCGAGCAAACGCGAGCCTTTCTGACCCAGATGGTGAATGCTCAGGCTGTGCAACAGCCGGTAGATGGGATTGTGCTTTGCCTTTTCGACGGCTTTTTGCAGGTTGGCCGCTGATTTTTCCCCAAAACCCTCGAGTTGGGCGATCTGGTCGTAATCGAGCCGGTAAATATCGGCGATGGAGTGCAGCCAGCCGAGTTTGTAAAAACGGAGGATGGTACTTTCGCCCATGCCCTCGATATCCATGGCGTGTTTGGAGGTGTGGAAGATCATGCGCTGCACCACCTGGGCTTCGCACTCGGCATTTTCGCAGCGCCAGATAGCCTCATCTTCGGGCTTGACCAGCAGGCTGTGGCAGACCGGGCAATGCGTCGGATACACGACTGGGCGTTCGGAGC
This sequence comes from uncultured Saprospiraceae bacterium, assembly GCA_964450465.1. Classification (GTDB taxonomy): domain Bacteria; phylum Bacteroidota; class Bacteroidia; order Chitinophagales; family Saprospiraceae; genus M3007. The sequence goes on from CAYVDV010000007.1 coordinate 5,985, forward strand.
CGTCGCGCAGTTCGTCGAGCGCCTTTACGATATAGGGAATCACATCGCCGGCGCGTTCCACCAGCACCTGGTCGCCGATACGGATGTCTTTGCTGCGTATAAACTCTTCGTTGTGCAGGCTCACATTTTGCACAGTGACGCCGGCCAGTTGTACGGGCTCCAGCTTGGCCACTGGTGTGACGGCCCCCGTTTTGCCTACCTGAAATTCCACATCGCGCAGGCGGGTGGTTGCCTGCCGTGCTTTGAATTTGAAGGCGATCGCCCAGCGCGGATGGTGTGCGGTAAAGCCGCAACGGGCCTGCAATTCCAGGCTGTTCACCTTGATCACCATACCGTCGATCTCATAGGGATAGGTTTCGCGTTGGTTTTGCCAGCCCTCGCAGAAGGCAATGACCTCGTCTATATTGGCGCAAATGCGGCGTTCGGGAAGCAAATCGCTCTTTCCCTTGTTTTTTGCTGTTTCCGGGGAGCCTTCTCCCGGAGGGGTTTTCTCCGGTACTTTAAAGCCGAGCTCTTCCAGGAGCAGAATGGATTCGTCGTGGGTCTGAAACCGGTCCAGCACATTATTCCCTTCCCGGTCCACGGCATAGCCGAGTTGATAGATAAAGGCTTCCAGGCCCCGGCGGGCGGCTTCTTTGGGGTCTTTCATCCGTAAGCCGCCGGTGGCTGCATTGCGGGGATTGGCAAAGAGCGCTTCGCCGGCTTCCTGCCGCTTTTCATTTATTTTTTCAAAAACATCCTTGCGGATAATGGCCTCGCCCCGGAGTTCTGCTTTGGCGATGCCGTATTTGGAAAAACCGGCCTGTAGCGGGATCGAACGCAGGGTGCGCATATTGGCGGTAATTTCGTCGCCCACCTCGCCGTTTCCCCGGGTGGCCGAGCGTACAAGGCGGTCGTTTTCGTACACGAGTGCAACCGTGCCGCCGTCGAACTTCGGCTCTGCGGCATACTCGACATCCGAGTCTTTTGGCAAGCCGCAGAGTTTTTTTACCGCCGTGTCGAAATCCATCAGGTCGGCAGCGTCGTAAGAGTTGTCGAGCGACAGCATTGGCGTCAGGTGCGCTACCTGGTCAAACTCCTCCGTGAGGTCGGCGGAGACGCGCTGCGTGGGTGAATCGGGGGTAAGGAGCTCGGGGTGATGGCGTTCGAGCGCTTCCAGCTGTTTGTAGAGCTGGTCGTATTCAAAATCGCTGATCACCGGGTCGTTTTGCACATAATAGCGCCACTCGTGGTAGCGAATGACGCTGCGCAAATCGTTGGCGCGTTCTTCGGCCGATTCGGAGAAGAGGTCAGCCTGGGGGCTGTACAGGAGCTTTTTGGAAAGTTCGTAGAGGGCGCGCTGGGCTTCTTTTGCGTACATGGAGGACAGTGGACGGAAGGGTTATTGCATTTTTTTCAGGGCAATCTGCGCCACCTGTTTTGCCGGCTCCAGGTTGTCGTGCGGCTTTCCGGCGTAGTCGAGGGTTATTTTAAGTACGAGATGTCCTTTTTTCACCATTAGCGAAGTTTGGGCATCGCTCCAGAGGGCGTCATCGCCGAGGCCGGGCACATCTTCCGGGAATACATTGCGCTGGTCGCGGCGCACCATGTCGAACTGATCCTTGGACACGACCTCCGTACCGTAATCGAGTACCTGTGTGACCAGGGTGTTTTTAAATTCCATATAGTCGGCGCCCGGTTTTTCGTTGGCACTTTCCAATTCTTTCCAATCCGGTTTCATCCAGGATCGCAGGCAGAAGCCGCGGTTGGGCAGGGTACGGGAATTGAACCCCTGCTTTTTTGCGTCGATCTGGAACAGTTGAATGACCTCGGCATCGGTGACCAGCGAGCAACCGGCGTTTTTCCAGGGGTTGGGCTGACCGATCGGGGCGCCGGTAATGCTGTCGATCGTCAGGGGCGGGGTGGTGGCGGCGGGTGCGGGCTTGTCCTGTCCGCAGGAAAAAAAGAAGATGACAGAAAAAAGCAAGCCGGTGAGGAGGCGTGTCATAGCGACCGATTTTTGGTTAAAGCTGGTAATCAAGTAGCGGAATAAGGTTAAAGTTACTAAAAAGCCGGCAAAGATAATATGCCGGAAGGCGACAAAGCAGCTCTGCTGCCGTAGGTTTGCCCTTGCATTGGGCAACCCAAGCGGCAAAAAAACGACCTGTAGTCGAAAATAACGGCTGGTTTGAGGCGGGACATTATTTTGTTTCGACTTTTAGGCCGCCCGGAAAATAGTACTGCCCGGAAAAATTTGCACATTTGCCCGCACTTACACCAGTTGTAAGTTGTACAACGACGATTTACCAACCAAATTTTTGAAAAAACGCGTATGTCTTCACAGAAACACGAATTATTTGGTCATCCCCGCGGCCTTACCCTGCTCTTTTTTACGGAGATGTGGGAACGGTTCAGCTACTACGGGATGCGGGCCATTTTTACGCTGTATATGGTCAACGGCCTGTTGTTTTCACGGGCCAAAGCTTCTGAGATTTACGGCAGTTACACCGGCCTGGTGTACCTCACCCCATTGATCGGCGGCTATGTAGCCGACCGCTACTGGGGGAACCGCAAATCGATCGTCGCAGGCGGTCTGCTTATGGCGGTAGGGCAGTTCCTGATGTTTGGCTCTGCCTCCATGTACCAGAATGTCGGGCTGGCCACTTCCCTGCTCTGGGCCGGTCTGATCTTCCTGATCATCGGTAACGGTTTCTTTAAGCCGAATATCTCTTCCATGATCGGGCAGATGTACACCGAGAAGGACAAGCGCCGCGATGCGGCATACACCATCTTCTACATGGGTATCAACCTTGGCGCATTCCTGGCGCCGCTGGTTTGCGGCTTCCTGGGCGAACGCTACGATGCCAACGGCACCCCTCTGCCCGAATACTTTAAATGGGGCTTTCTGGCTGCCGGTATCGGTATGATTCTGGGCACTTTGCTGTTCCAGTCGGAAAAAGACCGCTATGTCAACGATCCGGATGGCAATCCCATCGGGGTGTTGCCCAACAAAGTGGCGCAAACATCCGACAGCGCGCAACAAGGCGGCGGCCTGGATACCCGCCAGATCCTGATGGGCGTCGGTATGGCCGTAGTGCTGTTCCTCGTTTTCTGGAAATTCCTCTCTTTTGACCTGATCGGGGCCGTGATCTACGGTACTACGATAGCCATGATGACCATGATCATCACGGACTCCTCGCTGTCCAAGATCGAACGCGACCGGATTATCGTGATCTATGTTTCGGCCTTCTTTGTGGTATTCTTCTGGTCTGCGTTTGAGCAGGCCGGGGCCTCGCTTACCTTCTTTGCGGAAGAGCAAACCCAACGGCAGATCGGACTGAACATTCCGATGTGGCTGGTTCACGTCGTATCGGTGGGCTTGCTGGGTGTGTTGTACTGGACCTTCAATATCATCCGGCGTTCGTTCCAGGGCATCGACGGCCTTTCGCTTTTGCTGTACACCTTTGTGCTGGGTCCCGGGATTTACCTGATCTACCAAAACATTGCCTTTTTGGCCAGCGGCCAGGGTTCGATTTCTTTGGATACCATCCCGGCCAGTTACTTCCAGTCGATCAATGCGGTTTCCATTGTGATCCTGGCGCCGATTACGGCCGCCATCTGGGTGGCGCTGGCCAAGCGCAATGCAGAGCCTAACTCGCTGATCAAGCAATCCATGGGTCTGGTGATCCTGGCCCTGGGTTATGTGGTGATCGCCCTGGGCGTAAAAGGACTTGGCCTGGGCACGAAAGTCAGCATGTTCTGGCTGGTTGCCCTGTATGTTATCCACACGATCGGGGAACTTTGCCTGTCGCCCATCGGCCTGTCGCTGGTATCCAAGTTGTCGCCCATGCGTTTTGTGTCGCTGCTCTTCGGTGTCTGGTTCCTGGCAAACGCCGTAGCCAACAAGGCCGCCGGCCAGTTGAGCGGTTTGTATCCGCCCTCCGGACGCGAGTATAACATCGCCATGAAAAACGGTATCGACGAATCGACCTACCGGGGTATTCTGGAAGGCCAGATCCAGCCGACAGCCGAACAGGTGCAGGTTGCCGCGGATGCCGCACTGCCCCTTCAATACCCGAACTTCTTCGGCCCGGTCAAAGATCTGTATCAGTTCTTCATGATCTTCGTGATGATGGCCGGTGTGGCAGGTTTGATCCTGTTCCTGCTCTCGTTCCCGCTGAGGCGCCTGATGCACGGCGCGGATTAGACCGGGACGGAAGACGGCGTACGGGCGACCCTTGCGGTTGCCCGGGAACAACGGTGGACAGTAGACGGCGCGTAATGCAAATTCTGTACAAGGCGGAAAAGGCTTGCACGGAAAGCGGAAAAACTTTTTCGATATTTGCACTAGCCCCGTCCACTGTCCACCGTTGTTCACGGGCAACCGCAAGGGTCGCCCCTACCGTCTTCCGCAATATGAAAAACAATACCCTTCGTTTTTGCCTTTTTCTCTCCTTTTGGGTCCTTTTTGCTGCCTTTACTACGGCGCAGCAGTGCCAGTTTCGCCTGGACATGTACGACGATTACGGCGACGGCTGGAACGGTGGGACCCTTTCCATTAGCAACGGTGGCATGACCTACCCGTTTTCAATGAATGATGTGAACGGGGACGGTGTCGACAGCACAGTATTTTTTTCCGTAAGCAGTGGCATGCCGATGACCCTTAGCTGGACACCGGGCTCCTTCGATGACGAGGTATCCTTTTCCCTTTTCAACAACGATGGTGATCTGATCTATTCTGTTTCAGACCCGTCTGCCGGCCTGTTATATCAAAAAAATGCACTCTGTGTTGCCTGCCTGAAACCCCTGAACGTTCAGGTCGAGAATGTGTACGACAACCGGGTCAAACTTCGCTGGACGCCAGCCTTTGCCGCCAGCGCGCCGATTGGTTGGCGGGTGATTTACGGGAAAAGCGGATTCGTGCCCGGTCCGGGCGCCGGCGATACGCTGTATGTCAATACGCCAAAGGCCACTGTCACCGGTTTGCAGAAGAAAACCGGCTACGACTTTTATATCCAGCAGGATTGCGGCAATGATGAATCGGGGGGGCTTGCAGGGCCGTACGTTGTCGAAACCTACTGGTCGGACGATGTGGCCATCGCTGGGGTGCTCACCCCGGAAAGCGGATGCGGCCTGGGGGTGGAAACCGTCACGATCGTAATGCACAACTACGGCGCCAACCCGCAATCGCTTATTCCGTTCAATTACAGCGTGAACGGCATTCCCGCCGGCGTGCCGATGCCGCAGGACGGGTTCTATACCGGCGTACTGGGCAAGGACAGCAGCACTGTGATCGGGTTTGAGACCCAATTTAACTTTTCCAATCCCGGCGAATATCTCATTGCTGCCTGGACGGAATTGAAAGGCGATGAGGATACGGCCAACGACACTTTTTTCTTCCGGGTGGTCAATCGGCTGGAAACCCCTTATACCCAAAACTTTGAAACCTGGACCGGCGGCTGGTATGTCGATACGGCGCTGAGTGTGGAACCCTCCTGGCAATATGGTACGCCGGGTGGTACCACTATTTCCAAAGCGGCCAGCGGTACCCATGCCTGGGTTACCAGTCTGAGCGAATTTTATAATACGGACGAGCTGTCGTATCTGAACTCGCCCTGTTTCGATTTTTCCGGCCTTACAGAAGATCCGGTCCTGACTTTTTCGCTGATCTATGCCACCGAAACCAGCTACGACGGCGCCTGGCTGGAAATGACGCTCGACGACGGGGCGAGCTGGAAAAAGATAGGGGCTTTGAACGAAGGGCTTAACTGGTACAATGTCAACAATGTTTCCACCGGCCTGGGGCCGGTGTGGGCGGGCAACAGCAACGGCTGGATCCTTGCGCGCCACCGCCTGGAAGGGGCGGCTGGTCAGGCATTGGTGCGTCTGCGCTTTGTATTCAGTTCCGATGGTTTTACGCAATTTGAAGGCGTTGGGGTGGACGATATCCATATCTATGCGCCGCTGGTTGCCGACCTGGCGGCTATTTCGCTGGTAACTGCTGCAGATGGTGCAGATTGCGGACGGGAGGACGATACGGTGACTTTCCGCCTGGCTAATTTCGGCGCACAGTCGCAAACAGTATTCGATGTTGCCTATTCCCTGAACGGCACCCCGCCAGTGGTGGAGAGCATCGGCCCCGTTACCCTGGCCCCCGATGCAATTTTGGAATATACCTTCAACCAAACCTTCGACAGCCGGGATGAGCAGTTTACGATCCGTTGCTGGACGCTCCTGCCGGGTGAACAGGACCCCGGCAATGATACTTCTGCCGTGTATTCCGTTGATCACCGGCCCGGCCCGGTTCCGGTGTACGCCGACTTTGAAGCCGGCCTGCCTGCAGGCTGGGTAACCGACGGTTTTGTGACCGACGGCCACAACAACAGTTCCAACGTACTGGCCGTTAACCTGTTTCAATTTGATCCGACTTCCGTTACTACGCTTCCCCGTGTGGGATTCATTGGTCCGAATGACTCCCTGCGTTTCGATTACCGCATCACCAACTACGACGATGATGGCGGTGTAGCCACCCTACTGAACCTGGGTACCCATTTCGATGTGCAGGCTTCCGCCGATTGCGGCGATACCTATCAGACGCTTTATTCTATTACCGCACTCAACCATACGCCCAGCCTGGCGCTCCAAACTGTAAAAGTCGGCCTGGGGGCTTATGCCGGCCAATCTGTCTTTATCCGCTTTAAAAGCACCTGGACTGCCGGAGACTTTTTCTTCGACCTCGATAATATCAACCTGCAATCCTGTCCGGCCAGTATGCAACTGAGCGCCGAAACCATTCCGGCTACGCCTGGCCAAAGCAACGGCAGCGCAACGGTTCAGGTAGGCCTGGGCAATCCGCCGTTTCACTACCAGTGGAGCAACGGCGATACCACCCAGACCGCAACCGGGTTGCCCACCGGCGAAGTGACGGTTACCGTGACGGACGATTTTGGGTGTTCGGATATATTGACGGTCAATATCCTTGTCAGTCCGGTTCATGAGATCGAAGGCCTCACCCGCCTGGCCCTGCAACCCAATCCGACCCGGGGAGCCAGTGAACTGCTGGTCGGCTTTGACCATGCTGTAGACCTGGACGTGCAGGTGCTGGATCTGACAGGGCGGGTGCTTTGGCAAACCGGTACCATGCACACCGATGCACTTTCGGAGCGTATCGATCTGGGTGATGTCCCCGACGGGCTCTATTTCGTTCGCCTGACCGCCGATGGTCGGCCTGTGACGCGAAAGCTGGTCAAAGGAAACTGAGGCGCTACAGCCCGAGTTCCAGCTGTTCGCCCTGCGGCAGCTGCTGGAACGAGCGCCGGTGGTGCGGCGTCAGTCCGTACTGCCGGATTGCCTCGCGATGAGCGGCGGTAGGGTAGCCCTTGTTGGACAGCCATCCGTATTCCGGAAAATCTTCAGCGAGGCGGTACATTTCGGCGTCGCGGTGCGTTTTGGCCAGGATGGACGCAGCGGCGATGGAAGCGTATTTGCCGTCGCCTTTCACGACGCACAAGTGCGGTACGGCGGCATAGGCGCGAAAACGGTTGCCGTCCACCAGAATAAACCCGGGGCGTTGGGCCAGGCCATCCAGTGCGCGGTGCATGGCCAGGTACGATGCTTGCAAAATATTGATCCGGTCGATTTCTCCGGCCGAGGCCCGGCCGACGGCCCATGCGAGGGCTTCCTGTTCGATTACCAGCCGCAATTCATCCCGTTGTTTTTCGCTCAGCTGTTTGGAATCGTTCAGCAGGGGGTGCATGAAATCCACGGGCAGGATGACCGCCGCTGCAAACACCGCCCCTGCCAGGCAGCCCCTGCCGGCTTCGTCGCATCCGGCTTCCAGCCGGTCGGGTTGGTGGTGGGAAAGGAGCATGTGCGTTCAGGACTGTTTTGCCAGGGCAAAATAAGGCGAATTTTTGCGCATTTTAAGACCCCTCACGACCTTCCTGCGCCAAAGGCTATATCTTGCAGCTTATGGCGCTTATAAACCGCCAAAACATGACCTCGCCATAGACCAAAGTAAATAGCCTGCACACAATTATGACATTAAAAGGGTTGAATTTCATAGGCGCAACGCCTTCCGGCAAAGGCCGGCAAACATTTCAGGCCGCCAATCCGGCAACAGGCGCTTACCTGTTGCCGGATTTCGTCGAAGCGACTCCGGAAGAGGTGGATGCCGCCGTGCAAAAAGCGGCAGCGGCCTTTGCGGAATACCGGCTCAAAAGCGGCGCGGAGAAAGCACTTTTCCTCGATGCCATCGCGGAAGAGATCCTGGCGCTGGGGCCGGACCTGATCGGGCGCTGCTGCGCGGAAACAGGTCTTCCGGAAGCCCGGATCACAGGTGAGCGCGGGCGCACCACGGGGCAACTGCAATTGTTTGCCCGGCTGCTCCGGGAGGGCTCCTGGGTAGATGCGCGGATCGATACGGCACAGCCCGACCGGCAACCTCTACCCCGGCCGGATATACGGAGTATGCAACGCGCACTGGGTCCGGTGGCCGTATTTGGCGCCAGCAACTTTCCGCTGGCCTTTTCGGTGGCCGGCGGCGATACCGCCTCGGCACTCGCGGCCGGCTGTCCGGTGGTGGTGAAAGCCCACCCGTCGCATCCGGGTACCTGCGAACTCATTGCCCGGGCGATCCTTGCTGCGGCGCAAAAAGCGGGTATGCCGGACGGCGTGTTTTCCATGGTGCACGGTACCGCTACGGCGGTCGGGTTGGGACTGGTGAGTCACCCCTTGCTTCGGGCCGTGGGTTTTACCGGTTCGTTTCGCGGCGGCAAGGCGCTGTTCGATGCAGCGGCGCAACGGCCGTCACCGATCCCGGTGTATGCGGAAATGGGCAGCGTGAACCCCGTGTTCATCTTGCCTGAGGCCCTGAAGGAGCGCGGCGAAACCATCGCAAATGGCCTGGCGGCCTCCGTGACGCTCGGCGTGGGGCAGTTTTGCACCAATCCAGGTGTGGTGGTATTGCAGGATACAGGAGAAGCAGCAGCGTTCCGCCAGGCTCTGGCGGGGGCAATCGGCGCCGTTCCGGCCGGCGTTATGTTGAATACCGGGATACACCGGTCGTATGAACAGGGGATGGAGACCCTGAGCCGGCAACCCGGCGTCCGGATCGTAACGGAAGGGCAGGCCGCGGAAGGCCCCAACCGGGCTATCCCCCGGCTTTTAGGCGCTGCAGCGGCCGACTTTATCCAAAATACCCGGCTGGAAGAAGAGGTGTTTGGCCCCTGTACGCTCGCAGTGCTGGCCCGCGACAAAACGGAACTGCTTGCTCTGGCAAACAACCTGAGCGGCCATCTGACGGCAAGCGTATTTGGCACCGCTGCCGATTTTGCGGCATACGGCGAGTTGCTGGCTGTTCTGGAGCAAAAAGCCGGCCGGCTTATCCTGAATGGTTATCCAACGGGTGTGGAGGTTTGTCCGGCCATGGTACATGGCGGACCCTTCCCGGCCACCACAGATTCCCGGAGCACTTCGGTGGGGACGGCGGCGATCCTGCGTTTTTCCCGCCCGGTGTGCTATCAGAATTTTCCGGAGGAACTCCTGCCGGCAGAATTGCAAAACGGCAACCCGCTGGGGATACGCCGGCTGGTGGATGGCGACTGGGAAAATCCGGGGAAATAAACGAAGTGGTACGCCCTCAGTGCGCTACCTTTGTTAGCAATACCGAAACCATCAGGCATACCTTCTATATGGATACTTATACCAGCCCGAGCGATCATGTTCAGTTGCACGATCTCTTGTTTGTTACCCACATACCGGAGTCCAAGGTAAAAGAACGCGTGCAGGAAATCGGCGCCTTGCTCACCCAGCAGTATCAGGACAAGAATCCCCTCTTTATCAGTATTCTGAGCGGGGCCTTTGTCTTTGCCGCCGATCTGATGCGGGCTTTTCAGGGCAATTGCGAAGTGGGATTCGTAAAACTGTCTTCCTATTCCGGCACGCGTTCCTCCGGCGAGGTGCAAACCGTCATGGGCCTGGAAAAAGACCTGCGCGACCGGCATATTATTGTGGTGGAAGACATTGTGGACACGGGACGGACCCTGCATTTTTTCCAGGACTATCTGCGGGCGCAGAGTCCGGCATCGGTTTGTACGGTGACTTTTCTGCGCAAGCCTGATGCTGCGCAATTCTCCGTGGATGTGGACTATGTTTGTTTTGATATTGAAGACCGGTTTGTGGTGGGCTATGGCCTCGACTACGAAGGCCTGGGCCGGAATCTGCCGGGTATTTACCAGCTTCGGGAATAATGCGTACTTTGATTCCGGTTCAAGGGACGTCATCTGCTTCGAGCCCATCAGGATTTTGCTCAAAATCTTCCTCCTTGTCGACAACAATGGCAGCCCAGGCGGGCGGCGGATAGCCCAGCGCTTCGTAAATGAATAATTGTTCCCTTGGGCTGAGTAAACGGCCGGTTTTAGGGAATTTCACTTCTCTCAATCGCCTTCTTAGCGTGCTTTCAGAAAATCCCAGTTCATGGGCTAGCTGGCCTTTTGATTTTGCTTTAGGTTTCATCTCAGGATAAATTGCAATATATTTAGCAAAAATAAAGGCTTTATTCTCTGAATTCAAGGACAAATAGCCCCTTTTTAATCCGGGCAGATCGAAATGCCGAATCCCGTTTGGCAAACAGGCGCCAAACGGGATTCGCATTAGAACTTTGGGGTATTGCTTATGCTGAGGGTATTATTTTTTAATTTTCAGCCGGAATTTGCCCTATAAAATCCTTCCACTGTTCAAATCCTTCCTTGTGTTGTTCCAAATAGGATTGAGGATCTTTTAAGGATGAATTAATATAAGACAGTGCGCTGTCGAGTTTTTGTTGCGCTGCATTTTTCAGATTTTGGTTGGGCCAAACTCCGTATAGCCGTTTTAATGTCTTTACGAAAACGGCGGGTTCTACAAGATCCATTTTTTGTTGCTCGCTGAAATAAAATTCAATTGTTGGGATATCAGCCTTTTCCAAAAGGCCGAAGTGATTAACCAAATAGATAATTGTTATTTTCTTCAAATTATTACTGAGTGCCTCGTTGGGGTCCTGGGTCTCCAACCGGTAATACGTATCTAAATCCTGCCAGGTATGATTATCCATATCATGCAGCATAGTGTAAATCTTATCTTCCGGAGATATAATACCGGGCTCATTCGGTTTTATATCACTGGCAATGACCTGATTGGTAAGTTCGGCATCTTGATTTCTTATATCAGCTTTACAGGAGTACAGGCTAATAAGAGTTACACCAAACAAAAGACCGTAAAATGTTTTCATAATAATGTGAGTTTAGACTTTTTTAAATTTTTTATTGGTTTATTATTTCGGAAGGCTAATATTTAAGTCGACGGGCAACAGTGATCCTGTGCGCTGCTTCCAGATATAGGAGCGCTGGTTGATAACTCCCAGGTTCCCCCTGTATTTTGAACATAGGTATTCAAAATACTGCAAGTACATTTTTCATAGACCTGGAAATGACAACGGCAATCTGGATTTTCTTCATAATCTGGAATTTTTAAGTAGAAAAAACTGGATAGACAAATTTCTGCCAAATTTTTCACTTAAAATCCTGTCAAATCCTGTCAAATCCCGTCAATTTCGTTCGCTTTGTGCTATTTTGATATGGTTCTAAAAAACTTTGTTTAATCCATGGCACCCCGATTGAAAAAAGCAGGGTACCATAGCCTCGACTACGAAGGCCTGGGCCGGAATCTGCCGGGTATTTACCAGCTTCGGGAATAATACACGCTTTTCAGCATCGAAAATAACCGCTTCAGGAACGAGGAGCCGCATGTGCTGAATCCGCTGAACTGGGAGATGTTTGGTTCGTAAATGCAAACCACAACCAATGTGTGCTTCCTTTTTGGTACAGCAATCCCATGGCTACTGCCATGATCAGTGTACAGGGAAATGCTGAGCCCACACCCAGCGGCGCGATGGCCAGCAAGAAAATTATGCCGCCGATAGCGCCAAGGCGGAACAAGCTACCGGTCGCCAGCATCGCCAGGGCGATGAGCGCCTGTCCGGCGGCGATTCCCAGTACAAATGTGGCGATATGTTTGGCAAAGTAGCCGTGAATAAACTGCTCGTACCAGGTTGAGAAAGTGTATTGTGCGTAGCCAAGATATACCTCCGGGGTTTGCAAAACGGTATTGCTGTTGGTCCATGCCGCCCATGTGAACAACAGGAAAAACAAGGCGCGCGCCAGGGCGGGGCGTTTCCAGGCAGCCCAGAGCAGGAGCAGGGCAACCAGATTGGAAACAGAATAAGCGATCCAAATGAGGTGCGTAGGCATTTTAAATGCAGTTTTGGTGTTCAAACTGCTTTCAAAAGTGGCAGACTTTGATTGTTTGCGCAATGCCCGTGGTCACCGGGCGCAGTGAGCGTCATAGCCAGCCGGCCAGCACATCCGCGATCTTCCGGTCGTTGGCGAGGCGCGGCACTTTGTTTTGTCCGCCGAGCTTGCCCTGGGTCTTCATATAGTCGCGAAACGCATCGCGGCGCATGGGCCGGATCACCAGCGGGCAAAGAATGCCGCCCGTGATCAGATCATCGTAGTAAATATTCTGCGCCCGCATGCGGGTATCGACATCGGCGGCGAACGCCGGCAGGTCGGCCGGTGGCGTATCAAACTCGATGAACCATTCGTGATACGGCAGACCGCCCTCGGGCGGATTGACCTGCGGCGCCACGGTAAATTCAACGATTTGAATCCCCGATGCCTGCGCTACCGGCAGCAGGGCTTCTTCCACTTCCTTGCCGATCACATGCTCGCCAAAAGCGGAAATAAAGTGTTTTACCCGGCCCGATACCACCAGCCGGTACGGGTTTTTCGATACAAACTGCACCGTGTCCCCGATGTTATAGCCCCATAGACCGGCGTTTGTATTGAGGATCAGGACGTAATTGACCCCGATTTCCACATCTTTCAACCAGAGCCGCCCCGGGTTTTCGTGGAAAAACTCCTCCATCGGAATAAATTCAAAGAACATACCGGCATCGGTGTTCAGCAGCAGTCCCTTTGAAGGAAAGGCGTCCTGATAGGCGATAAATCCCTCCGAAGCGGGGTAGGTTTCCACGGTATCGATGGGTTCGCCGACGAGTGCCTCCAGTTTGGCGCGATAGGGCTCGAAGTTAACGCCGCCGTACACGAATACGGAGTAATTGGGGAAGATCTCCCGGACGCTTTGTTTGCCCGTGCGGGCCAGCAGGCGCTCGTAATACATTTGTACCCAGGGTGGAATACCCGAGATGAGGCGCATGTCGGCGTGCACGGTTTCATCGACAATGCGCTCCACTTTTTCCTCCCAGTCTTCGATGCAGTTGGTACGCCAGGAAGGCAGTTGGTTGGTGCGCAGCCAGGCGGGCACCAGATGGTTGCTGATGCCGCTCAGCCTGCCGGTCGGTATGCCGGCAATTTCATCCAGTTCGGGGCTGCCCGACAGGAATATGAGTTTGCCGTCAAGCCAGTCGCCTTTGCCCGTTCGGGCGAAGTAGTTGAACAGGGCATCGCGGGCGGCGCCAAAGTGCAGGGGTGTGCTTTCCCGGCTCATGGGTATGTACTTGGCGCCGGAGGTGGTGCCGGAGGTTTTGGCAAAATAGGCCGGTTTGCCGGGCCAGAGCACGTCCTGTTCGCCCTGTTTGATTCGCTCGACGTATGGTTTCAGCGCTTCGTAGTCCCGCACCGGGACTGCGCGGGTGTAATCCTCGTAGGTTTTTATTTCGGAGAACCGGTGGTCGCGCCCGAAAGCTGTATTTCCGGCCCGGGCCAGTAAATGGCGAAAGATCTTTTCCTGGTCGGCCACGGCCTGTTTGGCCATGCGGTCGATCCGGCGGGCGATGTAACGGGCGAAGGGGCGGATGAGTGCGGAACGGAATCCCATAGGTCAGTAGCGGTGCAGTGCTCAGGGCAAAAATCGAATAATTCAGGTTAAAAGCGTGTTTAAATATCCAATGAATTTTTGGTGAAGCCGCAAGCTGAAATCAAAAGGAAAAGTGCAAGTCCTCCCCGTATCTGGTCAGCTGAAGCCTGGCGGATCTGCATACCTTTGCCGGAAAATTACGCCCTTATGCCCGGTCGCCTGTATTTCCTGCTTTTATTTCTATCCCTGTTGTTGGGACAAACCGCCTGTACGCAACAGCCCGCCGGCGAAACGGTGTTATCCGGTCGTATAACTTTGCGCGAAGGCTGGCGTCCGCAGCTTTACCTCGTTAAGCCCGCGTATTACAAACAATTGATCTCCTCCTATGAAGGCGCGGTGGTCGATTCGGTTGCGCTGGCGCCGGACGGGTCTTTTCGCTTCCGGGATTTAAGCTGGTTGCAGGAAAAAGGGATCTATCTCTTGTTTATCCAGCCGCAGGGCAGCCGTTTCCCCAATGAGATCGCCGCTCCGCCTCCGGCGGAAAACTATGTATGTCTGGTGCTGGAGCCCGGCAGTGTGACCCGCCTGGAGGGCAATGCCTGGGAACTGACCCGCAGTTACCGCTTGCTGGAAGCGCATCCGGAAAGCCGGCAACTGGCGCAGCTGCGCGATAGCCGCGTCCCCTTGTACCAGGAGTTCGAGCGTCTGCACCCGGAGCCGGATTCGATGATGGAATGGGCTACGCATGGCAGTACGGCGGTGCAGGAGGAAGTCGCCCGCAAACTGTACGGTTTTCTGGATACTGCCCGGGCGCCCCTCCCGCTTTTCGCGGCCCTGCGCCTGTGCGCCCCCGAAAACGAGTTTCGCGATCGCCCGGAATTGTGCCTCGCCGTGCTGGCCCGTATCCGGGCGCTGACTCCGGGCAATCCCTGGGCTGACCAGCTGGCAGTCTTTCTCGACCCTTCGCGTTTGCCGGTACTGGAGGGGGAACCTATGCCTGACTTTGCGCTGCCTACTCCTGCGGGCGACACCCTGCGCCTGAGCGACGTGCGCTCGAAACTGCTGCTGGTCGATTTCTGGGCATCCTGGTGCGCACCCTGCCGCCGCGAAATGAAGGAAACGATACGTCCCCTGTACGCAGATTACCGTTCCCGGGGCTTTCAGGTGCTCGGCGTATCCATCGACCGCAGCCGCGAAGCCTGGGAGGCCGCCATACGCAAAGACGGCGCCGAGTGGCCCAATGTATCCGACCTGATGGGAGACGCTTCGCCGGTGCGACAATCGCTCAAATTTGAATACATCCCCGCCAATTACCTGCTCGACGCCGATGGCCGCCTCCTGGCCCGGAATGTGCACGGAGAAGCCTTGGAGGCATTTGTAAAAGACTATCTGGCGGAGCATTAGTGCGCCGTTGGGTGCATTGGCTATTGAGCGTGAACTTGTTATTCTCCGGCCAGGCCATGAAATACCTCGTCCGGGGTATCCAAACAAAACCTTTCCGCGGCTTTCCCTCAATCCGTCGGATAGCCGACGTTTTCCGTAGTCCTTCCGAATCGGCATTTTCAGGCGGGTAACTTAACTTCGTCGGAAAATCCTTTTCATTATGCGAACAATCATCCTACTTACCGCTTTCCTGATACTCGCCCTGAGTACAGCAAACTCCCAGACGGCCTACTACAAGGTCAAATTTCCCAACGACACCACCATCTATGGCTGCGGGGTCAGTGCCGACACCGTTTACCCGGTGATCGAGCAATACCCCGGCTGTTCGATCAATGTCGGCGTATCGGTCAAAGACCAGGTGTTTAACCTCACCCAAGGCGGAGGCTGTAAAAAGATCCTGCGCACCTGGACGCTGCTCTACTGGTGCGACTATGATCCCAACGAGCCCTGGCCGGTCATGATCACCAACCCGCCGGATACCGACGAAGGCCCCACGGTGTTTGGCTTTCCCAGCAACCGCGGCCATCTGGGCTACACCCAGATCATCAAAGTGCTGGACCAGGACGCGCCGGTTTTCCTTGACTGTCCGGACCAACCCCTGGAGTTCTGCGATTACACCGGCAACGACCCGGCCCAATACCACAACGGCCCGGTTGACCTCTGCGAAGGCCCTGTCAATCTGGGCGTTAAAGTCATCGACGACTGCTCGCATGCCGACATCACGCTCACGTACCGCATGTTCCTCGACATGGACGGCAACGGCTCCATGGAAACCTACCTGAGCAGCAGCAGCCCCAATGCCTGGCCCATCGATAAAATGGTGCTGGGTGGCGACACGCTCATGGCCTCGGTGGCTTTTCCCACCGGTTTTGGCTTGCCTTACGGCAAACACAAGATCGAATGGATCGCCAACGACAAATGCGGCAACGAGACGATCTGCAAATACGAATTCGACGTAAAAGACTGCAAGGCGCCGACGGCCGTCTGTATCAACGGCCTGAGCATCAACATCATGCAAACCGGCATGATCACGCTCTGGGACACCGATTTCCTGCAATACGTGTACGACAACTGCACGCCTGCCAATCAGATCAAGATCGGCATCCGGAAATCCGGCACCGGTACCGGCTTCCCGGTGGACAGCCATTCGGTGACATTTGATTGCAGTGAACTCGGCAAGCAATTCGTGGAAGTTTGGGCCGAAGATGCCTACGGTAACGCCGACTATTGCGAAACCTACGTGATCGTGCAGGACAACATGGGCTCCTGTCCGCCTTCCCAGAAATTCAAGGGTACGGTGGCTACCGACGATCAGAAACCTGTGCCGGGCGTACAAATGACGCTGAGCAAAAGCAACCAGCCCAAAGCCACGGCACTGACCGACGACGACGGGGTGTATGAATTCGGCAGCATGCCTGCAGGCTGCAACTACAAACTCACGCCTGTGTTCAACGACGATTCCCCCAAGGCCGGCATCAACACCCTGGATGCCCTGCTGATCGGCGCACAAATCGACAATATTCTGCCCCTTGGATCGCCGTTCAAACTCCTGGCCGCCGATGTGGACCACTCCGGCGATCTGACTACGGCTGATGTACTGAGCATCGTACAACTAACCCTTGGCGCACAACAGAATTTCCCCGGTATGCCGGTCTGGCAGTTTGTGCCGGCGGGCTATGTATTCCCCGATCCGGACAAACCCTGGTCGGCAGCGATTCCCGGCGCCACCGGTTACTTCTGCCTGTCCGGCCCCATGGCTTCGCCCAACGGAAACTTTACCGGGGTCAAAACCGGCGATGTGAACAGTTCGGCTACCGCAAATTTCCGTCCGGAAGAAGCGGATGATCGCCAGAAAGACATTACGGCAACCTTCCTGACCTCCGACCAGGTGTTTGAGGCTGGTCAAGAAGTGCGGGTGGATATCATCACACCGGATCTCTCGGGGCTGGCCGGCTTCCAGTTTACCCTGGATTACGATCCCTCGGTGCTTTCGTATGTGCAGCTGGAGCCCGACCTCGTGCCGGCTGAATACACCGCCACACCGAGTGAAGGCCACATAACGGCCAGCTGGCATTCCACGATCATGCTGGATCCGACGGTGATCGGGAAAAACATGCGCCTGCGCACCTTTACGCTGGTGTTCCAGGCTTTGCAAGGCGGCACCTTGCGCCAGGCGCTGTCCATGAGTTCCTCCGTTACGCCGGCCGAGGTGTATTCCCGCGACCTGAAGACAGCCGGTGCGGTACTGTTGTTCAAGCGCGTACCCGTTGGGCCTAAAGACCAGTTGATGATGCTGCCGGTGCGA
Source organism: uncultured Saprospiraceae bacterium (assembly GCA_964450465.1). Taxonomy (GTDB): domain Bacteria; phylum Bacteroidota; class Bacteroidia; order Chitinophagales; family Saprospiraceae; genus M3007. The sequence continues at coordinate 23,566 of CAYVDV010000007.1, forward strand.
CCCAATCCGGTGCGCGACCGCTTTACGGCGACATACTACCTGCCGGAGGCGGGCCCGACTACGCTTACCCTTACAGATGCCCGGGGTACGGTGTTGCAGACGATCGAAGCGTTCCGGGAGCGCGGCTACCACGAAACGACGCTTGACCTGAGCAGCCAGAGCCAGCCGGGACTCTTGTTCCTGCGCCTTGAGGGCCCGGGCGGTGCGGAAGTGCAACGCGTGATGAAATTATAAGTACATGATCTTGCCGTTCCACCAGCCCGTCTCGATGATGGCCTTGTTTCTACGGTAAAAATTGAGCGCAGGTTCGTTCCAGTCGAGCACCTGCCATTTGACCAGCCGGCAGCCGCGGCGTCGGCCTTCTTCTACAAAAGCATCGAACAGAAGTTGGCCGATGCCGTGGCGACGGTATTTTTCGTTGACGACAAAATCGTCGAGGTACAGCATTTTCCCCCGCCAGGTGGAATAGGCCATATAATACAGGGTCATGCCAACGACCTGGCCGTCCAGTTCGGCCACCTGGCTTTCAAACAGACCGTTACGGAAATCTTCCAGATACTCTGCCGGAGTGGTGACCACCGCTTCCGGCTCTTTTTCATATACTGCCAGTTCATACACCAGGGCATGGATGGCGGGCAGGTCGGCTTCGGTGGCGGTTCTGATGGTAATGTTGCTCATTTTCTTTTGTATAGTTCCTGGTCAACGATTATTGCCTCATTCAGGATCTCAAGCAGGGGCTCTTCCCGGATATCTTTGGGGATTAATAAATGGATATAGGCAACTTCCTTGCGGCTGCCCAGATCAAGCAAACCCTGCGCATTGGAGAGCAGGTGGCCGCGGTTTAGACCGAAAGCCACCCCTTCTGTCCGGCCGCTGCCGGGGAAGGACGCCGGATACATAAAACAGATGCGGCTGTGCTGGTGGTAAAAGGGCACGCCGTAGCCAAATTTTTCCCGCAAGTGCGGAAAATGGTCCTGGATCAGCTCGCGCAGGCGCAGGCAAATGCCTTTTTCCGAAGGCAGCAGCATCTCGTAAAAGGCATCAAAATCCTTGAATTTGTGCAGTGTCATGACCGGGCAGGTAAAGAGAAGTGGGCAAAGTAAAACGTTTCGCCGAAATTTGCGCCAATCCGGCGTATGCTCTACTAAAAAAGCAACGGTGCTGGCGGAAGGGCACAGCACGCGATATATTCCCGGATTGCCTATCTTCGCCAAAGCAATGAGCGGACAAAACCAAGCAAGCCTATGAAATGGTTGGTGAATGCCACCGTGAAACAATACCTGCGCCTGCGCATGCGACGCATTGAGCGTTTCATGTACCGGCCGGAGGCAACCCAGGAGCGCTGGTTCCGCAAGCTGATCGAGACCGCCCGCCATACAGAATTTGGCCGTACACACCATTTTGCCAGCATTCGCACCTTTGATGACTTTTTCCGGCAAGTCCCGGTGCACGACTACGAGCGCTTGAAAAGCGACATCGGGCGCATGATGCATGGCGAACGCGATGTGTTGTGGCCCGGCGAGGTAAACTGGTACAGCAAGAGCAGCGGCACCACCAGCGACCGAAGCAAGTATATTCCCGTTCCGCGTACGAATCTCGTCCATTGTCATATTGCCGGATCCTGGGATTCGCTGGCTTTGCTGTATAACAGCCGGCCGGACCTGGAGATCTTTCGCCGGCGCAACCTCCTCATGCCCGGCAGTTTCTCCCGCCTGCCCGACTATCCCAAAACCCGGCTGGGCGATGTCAGTTCCATCCTTACCTACCACATGCCGGCTATCGGGCGCATGTTTTATACGCCCGATTTTGAAACCGCCCTGATGCCCGATTTTGAGCAAAAGATCGAACGCATAGCCGATCTGGTGAGTCGCACCGACGATATTGTCATGTTTGGCGGGGTGCCCACCTGGCTGCTGGTGCTGTTCCGGATGGTGCTGGAAAAAACGGGCAAAAACAACCTGCTCGAGGTCTGGCCGCACCTGCAGGCATACATGCATGGCGGCGTGGGCTTTGAGCCGTACCGGCAAACCTTTCGCGCGCTGATCCCCAGCGACAGCTTTGTGTACCAGGAAATCTATAATGCCTCGGAAGGGTATTTCGGCGCACAGTGCGACCTGCACCGAAACGATATGTTGTTACTGGCCGATCACGGGGTCTTTTATGAGTTTATTCCCATGGAAGAGTGGGATAAAGAGCACCCCCGCACTGTCCTGCTGCCCGATGTAGAGCTGGGCAAAGATTACGCGGTTCTTATTTCCGCCAATAACGGCCTCTGGCGTTACCTGCCTGGCGACACCGTGGTGTTTACCCGGCGCTATCCGTTCTGTTTTCAGATTTCCGGGCGCACCAAACAGTTCATCAACGCATTTGGCGAAGAAGTTATGGTGGGCGACACCGACAAAGCCCTGGCAGAAACCTGCCGGCAACTGAACGCCGTTGTTTCGGAGTACACGGCGGCGCCGGTTTACTTCGCAAACGGCCGCAGCAAAGGCGGCCACGAATGGGTGGTGGAGTTTGAAAAAGCCCCCGCCGATATTACCCATTTTAACCGGATGCTCGACGAAACACTGCAACGGATCAATTCCGATTACGAGGCTAAACGCTACCACGGCATGGCGCTCGACTGCCTGCGCCTGCACCCGGTGCCTCCCGGTACCTTCCATCGCTGGATGAAAGCCCGCGGAAAGTTTGGCAGCCAAAACAAAGTGCCCCGGCTGGCGAACCACAGGGAATTTGTCGAGGATGTCCTGCGGTACACGGAAGGGTAAGGGACTTCCCAATAACTTCAGGGTGGTTCGCATCCCGGGTTTTAAGAAAATGCTACATTTGATCCCACGTAAGTGCCTCCTACTTCCTTATGTCTCCCAGCCTGCATACTCATCTGGAAACGCTGCTCCATACTCCTTTGGCGGAAGTTAAAACGGTTTCAGGCGGCGATATTCATCGCGCTTTCCGGATCCGCGCAGCCGACGGACGGGTGTGGTTTGTCAAAACGAATACAGACAAACAGGCGCCCGCCATGTTTCGCACCGAAGCCCAGGGGCTGGCCCTGCTGGGCGCTTCGCAGTCGATCCGAACGCCGAAGGTGTACGGACACGGCAGTACGGACGACGGCCATGCGTATTTGTTGCTGGAGTACATTGCTCCGGGGTACCGCAACCGGCTGTTCTGGGAGCGCTTCGGGCAGGGGCTGGCCAACCTCCACGGCAATACCTCGGCCCGTTTCGGCTTTGCCCACGACAATTTTATCGGCCGGCTGCCGCAGGCCAATACCCGGCATGATACCTGGGCCGCTTTCTACGCCGAAGAACGCCTGTGGCCCCAAATGCTGTTGGCCCGTGAACTGGGTTATTTTGATGCCGGAGCCGAGCGCCAGCTCGATCGCCTTTGCCGGAACCTGGCCTGGCGCTGCCCCGAAGAGCAGCCCGCCCTGATCCACGGCGATCTGTGGAGCGGCAATTTTCTGTGCGACCCGGAAGGCCAGCCAGTCCTGATCGACCCGGCCGCCTGCTTTGCTCACCGGGAAATGGATCTCGCGATGAGCCGGCTTTTCGGCGGATTCGACCCTGTCTTTTACGCTGCATACGAAGCCGCCTGGCCTCTGGAGCCGGGCTTTGAGCAGCGCCTGGAAATTTATCAGTTGTATTACCTGCTGGTCCATGTCAATTTGTTTGGCGGCGGCTATGTGGGTCAGGTGCTGGAGATTTTGAAACGCTGAAAAACGGACGTTTAAATTACCTGTCCGGCTATTATTGCGGGATAATCGCGCAAATTGTAGTACTCTTGCAGGACACTGCTCTTTCCGTTCTCAAATCAAATGACAATATGTTTACACCGACCCTTTCGAATCCCAAAGGCATTAAAAAACAGGCCTCCTGGGCTAATGAATTTCAGGCTGCACTGAATGCATTGCAGCCCTTCGATCCGGCAAAACTGGATCAATTGCTTGCGGCCAGCCTCGACGCCTGGTCTCGCGGCAGCGCAGGGCTGGCTACCGAAGTCGGCTACCAGGCAGCCGAGCGCTATTGTATCCGGCAATCCTACTTGTGGCAAATATATGCGGCTATAGAGGCAAACGGCAAAGGCGCAGACGCAAGCCGTACCATCTATAACCGGGCCCGCGATGTGGTGGATGAAACGCCTTTTACCGCCCGGCCTGCCGACCTGAGCTTCCTGGAAGGCGACAACCTCATCCGCAAAACCCTGGAGCACCTGCGCAGTGCGCAGGTTTATTATGCACAGACCTTAAAGAGTGCCGGCGGCCTGGAAAACGCTACCGGACCGCTGCCGCCTTCGGGAAACTTTCAGGCGCTCACAGTGGTAGAAGCCAATGCGGATCCCGCACAGGCGGAAGCCATGCTGCAACGCTTTCTCGGCGATAACCAGTACGTGCGGGCCATCCTGCTGGGTGACGATGCCGGCAACGGGGCCACCATTCTCGACAACTGTATCGCCGACCCGGGAGCCGGCATAACACCCGGCTGTGCCCTCTGGGTGAAAAGCTATACGTTGTTGCGGGTGCAGATCTCCACCTGGCTCGGGGCCCTCCAACAACACGACTATAATCAGGTGCGCTGCATCTTTATGTCGGCCAAAGGCAAGCCCACCGATTTTCTGTCCAAAACAGATCCTTTGAGTTTCGCCACCGTAAGCCGGGAAATCGTGCAAGCTGCGCAGGCTGATTTGGCCTGAACAGACCAGGTCCCGAGTAACCAAGGTGATTCCTTTCTTCCAAACCCGCTAATACCCATCTGCTATGAAAAATATCCGGCAACTCTGCTTTTATATTGTTTGCTTGCTGCTTGCCCAGGTGGCTGTTGCACAAAATTCGGTCCTGAAGATCCGCGAACTTCCGGGTACGCAGCGCGACACGCTGGACGTGGCCACCGGTGGCCTGCCGATCGTGGACATCAACAGTCAGCTGCTTATTGAACCCAATGTGGAGGCTATTCAACGCATCGGGCGCGCACAATTCCCGCAGTTTTTTCAGAAAGATATGCTGGAAAATAAAGCCGGGCGGATCAACGACGCCCTGGCTAACCAGGACCGCATCATTCAGCTGACCAAGCAGATGATGACGGGATTGAACGTACAAAAAGACCTGCTCAAAGAGGTGGAACAATACCTCGTCAAGGTGTCGGAAGACACGCTTCTGGCCGATGACTTCAACAACTATACGGAAGAATATTTTCAGCAATACGCCGGCGTGCCCGTGAAACAGCGCCCCGACCGTTTTTTATACAGCATCGGCCGCTTCAACGAACAACTGGAACAAATCGCGATTGACCTCAAAGGGCTCAAACCCGGCAGCCAGATCCAGTTCAGCATAGCGGCCTGGCGGCGCGACCCCAGCGGCGGCGCCCGTATCCATGTGGAAAATTTCGACCGGCTGGAGAACGGCGAGTTTTTTTCCGTTCCCCGCTGGGTAACGACGTTGTCGGACAACGACCGCGAGCAACTCGACAACTACCGGGATCTCGCCCAGGGCCTCAACGAAAGCGCAACCCAGGTGCTGGAAGCCTACAAGGCCAAGGTGCTGGAAAGTTTCCCTTCTATCGTATGCGTACAGCAGATCCGGCCCGAACTGGACAGTGCGATCCAATCGGTCACGGTCGACCTGAAAGTTGTGCTGGAACAGTTTAAAAACGGGGCTACCGCCCAGATCATCCCGGTTGTGACGGCCCTGCGCAGCGAACTGAGCAACTGGCCGGCCACCCAGCAACCCGAATGGGGCGACCGCCTGCTCAATACCTTGTTTAAACTAAAAGCGGCATCGGACAGCCTCCAGGTTGCGGTAGGCGATTCCATCCTGCTGGCCAACCAGCATTTGCTCCGGGTGAACAGTTGCCTGCAGCAGACAGTAAACGATGTCCAGCGGGTACAGGACCTGGTCAAGAAATTTCCCTATTCCTACCTGCACAAGGTCCGCCTGAATTCACAGGAACTCGCCGAGGAGATTACCGCTTTTAACCTGAGCGAAATACCGCCGGCCGGCGTCATCGACCTGCAATATACCGGTCAGCGCGCTGTGGGGGATGAGGTGCTGATCAAAGCGGTATTCCGCCTGCCCAACGATTCCTCCTCCGAGCAATCGACCGGTCATGCGATCGAAGCGCAGCGGATAAAAATGGTGCTGATCGGGGCGCATACCACCACCAAGGTAGGGCTGATCATGGCCAACCCCTACACCCTCGATCCGCCGGCTGATGCCCCCAAATTCCGCTTTGCCCCTTCGGCAGCCTTGCTGCTGAAATTCGGCAGCCGGAAGTCGCATTTTTACAACAACTTCATCGATGCCGGGATCGGGCTCAACAGCGCCGCACCGGATTTTGACCTGGATGGCAACCCGGAATTCTCCGCCGGCATTACAGGCACTATCTTACGCGATATTCTCAGCATAGGCTGGAACTGGAATTTCACCCTGGACCGGCCAAATTATTTTATCGGCATACATTTGCCGTTCAACCTGCCGGGGCTCCCGGTAAACACTATACAGAATAATCCGCTTCCTTAATGTTCTGAAGCATGAATCTTACCGCACTCTCGATTCGCCGACCGTCGCTCATCATTGTCGTATTTGCCGTACTGACATTTATGGGGGTGGCCAGTTATTTCAGTTTGCCAATCGAATTGGTGCCCAAATTTGACCCGCCGCTGGTCACGATCATGACGGTTTATCCGGGGGCTTCGCCCGCGGAGGTGGAAAATGCCGTGGCCAAGCCGATCGAGGATGCCATTTCCTCTCTGGAGGGGATCTATCAGATCCAGATTGCCTCCAACGAAAACATCTGTTTTCTGGCTGTGGAGATGCAGCAGGAAATCGACATTGACAAGACGGTCCAGGAAATGCAGCGCAAGATCAATCAGATCCTGCCTTCGTTTCCAAAGGAAGTGCGGCCGCCGGTAATCAACAAGTTTGCCCTGTCCGAACTGCCTATTTTGCGGCTGGCCGCACAAGCCAATGTGGCGGGTTCCGAATTTTATGACCTGATCAATAACCGGGTGGTGTCGGAACTGGCGCAGGTGAAAGGCGTGGCGCAGGTCAGTATTCTGGGCGGGGAAGCGCGCGAGATCAGGATAAACATCAGCAGCGCCCGCCTGGAACAATACGGCCTGTCCTTGCTTCAGGTGGCCCAGGCGGTCCAGGCCGCCAACCTCGACTTTCCCACGGGAAAAGTGAGCGGCAGCGAAACGCAGCTTCGGATTCGCCTGGCGGGCAAATTTCTGACCCTCGACGATATCCGCAATCTGGTCGTTGGAAAATCGCGTTTCGGCTCGTCTATTTTTATCAAAGACATTGCGGAGGTACAGGACGGGGTCAAAGACCAGGAAGTACTGTGCCGGGCCGGTGGACTGCCGGTAATGGGCCTGGAAATCCGCAAGCAGAGCGATGCGAATGCCGTGGAAATGGCCAAGCTGGTCCTGGAAAAATTGACAAGCCTCGAACAAAGCTACGCGTCCCAGGGCCTCAAATTCGATGTGGTGGCCAATTCCAGCACCTTTACCAAACAGGCAACCGATGCGGTTGTACACGACCTCTTCATTGCCGTGTTGCTGGTTGCGCTGGTCATGCTGTTGTTTTTGCACAGCCTTCGCAATGCGACGATCGTGCTGGTATCCATCCCTACGTCTATTGTCAGCACGTTCGTCATGATGAAGGTGATGGGGTACTCGCTCAACCTGATGTCGCTGCTGGGGCTGTCGCTGGCTATCGGTATTCTGGTGGACGATGCGATTGTAGTCATTGAGAACATTTACA
>CAYVDV010000008.1:0-16982 GCA_964450465.1 uncultured Saprospiraceae bacterium
GAGAACCTGGGATTGCGCAACGGTGTGCATGATGCGTTAAACTGGTTTTTTAACCAGGAAGAATACGGGATCATCCTGGAAGACGACTGTGTGCCGGATCCGAGTCTTTTTCCGTTTTGTTCGGAACTGTTAGTGAAATACCGGGAAGACGAACGCATTATGCATATTGGCTGTTCCAACCAGGCAGAAAAAGCGCAGGCAGGCATACCGGCAAGTTACGTTTTTACCCGCTTCCCCTTTGTATGGGGGTGGGCTTCCTGGCGGCGTGCCTGGGAAAAAATGGATATTAATCTGGAAGACCTGGAAAATTTTGAACGAAAGGGAGACTTAAAACGTTTCTTGTCCGATCAGAAGGCGGTTACCTATCTGATGGATAAATTTTCAAAAACCAGGTCGGGAGAAAATAACTCCTGGGCATACGCCTGGTTTTACAGCATACTGAAGGAACACGGTCTCTGCATCGTACCGGGCGTGAATCTGGTCCTTAACAAGGGCATAGGAACCGAAGGGGCCACCAATACCACGGAATGGTCCAAACGGGGGCAGGTGAAGGCCCGGTCCATATCCTTTCCTTTGGTTCATCCGGAGCGGCAGGAGTTGCATCCCGATCTGGAGCAAGCGTTTTTCTACGCTACGCAGAAGAGCCGTTTTCGCTTGTGGCTCTGGTATGCATTATATCGATTAGGCTTGCGTTGATTAATCCACGAATTATTCACCGCGAAATAAATACGCGATGAAAAACTATATTATTTATGACCTCGAGGCCACATGCTGGGAAAACACACCACCCGGTTTTGTGCAGGAAACAATTGAGATCGGGGCTTTCCGGGTGAATCACTTTGGCGAGGTGCGGGGGAAATTTAACCGTTTTATCCGGCCGGTCGTCCATCCGACCCTGTCGCCATTTTGCCGTAATCTGACCAGTATAACGCAACACGATGTCAACAGGGCCGGGAACTTTCCGGAGGTTATCCAGGAGTTTTGGGATTGGGCCCGGATTGACGAAGAGGATTACGTGCTTTGTTCCTGGGGATCATTTGATAAAAAAATGTTTATCAGCGATTGCAATCTGCACCGGTTGGACAGCAGCTGGACGGCGCATCACGCCAACCTTAAGGAACAATATCTCAGCATGAAGCACCTTCGACGCCCGATCGGCCTGCGCAAGGCCGTGGAGCGGGAGGACATCCTTTTTACCGGGATCCATCACAGGGGAATTTCCGATGCGGAAAATCTGGCAAAACTCTTTTTGAAGTACTTAGGGCATTGGACCCTGTAAATCAATTGTTTACGAGGCGTATGGCGAGTCATAACCCAGGATGCGCAGCATGGAATCGGCATCCTGTTCCTGAAATACTTCCCAGTCGGTAAACTCGCCGTAATAGTTTTTATCGATCAGGATATGCTTGGGCGCCGGCAAAAGGCAATGCTTCAGGCCGCCGTAGCCGCTGAGCGACTCCTGATAGGCGCCGGTGTGGAAAAAGCCGATGTACAAGGGTTCGTCTTTTGCTTCATCGTAAACCGGGAAATATACCTGGTTGATGTGGGCCTCCGAATTGTAATAGTCGGCATTATCGCAACTGATCCCGCCGATATTTACCTTTTGGTATTCCTTATCCCAGTGGTTGATGGGAAGCAAAATAAAGCGCTCTTTTATCCCCCAACTATCTGGTAATGTGTTGATTAGGGAGTTGTCCAGCATGTACCACTGTTCTGCGTCATTTTGTTGTTTCCGGCCGATCACGGAAAAGATGGTAGCGCCGCTTTCACCGACGGTAAATTTTCCGAATTCGGAGTAAATATCCGGTTCCGGCACGCCTTCGTCATCACAGTATTCCTTGATCAAACGAACAATTTCATTGACCATGTAGGGGTAGTCGTATTCAAAACCCAGGGAATTCCGGATGGGCATGCCGCCGCCGATATTCAGGCAGGATAGGGTAGGGCAGACCTTCCGGAGCTCACAGTAGGTCTTGATCCCCTTTTTCAACTCGCTCCAGTAGTAAATAGAGTCTTTAATGCCTGTATCGACAAAAAAGTGGAGCATTTTGAGTTCAAATTTGGGGTTGTTGGCTACTTTATTCCGGTAAAAGTTCAGCACCTCGCTCTGCCGTATTCCAAGGCGGGAGGTGTAGAACTCAAAATTGGGCTCTTCCTCGGTAGCCATACGGATGCCGATGCTGCACTTTGCTTTTTTGACCAGTTGGTCATAGGCATCCAGTTCGGATTCGTTGTCGCAAACCGGTATGACGTTTTGAAAGCCCTCATCAATCAGTTTGGCGATCCGCCGCAGATAGGGTAGGGGTTTGTAACCGTTATTGACGATCGTAGTGCTTTTATTGATCTTCCCCAGGCGGTAGAGCCGCCATACCAGATCGATATCAAAAGCCGAGGATGTTTCCAGTTGTGTGCCGTTTTCCAGCACCTCATTCAGCACAAAGGCGAAATGCGAGCTTTTGGTACAGTAGCAATAAATATACTTGCCGTTGTAGTTATACCGCTGAATGGCATCACGGAAGAGTTTTCGGGCCAGCTGGATTTTCTCACCGATTTTGGGCAAGTAGGTCAGCTTCAGGGGAGAGCCATATTTTTGAACCAGCTCGTGAATGTCAATATCGTTGAAGAGCAAATGATTATCCTTGAGGCTAAAGCCATCCTGGGGAAAATCAAAGGTCTGGGCGACAAGATCAAAGTAAGTGTTTTTCATTGAAAAACAAGGCGTTAAAAGTGTCTTTACGTTGCGGTTGCCTTGGCAGGGGCTGCAAAGTTATAGGGTTTCCGCAATCTGCAAAGGGAAATACGCTATTTAACATAATATAAATTATAGACGAAATATTTACTGGGTTTTGCCCTTACCTTTTCCGGTTTCGTATCCAGCCGGTCAGCCCGTCCATCAGATCAGCGAAGTTTTCATATTCTTTCCGGAAACTTATCCCGATCCCTGAACGCGATCTGGATCCGCTGGCCACATCCGGCTCGGTACGTTCATACACTTTGAGCCGCCAGTTGCGGTTTTCCGTGATCTGTATCTCTACCGTAACGTCACCGCCCAGAAAACCGTTATTGCTGGCAGCCGCACCCGGTTGGCCGAGGCCAAACTGCGAGCCTACCTGAATGGTCACCCGGTCATTGACAAAACCGCTCGTCAGCCGCACCTGCAGTTCCCGGCCTATCTGGGTCAGGCTTCCGTCGCTGGGCGCCGTCTGATTCCGGTATTCATTGTAGGCTATATCAAAATCAATGCTGGATATTTTACCGCCAAACCACTCCGACGCCAATCCGGTCAGGTAGCCCGACAATTGATTACTCAGTACCTGTGTCAACGTGTTAAAGGCCGAGGCCAGGTAATCGCTGCTTTGTATATTGGTAGCCCCGCCGGAAGGTGGCAAAAACGATCCCACCACTACCAGACCGAAAACCTGTCGCGTTAGCTCATTCTGGTCTTGGCGAAGGAGCGATAACTTACTGTCAACCAATGATTTAAGCTGACTGGAGACATTGGGAAAATTCAGGTCAAAGCTGATATTTGGCTTGAAGAGATCGCCTTTCAGGTGCATGGTGACCACTGCGCGGGTTGACTTGCTGGCTTCGCTGCTCAGTCCGTTGGTAACCACGAGTTCATCCCGCAGCAGGTTATAGAGCGAGGTGTTCTCCGCATACGTGGCATCCAGGCTTATCTGAGCGCCATAGGGATCGCCGTACCAGTTAATGGTTCCGCCCTCTGCAACGGTAAACGGCTTGTTCACCCAGTTCAACAAGGTAAACAGGTATTCCCCTTTTTGAATTTGGTAGGAGCCGTACATTTTAAATTCCCCTTCCCGGTTGATGGTCATCCGGATATCGCCCTCTCCCCTACCCTTCACGATATCCCCGGCCTGCTCGTCAAAAATCAGTTGAACCTCTGCATCATTCGTGATGGACAGATTCATTTCCAGATTGAGCCCTTTCAAGTCGCCCAATGAAAAACTTTTTGTTTTAAATGTCTTGTCGTCCGCCGGAAGGGTTTTATCGCGGAAAACAATGAAACTGGCATCAGAAATATCCGTGGAGGAAGATGTCAGCGGGATATACAGCCGGGTTTCTTTACCGGTTACCGCATTGATATAGATATCGGTTTTGCTGAATGAACCGGAAAATTTTGCCTCAAAACGGCCAATTCCCTGCCCATAGTAAAGGGTATTATCGTCCCGGGAAGTGTTCAGAGCCATAAAATTGGACCCGACGGATTTTATTTCGCAATCCAGCCTCCAGTCTTTAAAATGGTCGTGCCGAAGACCGCCTTTGATCAGGGCTATATTTTTTTGGCTGCCGTCCAGAATGGTATCCCCGTCTGCCCAGATCAGGTTATCCGTAAGGGTAATAAGCTGATTGGGGATATAGAACATGGCCTTCATGTAGTCCAGTTGGAAATGCCCGTTTGCCAAAGCCGTCCCTTTCATTCCGATACGTTTGAACGTGCCTCCCAGCTGTGCATCGACGTCCAGCGTCCCGGTAGTTTTGGAAATATCCGGGACAATCAGTTCCAGTACTTCCATCGGAAATCCTGTGCTTGTCACCTTGGTTTGGAACTCACCGGATCGGACGAGGCCCAATTCGGGCAACGTTAAGTCCTCCTGACCTGCCTGCACCATTGCGCCCATCAGCCGGAGTTGGTGCTTGTCTTTTTCATTTAAAAAGAGTTTCCAAAGCAAGGGGGATTTCAGGTCCTGCATTTCGACATTCCCGATCAGGGATCCATAGGGCTTTTCATTTAAATAAACTGTGTCTGTGGTAATATAGCCCTGAATCCCCTGCATGGAAAATATGTCCTCGATCTCTACATCCAGGTTATAGATTTTCCCCCGGTATGCCAATTTTTTAACCTTGAAAAGGCGGTCAATAAAGTTGAGGTCAAAGTTGGCCAGGGAGAATCGGGCTCCTTTTCCGTCATTATAGCTCTCCAGCACAATCCGCTGGATATCATGCATAAGGTCGAAATTCTGGGCATCAAAATACTCCCCTGAAAAACGGAGGTAGTTATCGTCATCCATAAACCACTGTTCATCGAACAGGGTGATATCCGAAGTATTGAACTGTATTTGCCAGAGAGAATCGACGGTAGAGAGAACCCCGTTGAGGTTAATCCGCTCGATTATCGAGGCTGTATCTTCCGTTTGTAGAGAAAAGGCAACTTCATCCTCTTTGGCTTCGCCGAAAAGATGCAGATGCGCCAGTTGTTTCCCATTGGCCATCATAGCCTGCGGCACGTCCAGATTGTACCGGCCATTTCCTTTGGTGTTGTTCCAATCCAGGTTGACGCCCTTTACGCGAATGCCGTTGTACTGTAATCCGGGAACTTCGACATGCAGGGTGGATGTTCCGAGGTTTGCATTCAAACTTGCGCGAAATGCGATATTTCGGAGGGTGTCCAGTTTGGGATCGATCAATTGGGTCAACCGCCTGGTGTCGTTGATCTGAAAGTCAATCCGGTAGTTATCCCGCAAAGGAACCGTGTCGACGATTGGCTGGCCATAGGCTTGCTCGACAATGTCCGGGTAATAGGCATGAAAATACCGGAGCGCATTGGAGGCCATGTTGTTAATTTCAAACCGGCCGAAGAGGCTTCCATTGGCGATATCGGAGAGAAGCAAAAAGGAGCGGTCGCCACTCGGCAGGTAAGAGGCGACAAAAATCAGGGAGTCAACACGGTGGATATATTCCTTATCCTGCTTTAGCCTTAGGTTTCGGAGTATGATCTCTCCGCGGAGGTCATCCCAGTTTTGGGCGATGAGCTGTATTTTTTCAATATTGCCGGACAGCACCCAGTCTTTTTTTACCAGATTGAGTGCACCGAGATCAAGTCGGCGGAGGTTTGCTTTGAAATCGTATTTGGGCACTTTGTTCTTTAGATTGACGGTGCCGTCAAAATTGATATCGATGTTGGGGTCTTTCATATTCATCTCCCCGACAAACAGCGATTCGTCAAAGTCGCCCTTGAGTTCAACATTCTGGTAATTATAGCCTCTGAAATAAAACGAATCAATTCTCCCGGCCAGGTTTGCCTTGATCGTGCGCAGGGTCAACCCACTCCCGTCATCAATATTTACCCGGAAGGTTGATTTGCCGAATTCCTGACTACCGGTCCACTTGGCCAGATCAAAGTCGTGCATGTTCAGCAATCCGGAATAGGTTGCCTTTTCGGGACCGCCCATCAAGTCGAGTTTCATATCCAGATTGCCATATCCGATATCTGTTACCACGTCGCCATTGAGGATGTGGTTGGTACCGAAAAAGATCTGGTAGGTGCCTTTGAAGTTGATATTGCCCAGGCGGTCGAAATAGCCGGGGGCATTGAAGCCCGGAATGATCTTCCGGATGGTGCGCATATTCGATCGGACTCGTTCAAAATCAAACAAAAGCCGCATCCGGTCGCTTCCTTCAGCCATGTCATTGCCGTCAAAACTCCCCTTAATAAAAGTATCGTCGTGGAGGCGAATAGTCAGTTCCCGGCCATTAAGGCGGTTAATCTTGCCGTCAACCAGACCTTCAATTTCAACGATCTCTTCCCGGTTGTTTACAAAAAACCTGCTGCGCTCCAGGCCGCTGCTAAAGTGCATGATATCCCCGAGCCGAACTTTGGATCCTGCATCGAAACGCCCTTCGAGATACACCTTGTTGTTGAAATTTTTAAAATCGCGGTAGGTACTGTAATGCATGGCGAAGGTGTCGCTCAATACACTGCCGTTTGTTTGCAGCCGCATGCCGTACAAAGCAGCAAGCGTGTCGCAGATTTGCAGGCGCCTGGCTTCCAGATGCTCCAGCTCAAAGCCGCTTTGTTCTTCCCGGGCAGCGAGGTGCCGGAGTTTTCCCTGAAAAAAAAGATCGCCGTCGGCATACACACTGTCAGCCTCTACGGCGATCCGACGCACCGCGAGGTGATTGTAGTCTATGACCAGATCTGGCGTAGTTTTGGCCGGAGACGAGTCGAATTTATCCAGTGAGAACTGGTTGTCCTTCAGAACGAGCCGTCCTACCGTGATACGGAAGGGTTGTTCTGCCAGATTTGGTGCCGCTGTTGTGTCGCTGATATTGGAGACTTTCCGGGCTTCCGGGTTTGAAACAGGCGTTCCAGTTTTACCTGGAAACTGCGAAATTGAAAACGCTGCTCCTTCCAGGAAAATGGATTGCACGTCAATCACCTTGGATGGTATATCCAGGTTCCGGACCCGTATCACGCCATTGGGCAAACTGGCCCATATCTTTTTCCCCCTGACCTGATCCTCGCTTTGAAACTGGACATCGGTTAGACGCATGTTTTGAATGCGTATGCGAAAAGGCGATTTCTTTTTGTTCTTAGGCTGGGGGCTGGAAAAGAAATCGAGAATAAACTGCAGGTTGTTCTGCGTTTCGCCTTCATAGCGCCGGATATTAAACCGCGCTCTGGTGAGTTTGATCTCGTTAAATTCCAGTTTGCTGCTCAGCAGAGAGAGGATGTTGGAATTCAGGCCGGCGGCAAGCGATTCGGCATACAGCAAAGTGTCCTGATGCTGGTCTTCTACATAAAGCCCCTCCAACAGCAGATTGTCAAAGAAAGAAATGTCAACATGCCGGAGTTCCACCCTGGTCTGCAACTCGGAAGACAGGTAAGCGGTAATTTTTCCGATGAGCCAGTTCTGGACGACAGATGACTGCAAGAGGAAATACAGGAAGATCAGGACTGCCACCAGGGTGAACAGCACATTTTCAATCCGCCGCAGAAGGCGGCGCATCCCCCACCCTTCCGGTTCGGTTTTAGGTGGTTCCGGTACTGCAGGTTGTTCCGGTACCCTGGATTCCTCTTTCATTACTAAAAAAACAAAAAAGTGTGGGATACGTTCGACACCACACTTTTTTGCAGGTCATTTTATGGACAAAAATTACAAAGAACAGTCTTTCTGCTTGCCCTACCCTAGCGAAGCCGGAAACTGGAAGCGCCAAGCAGGCCCTTATCGCAATAAATGGCAACGACGTAGTTGCCTGATTTAAGCTTGTCTTCCAACTGATGGACGAACGACAGCCTTTGGGTCGGTTCCAGCACTACATTCTTTACTTGTTGCGCAAGGATTTCCACGGGCCCGGTTGGTGCATAAACAGTTGCTTTGGTCGGATTTTTAGAGGCAATAGGATTCGCCTTGTCGTCCGTAACCACCAGATAAATCTTTTGTGGGCCCTGATAGGATTGCGGTACGTCAGCCAGGTCAAAGCTGATCAGGAGTTCCCGCGCGCGGCGTGCTTTGGCCGTTAGTTTGTCGTTCCGGCGTTCCACTTCTACACGGAAGGAGGTTGCCTTGAAGGTAGCGGACTGTGTTTTACGGATCTGGTCTTCCAGTTGTTTGGCCAAATCCGTAACCTGCCCGCTCAACTGCTCTTTTTCTCCCTTTAATTGGGCATTTTCCCCGCTTAATCGTTCATTTTCTTCTCTGAGTTGCTGGTTCTCCTGGCGGAGCACCGTTATGATCGTTTCATATTCTGTTTTTGCCTTCTGTAGGTCTTCCACTTGCTTGCGGAGTTCGCCGAGATTTTTAGCGGAGGAAGATTTGATTTGCTTGATGGCAATTTCCTTTTGTTCTACCAAGGCAGCGGTGTTCGCTACTTTGCCCTGGAGATTTTCATTTTCTGTACGCAGGTTTGAATAGGCCAGGGACAAACTGTCCAGTTCCTTTTCGATATCGAACTTGACCTGGGTAAGGGAGTCCAGGGCTATCTGACGCTCCTTGCTTTCAGAGATCATGGTTCGGGATTTTTGCCAGAAGAACCAACCGAGGGCGGCGGATAACAGCAGCAGGATGGTCACAACAATTCCGTAAATCCGGGAATTAGAATTTTCGCTCATAGTGGTAGTTTTAAAAGTAGGATGATCGTTTGTTTTGAACCCGAAAACGTCTGGAAACAAGGCATATTATGTCATTTGCCAGACTAAAATGTTAATTTATGGACAAATGTAATAGAGCCTGGGGTAACTGTCCGATTAAGCGACAAAAAGTTTATTCAAATCCCGCAGCAGCGCTTATTTTCGCAGAGTGGTTTTGATGGCCCATCATTTTTGAATTCTGTATTGCATGCAGGTTGAATTGATTTTTTTGTTTTTTTTTATAGCCCTGGTCTATTCCTCTGCCGGATTTGGAGGCGGTTCCAGTTATCTTGCCATAATGGCCTTGCTGGGGTTGCCGATGATGACCCTGCGGCCGGTGGCCTTGTTGTGCAACCTCGTAGTAGTAAGCGGCAATCTGATCATTTTTTGGAAAAATGGTCAGTTGCGTTGGCAGCAGAGCGCTCCGCTCGTATTAGCCGGAATCCCGTTGGCCTTCCTTGGGGGATATTGGCGCCTGGGCGAGCGCGCTTTTTTTCTTCTGCTGGGGTTAAGTTTACTGGCTGCAGCTCTGGCAATGTGGCAGCAAAACCGGTCTGGCGAAAAAAGCAATGGGCACGCACCGTTATCAATTGGCGCCAATAGCGGAATCGGCGGCGGACTTGGGTTGCTGGCAGGATTAACCGGAATTGGGGGCGGAATTTTTTTGGCGCCGGTATTGCATCTGCTGCGCTGGGATACTCCAAAGGTAATTGCTGCCACGGCCAGTCTATTTATCTTTTGCCAGTCGGCAGCGGGCCTGGGCGGGCAAATGGCGCAAGGCGCTGCGATTGACTGGAAGATGGTACTTCCTTTGCTGGCGGCAGTGTGGCTTGGGGGACAATTAGGCGCCCGATGGAGCACCAGAAGGCTGCCCCAAACGACAGTGCGGAGCCTGACTGCAGCGCTGGTATTTTATGCAGGCGTCAATATCCTCTGGCGGCATTTATAAGTGCCGAACCCCCTGCGTTTGTTTTATCAATCGATTCGGACCGTTACCACCGGAAAGTACAATTCGCCTCCTAGCAATTTACCGGAGCCTCTTCAGCCAGTTCGGTGAAGAAATCATCTCTGGATTCCTCTGCCTGCACCTTACATGGAAAATCTTTTTCAACCAGGATATGCAAGGCTGCACCCTCTCCCACCGGCACATAGCACTCCACCCCCACTTCATTCGTATCCATCCATTGATATGCCATGACGGAGGGAAGAAAAACGCGCACGCGGCCATCTTCAAATTGTGCCGTAATATCAGCCCGGTCTGCACTCAGCGTCAGTTCCCAGGCAAATAACTGGCCTCCGGGAAAATGGATGCATGCTTCCAGCCATTCCTCCGCCCTCAATTGTACCAATTCTGATTTTCGGAGGCGCAAGCGGATACTGTTGTGTTCACATCGAATTTTCATATCGCCTTTTTTTAAGGTAAAAATAACACACTGCCCGGACGGCCCCAATAAAAAGTACAACTTATCCCTTGCTTTTTCCTAATTATGCATCCTGCAACTCCTGCACCTTTGCAGCGCATTTATTTAGTTTCATTTTAAATTACCAATACATCAAAAAAACTTCCTTTCATGCGAATTCTCTTTTTTGCAATTCTAACCATGACTATGATGTCCTGCAGCCAGTCCGGCGCACAGGCGCAAGCAAAACTCAATGCGAATGACTTTGAGGCCATGCTGGCAAAAGACAAATCCGTGCAACTGGTTGATGTGCGTACACCGCGGGAATATGCTTCGGGGCACATTGAAGGCGCCCGGCTGATCAATTATTACGATGCGAATTTTGCACAGCAAATTGGCAACCTGGACAAGAGCAAGCCGGTTATGGTGTATTGCGCTGCAGGCTCCCGCAGTGCCGGAGCGGCTGACCAGTTGGCCAAAATGGGCTTTAAAAAGGTGTACGATCTGCAAGGCGGCATGAACGCCTGGCGCGCCGCGCAGAAAAAAACGGTTCAATAATTTTTTATTCACTTTACCTGTTCAACACGCCATAATGTTTGGATTTCTGAAAAAACTCTTTGGCCCCAAGGCCGACTACAAGGCTCTGGTAGCGGCGGGCGCCGTTATTCTTGATGTGCGCACGCCGGAGGAATTTAAAAGCGGCCACGTTAAAGGCTCGATTAATATTCCGCTCCAGATCATGCAGGGCAAAATCAATGATTTAAAAAAGAAAGGCAAGCCGATCATCGCAGTTTGCCGTTCGGGTGCCCGAAGCGGCATGGCGGTCGGTATGTTGCGAGATGCCGGAATCGAAGCCTATAATGCCGGTGCATGGAATGCACTGGACTATGACCTGAAACAGTAAACACAAGAAGCAAGGCCCCGGCTTTGTCCTTCATGGCATGGCCGGGGCTTGCCATAAAAAAGAAGTAGTAATGGAAAACTACTGGAAGATCATACAGAATTCGTACCGCGGATATGCCAACTACTTTTGGCATGAACTCCTCAACCCGCACTGGGGCAACTATTTCTACTGGCTGCTGGCTATTTCCCTGGCGGTATATCTTCTTGAATTGTCCTTTCCCTGGAGGAAAAACCAACCCAGGGTTCGGGAGGACTTCTGGCTTGATTTCTTTTACATGTTTTTCAACTTCTTTTTGTTTTCCCTGATCGGCTATGCGGCTTTATCCAACGTAGTTGTCAAGGCGTTCAATGAATTTTTAGCCAATGTCTTCGGAATCCGGAATCTGGTTGCGATCAACGTGGCTTCCCTGCCGCACTGGTCACAACTGCTGATTTTGTTTGTCGTCCGGGATTTTGTACAATGGAATGTGCATCGCCTGCTGCACCGCGTGCCCTGGCTCTGGGAATTCCACAAAGTACACCACTCCGTCCGCCAGATGGGTTTTGCGGCGCACCTGCGCTACCATTTCATGGAAACACTGGTGTATCGCTCCATTGAATATCTTCCGCTGGCAATGATCGGGTTTGGTATTCAGGATTTTATTCTGGTTCACCTGTTCACGCTGACCATCGGGCACCTCAATCACGCGAATTTTTACCTCCCTTTGGGGCCGCTGCAATATCTCTTCAACAGTCCGCAGATGCACATCTGGCATCATGCCAAGGAATTGCCGAAAGACAGTTATGGCGTCAATTACGGTTTGACGCTCAGTCTGTGGGACTACCTGTTCGGTACGGTATGGATGCCCAAAAACGGACGGGATATTCCGCTGGGCTTTGAGGAAGTTGATACTTATCCGCATGGGTTTTTCTCCCAGATGTTAAAACCCTTTAAAAAGCGCTCATGAAGATCCTGAATGACTGGAAGTTCATCCTGCTGGCGTGCCTGACACTCGGGCTGGCGCCCTATGTCCCGGAGCCTCACTTGTGGGGTAAATTACGCTGGGTAGCCGGAGGAGCGGTCGGCATGCAACCTATCGACTGGTTTGACCTGCTGATGCACGGTTCGCCGTTCGTATTGTTGCTCCGCTGGGTGGTGCTCCGGCTCTGGAAAGGAAAGCCGCTGGAGGATTAGTACGCCAGCAAATCCCGTATTGCAGCGCCGGCTTTTTCAATAGACGGGATCATTTCCTGCTCCAGTGTTGCATTGAGCGGCACAGCTGGCATGTTTGCCGCACCAAGCGTACGAACCGGAGCATCCAGCCATTGGAAGCAGTGCTCGCTGACCCTGGCAGCCAGGCTTTGAGCGAAGGTGTTGTTAACCGGCTCTTCCGTCAGCACGAGTACTTTTCCGTGCCGTTTGGCCAGGTCATACATGGCTGCCTCGTCGAGGGGGTGCAGGGTGCGGAGGTCAAGCACCTCTACCCTACCCTTGTATTGTTGTTCGGCCGCGTTGGTAGCCCAATAAACGCCCATGCCGTAAGTGATTACCCCAATTGTTTCGCCACGTCTGATCCGATCCGGGTCGGCCTGGAGCGCAACTCTGGCTTTGCCGAAGGGAATGATATAGTCTTCTGATGGTTCCACTGTCCGGGCGCCTTCCGTACCCCGCAGTTTTGACCAGTACAGGCCTTTGTGCTCGAAGATCACGACCGGATTGGGATCGTAGTAAGCAGATTTCAACAGGCCTTTGAGGTCTGCGCCGTTGCTCGGGTAAGCAATTTTTATGCCCCGGATATTGGCTACCACGCTCTCCACGCTGCTGCTGTGATAGGGCCCCCCACTTCCATAGGCGCCAATGGGTACCCGGAGAATGCAACTTACCGGCCATTTGCCATTGGTCAGGTAGCAGGACCGGCTGACCTCTGTAAATAATTGATTTAAGGCCGGCCAGATGTAATCGGCAAACTGGACCTCTACGATCGGGCGAAGACCGGCTGCGCTCATGCCTACCGTGCTCCCAATAATAAATGCTTCCTGGATCGGTGTGTTAAATACCCGGTGATCGCCAAACTTCTCGGCAAGTGTTGCTGCTTCGCGGAACACGCCCCCCAGGCGGCGGCCTACATCCTGTCCATAAAGCAGGCACTCGGGATGCTGGCGCATCAGTTCTTCAATCGCGAAAAGTGCGCAGTCCACCATGACTTTTGGTTCGCGACCTGCGGGCTCCCGAACGCCTTTTTCTTCCGTGACAGGCGTCGGAGCAAAATCGTGTGTGTACAGATCTTCCGGTCTTGGGTCTTCCGCATTTTTGCTGGCCTCAAAATCTGCAGCCACCAGATCGCTGGATTCCTGCTCGATGGCCAGCAACTGCTTTTCCGTAAAGCCATTGCTCAGCAAGGTATTCCGGAGAATGGGATAGGGATCGCGCTGTTTGTGCTCTTCCAGATCATCGCGGTACCATTCTTTCCGAACTCCGGAGGTATGGTGGTTAAGCAGAGGAACCCGGGTATGCAACAGGAATGGACGCCGCTCCCGGCGAATCGTGTTGATGATCTCCTTTACGGTGTTCCAACAAAGGGCAAAGTCGTTTCCTTCTATGCTAATGGC
Organism: uncultured Saprospiraceae bacterium; assembly: GCA_964450465.1. Classification (GTDB taxonomy): domain Bacteria; phylum Bacteroidota; class Bacteroidia; order Chitinophagales; family Saprospiraceae; genus M3007. The sequence continues at coordinate 13,762 of CAYVDV010000008.1, forward strand.
CTCCAGCCCGGGAAATCCTTTCGCATACTGCGCGGCATTTGCAACCCGGGTTTCTTTTGCATTGGCGGAGATGTCCCAGCCATTATCCTGGACAAGGTACAGCACCGGTAATTTTTTCAGAATAGCCATTTGAAGTGCTTCACTCACCTCGCCTTCTGTGACGGCAGCATCCCCCAAAGAGCAAACAACAAGTGGCGGATGCTTCGATTCAGCCTCGCTCAGCATAGCCATTTGTTCCCGGTACCAGAACCCCATGGCGGTCCCGGTTGCAGGGATAGCCTGCATTCCGGTAGCACTGCTTTGATGGGGAATTTTCGGTTTATCCTCCTCTCGCAACGATGGGTGGCAGTAGTAGGAACGCCCGGCTGAGAACGGATCGTTTCGTTTGGCCATCAGCTGGAGCATGCATTCGTAGGGGCGCATACCGATACCGAGGAGGATGCTGTCGTCCCGGTAATAGGGAAAAATATAGTCCTGAGGCAGCAACTGTAACGCGACCGCCAGTTGAATGGCTTCATGGCCCCGCGAAGTAGCATGGACGTATTTTGAAACAAACTTGGTGTGTTCTTCGTAAATATCGGTCATTGCCCTGGCAGTTGCCATGAGGCGAAAGGCACGCTCCAGAATTTCATACGGAATAGCTTCAGATTTTTTGGAAGCGGTGGTCGTTTTGGGTCTGGTTGGTATGGTTGTCGTGCTCAACGGGCGATGGATTTGGTTAAGGAAATACATCTGGTAAACCAGGGATAAGCGCCCTTGTTCAGACCGATCTGGTGTTTTTGATCATCTCCTGACATGCTCTTTGTCCGGCGCGCCGCAAAGGTACGGCTTATTCAGATTGGGCGCGGGTTGATTGCCAGTTTAGCAGCAGCCAGCTCTTTTTTTGCCTGCCATAAACCGCCGAATAGAGCAGTGTCACGGTAATTGGATTTCCATCCAGCAGGACCTTGACCTTAACTTTCCCGTTCACAATTGCCATTTTGCCGTAACGGCGCACCAAAACACCGGGTTCCCGCACCATGGTTTGATAATTGATCCTGCCGGACCCAATTGCAGCCAGATGTTGTGCTTTGGTTTCCTGTAATCCATTGGAATGGAGGTAGATCAAATCATCGGATAACATACTCCGGAGCCGGGAAGTGTCCCCGTCAACCATGGTTTTAAACCGCAGTAATTCGGTGTCCAAAATTAATTTTTCAGCGGGAGACTGAGCGTTTACCCACATTGGGGTTATGCAGAGAAGTGCAAGGATGAGCAAAAACAGACGCATAAAAGATGTTTAAAATACCATATTTAGGGCAAAAACGACCGCATTCTTTCCAAGTGTCGCCTATCCGTTAAAAAAAAGACCGGCCGATAAAAAGATTATTAGTTTCTTTGTGGAACAGTTTTTGTAGCAATACTTTTTTTTCAATCGATTATTTTTTCCATGGGCCGATTACTACTCACCGCAATGCTGTGGCATTGGGCATTCAATTGTTCCACAGCGCAGGATGCCACACTCTTCAACCAGGTTATTGGATCTACAGGGCATGTTGGCGTTCAACAAGGGATGACTTTCGCGTACACAGTTGGCGAAGTTGTTATTACCACTTTTTCTTCCGGCAACCGTACCCTTACACAGGGTTTTCACCAGCCCGAGCACACGCAAATTGTACAGGTTAATGACCCTGACTTTAGCGGCTGGGACATTAACGTGTTCCCTAATCCGGTTACGGATATTCTCACCGTTCGATTTTCCCCGGACAAAGGTACTGCCCTTACCGCAACTGTTGTAGATGTTGCAGGAAGATTGCTGCTTTCCGATGCGCGACTCAATGAGCCGGACGGCTCGCTGATCGACTGTACAGCCTGGCCGCCGGGCGTCTATTTTCTAATTCTAAAAGACCCCGTAAGCCGGGGTTCTGCTACAGCCCGAATTGTGCGCCTGTAGCTTCCATTTGTTAAACCAGACCAAATCCTGGTCTTGATTTATTTTATACACATTCCAAAACTGATAAGTCTATGGCAAAGCGTCATTTACTGCTCATCGGCCTGTTTACCAGCCTGTTTGTCTGGCGTGCAGAAGCCCAATTTACTCCACAAGGTTTTAATTACCAATGCATTGTACGAGATGCCGACGGCGCTACGCTGGACAATCAGACGGTAAGCCTGTTGTTCACTATTCGCAGCGGTGCGCCGAATGGCTCAATTGCCTATTCGGAAATGCAAACAGCTTCGACAAATGCCTATGGTCTGGTTAATCTCCTGATTGGTCAGGGCACCCCTTTACAGGGCACCTTTAACACTATTAACTGGGGTGGTGGCGCCAAATACCTCACGGTTTCGCTGGAAACAGCCCCCAACGTATTCGATGAATTGGGCACGACTCAACTTATGAGCGTACCGTATGCCCTTTATGCGCAAAATACTGCGAGCCCGGGCGATAACTGGGGAACGCAATCCGCACAAACTGCACCCACGCTTGCCGGAAACGGGACAAGCGGTGCTCCGCTTACTATTGCCCAGCAGGGTGCTGCAAACGGGCAGGTATTGAAGTGGAACGGAACTACCTGGGTTCCGCAGGATGACCAAGTGGGGCCAGACGGAACGGTTACAGAAATCGGCACCGGCACCGGACTCACTGGCGGCCCGATCACTACGGCCGGAACCATCAGCCTGGCCAATACGCCTGTGACACCAGGCATGTACGGAGGTGCCGGCCAGATCCCGGTCATTACGGTAGATCAGCAAGGACGTGTCACGGACGTCTATACCGTTCCGCCGCAGCCCAGTACCGTTGGTATTACGGGTGCAGCCGGAATAAGTGTAGCGCAAACAGGTGTAAACTTCACGATTACCAACACCGGCGACACCGATGCCAGTGACGATCTTACCACCAGCAGTACGGCTGATGGTGATGTATCCGGTCCGTTTTCCAATCTGCAGATCAAGGCAAATGCGGTGGGCAGTCCGGAAATTGCCGATAACGCCGTAGGTAACAGCGAGATTGCCGACAACGCTGTCAACACGGCCGAGCTTGCCAATGCCGCGGTTACCGCAGCAAAACTGAACGACATGGGCGCCGTGAGTGGTCAGGTGCTGAAATGGACGGGGGCCACCTGGGCGCCGGCTGCAGATGCACTGGGCTCTGTTAATCTTACAGCAGGCAATGGTATCAGTGTGTCCGGAGCATCGAACAACTTCACTATAAATAATACCGGCGATACCGACGCCAGCGA